>CAYSSE010000006.1:0-41838 GCA_964433355.1 uncultured Desulfocicer sp.
ATAATGGCCATTATATTATGTGTCATATTCCGGCGGAGGAACTTACGGAACTTGCGCTGGCCAATGGTGCATGAAGGCAAAAGTGCACCATACAGGATTGACCCAGTTTAAAAGAAAGTTCGTGATTCGCCAATTTTCATTGTCCATCCTACATGACTGTTTTGAATATCCATTGCCCCATGTGGTGGCAAGTCTGAGAAACTATATCTAACGAGAAGAGGAAAACGTCCTTTGATACCATAAAATCAAGGACGTTTTTTTATTGATGTGCTTGAAAAATTCTAAACTTGAAAGCCTAATATAGCGTTGGGAAATATTGATAGTTGCGTTGTCTGGAAAGAGTCCTTGTATTTCTTGTTTCATATATGTATTTTTGTCTTCATTTAGTGTGGTAGATCACTTAGGGGAGCATTTAAGGGGACTAAATAATGAAAATAGAATTCATCCGATTGAAAAATTTTAAAGCCTTTAAGGATACCCGGATGGCCAATATCCCCAACTTGTGTGTGATTGTCGGGGCCAATGGCACTGGGAAAAGTACGGTTTTTAGTATCTTTGGTTTTCTTAAGGATGCATTGACCGGCAATGTGAATACCGCCCTTATGAAGCTGGGTGGGAGCTGTGGGTTTCGGGAAGTGAGAAGCCGTGACAGCAATGGTCCCATTGAAATTGAGCTGAAATTCAGGGAAACTCCCGATGCCCCGCTCATCACCTATTTTCTACAGATTGATGAAAAAGATGGCAGGGCATACATCGCAAAAGAGATTTTAAAATACCGGCGGGGCAGCAAAGGCAAGCCCTGGCATTTCCTTGATTTTGCCAATGGGAAGGGCTCTGCTGTTACCAACGAGATGGATGCCATAACCGATGTCAATGATTTAAAACGGGAGGATCAAACCCTGAAATCCCCGGACATTCTGGCTGTTAAAGGGTTGGCACAGTTTGAACGGTTTCCGGCGGTGGTGACACTGGGCAACTTAATTGAAAATTGGCATATCTCCGATTTTCATATCAGTAAGGCCAGGCCGGAACAGGAGGCCGGATACGCCCCCCATCTTTCCCGTGAGGGAGAAAACCTTTCCCTGGTGATCCAATATCTGTATCAACACCATAAAGAGATCTTTGATAAAATCATTGAGCTGTTGCGTCACCGGGTTCCAGGAATTACCCATGTGGACTCAAAAATTACGGAAGAGGGACGTGTTTTACTGAAATTTCAAGATGGTTCTTTTACTGACCCTTTTCTGGCCCGGTATGTGTCCGACGGTACCATTAAAATGCTGGCCTATCTTACATTGCTTTATGATCCTAAACCCCACCCGCTTCTTTGTGTGGAAGAGCCGGAAAATCAACTGTACCCTAAGTTATTATGGGAACTGGCCGAAGAGTTCCGGGCCTATACCCACAGAGGGGGGCAGGTGTTTGTCTCAACCCACTCTCCGGATTTCCTCAACGCCATGCAACTTGATGAAGTTTTCTGGCTTGAAAAGAAAAATGGTTACACCACTATCAAATGTGCCTCTGATGATGACCAGGTCCGTGCCTATATGAACGATGGGGACCAGATGGGGTATTTATGGAAACAAGGCTTTTTCGGAGGCATCGATCCCCAATGAAATATTTGGTTTGTCTGCTTGAAGAGCCGTCGGCAAGGGAGATGCTTAAAGGGGTTCTTCCCCGTATTCTACCGCATGATGTGTATGTGAAATATATTGTTTTTGAGGGAAAGCAGGATTTGGAAAAACAGATCCAACGCAGGATGAGGCTTTGGCAACACCCTGATTCGTTGTTTATGGTGATGAGGGACCAGGATTCAGGCAACTGCATGATCATAAAACAAAGTTTGTTGAGTAAAATCAAGGAAACCGGCAGGCAGGATAGCACAATTGTCAGAATTGCCTGCCACGAACTGGAAAGTTTTTATTTGGGAGATTTAAAAGCGGTTGAAGAGGGTTTGGGGGTTCGTGGATTGGCAAAAAATCAAACCAAAAGAAAATTTTCAGCCACGGATTCCCTGGCCAATGCCGCAGAAGAGTTAATAAATTTAACACGGAAACAATACCAGAAGGTTTCCGGTTCCAGAGCAATTGGGCCTTATTTGAAAACAGATGGCTCAAGCCACTCCCATAGCTTTAACGTCTTGCTGGATGGCATCCGAAAATTGGCAAGGGGGATGCCATGACGCTAAGATTAAAAAATCAGTTTTTTTAAAAAATAACGTAGCCTGAAAAATGATTTTTGCTGGGGTGGATCTGGATGGGACGGGTCACAAGGGAGAGGTTCATCTGAACAATCATTTTTATTAACATCGGTGTCGGAAGCCTTTTTTCCATCCTGATATGTAACCCCGGCCATGCTTTGAGACTTTTGTCTTACGGTTTCCTTTAGTTCTTTCACAAGATCCATCTGAACCGATTCTCTGGAAAGTGCAAGATGAGACTGCCCTGCGATATAGGTGGCGGAAAGATCCATTTTAAAAGGGTCTCCATTGGTGCCTATTCCCATGTCTGCTGTGATCATGAAAGCAAATTGTATTAGACCTGCAATTTCTCTGTATTCAGGTGGTGCCAGTTCGGGTATCTGGTAAAATGCCACCCCAGTGCAGATATTGTCCGGGAGATTCCAGAACTTCATGATTTTTGATGCCAAAAAACCATCCACGGTTCCGAATATTTCCTGTTCTATTTTGTGCAACGGTTGGTTTGTCTTTGCTGCCTTTACAAGGCATTTTTCAAAATCACCAGGATAGTGGGTGGCCATCATCAGCTTGCCGATGCCATGAAGAAGCCCGGCCATGTAAAGTTCTCCAGGAAGCACCTTTATTCCCAGATTCGGGTGACCAAGACGCCTTGCCGCAATGGCACAGACCCAGGAAAATTTCCAATACGTTTCCGATGAGAAGTCTTTAAATGTTGGAAATGTTGGCAATGTGTTTTGAACGCAGAAGAATGCAATTGCATTCACTGTGGTTGTCAGGCCAATACGGGTGACCGCACATCTTAAACTGTTGATTTTTTCAACTCCCCTGTAATAGGAGGAGTTGGCCAACTTCAAAATCATGGCAAAAAGACCGGGATCAACTGCCAGCAGTCTGGTTAAGGGGGCAATGTCTATTTTGTCGTTGTTTTGCCGGACAATTGAAAGAATTTGTAATCTGTTGGCGGGCATGGGGGGGATTGACATTTTTGAAAGCATTGAATCCAGTGCCATGCTGTCCGCAACGGTTTTTTCCTCTATCAGTTTTTTTTCAGCTTTTTGGTTTTCCTCCATGCGGGTATTTTCCCTTTTTAAAAATGGCCCAATTTGTGGAGATCATATTGACATTTTATCGGATTTCAGAATCCAATGAACAAGAATTCCCACCATGAATCCCGCAGCAAGATTGGAGGCAAGGGTGATGCCCATGATTATCATGGCCACAAAGAACTCTTTTCTCTCTTTTAAATCCATTATGGTTAAGGCCAGTTGACTTCCGGCAAACAGCAAAAGAACCCCCAGGATGGCCATGGGAATGAGGTGAAGAAGTACAATGAGCCCAGAACCCAATAAAAGGGTCAGAATTACGAAAAATCCGCCGATGATTAAATTAGAGCCTGCGCTTCTGGCACCAAAGCGATAATGGGCAGCAAGGCCTCCGGCACCGTGGCAAAGGGGCATTCCCCCCATGAAGAATGAAGCAAAGTTGGCAAGAGCCATTGAAATGCAGGCCGCCCTGTAAGTCACTTTTTTTGATTTTTCGCCAAAATAATCCTCGGAAAGATCTGCGTAGGCAATGACGGCATTTCCAAGGGTCATGGGAATCTGGGGCAGCACAAGGGCCATGAGGGCAAAGGAGAAATCTACCTGGGAGGGTAGTCCGTGGGGCAAAAAGGAAGGGAGATGAATTCCCAGAGAAAGGGAATTGAAGAGGTCTATATCTCCCAGCAACACCCCCAGCAGTAACCCGCCGATGATCACCAGCAATCCTGCGGGGAATTTTTTGTTTTCCAGAAACAGTAGGGTGAGAAACCCTCCTACAAGGCCCAGAACAATGCCAATGGGTAATGGCCCCAAATGTTGAAGGGAAAGCCAGGGTTCGGCACTGGCTTTTAGCAGCTGAAATTTTGAGGTGCCCACTATGAATCTTACCCCCTCTGCCATGAGAAGGATGCCTGTGGATAGCTGAACCCCCCGGACCACGGGTTTGGTAATATATTTTCCAATGAGTGTAATGGTACCGGTGCCGCCGATGATGAGCAGAAAGCACCCCACCAGAAAAACAGACGCTGAAATCTGGGGGGCGGTCATACCCGTGGCAATGGCATAGGCTCCAATTACCTTCATGGGTTGTACCGGTACCGTGACCTTATAATAGATACCTGAAAAGATAAAAAAAAGACCGATGGTCATGAATGTCCCTGTGGGATCCAGTCCATTGGCAAGTATCATCCCAAGGGAGATGGGTAAAAGGGTTCCCAGATCTCCCAGGGAGCCTGCAACTTCCATGCGGTTAAACTGCCAGGTTTTGTTCATGCAACTGTCCTCCAGAAAAAGTTTAACATACCTTACACTGTTTTATTTCTGGACGGAATATAAAAATGGTCTTTGTTCGGTTTTTGCGGGCAAAAACAAGATTTTAATTTTTTACAATAGATTCAAGGCCTGTTCCAAATCGGCAATGATATCTTCCGGGGTTTCAATCCCCACGGAGAGGCGAATGAGGCCGTCATCAATCCCTACGCTTTCTCGTTCTTGTTTTGTCATGTGTTCATGGGTGATGGTGGGGGGATGCATGCAGATGGTGCGGCTGGTGCCAAAGGTGACGGCATGAACCACCAGTTTAAGATGATTCATCACCGTTGCGGCACCGTCCATGCCGTTTTTAACCACAAAGGACATGAGTCCCCCATGGGCTTTCATTTGATCGCAGGCAAGTTTATGCTGGGGATGGCTTTTTAATCCCGAATAGTTGACATGGGTGACATTGGCATGGGATTCCAGGAATTCTGCCACTCGCTGGGCGTTACTGCTGTGCTTTTCCATTCTCATCCCCAGAGTTTCAATGTACTGCAGGGTCATCCAGGCCTCGGTGGGCTGCATGATGGAGCCCACAAATTCTGTGGTGTTCCAGCGGATATCCTCGATGAGTTCTTCAGGGCCCACAACGGCACCTCCCAGTATGGAGCCATTCCCTGAAATAAATTTGGAAATGGAGAGAATCACAATGTCCACCCCAAAATCCATGGGCCGTTGCAGGGCTGCCGTGCAGGTGGTGTTATCCACGCACACTGGGACTTTTTTGGCATGGGCCACATCGGTGACGGCCTTTAAATCAGTAATAAAAAGGGTGGGATTACTGGGGGTTTCGATCCACACCAACTTGGTTTTATCGTCAATCTGTGCATCCCAGGAGGCGGGATCTGCTGGATTTTCCACAAACTTAAAATTGATGTTGCAGCGTTTGGGAAAAATATCAGTGGCCTGTTTATAGCCTTCTCCAAAGATATTGAGTGAGGTGACAATGTTGTCCCCGGGACGGGCAATGGTGAAAATGAGGTTAAAAAGGGCCTGGGAGCCAGAACCGGCGGTTAAACAGGCTTCTCCCCCTTCGATGGCGGCCAGTCGCTGCTCCAGAACACGGTTGGTGGGGGTCTGGGTTCGCCCATACACCGGGCAGGGGATTTGTTCAAAGGTGTCATAGGGAAAGGTCACCGACTGAACCATGGGGGGTGTAAAGGATGAAAAGTCAGCTTTGCTATCCAGGGGGTGGAATCCGGTGTGCAGGGTTTTTGTCTCAAAACCGGTGTCCGCATCTGCCCGTAGGAAACGGGGGCCATCTGGATTGTATGTCCAGGCTTCTCTTAGGAAAAAATGTTTATCATCTTTCATATTCATACCTTAAATTGGGGCTTTAGGGGATCAGAGCAAATTAATTTATTTTGGCTCTTCGTGGATTAATGTGATTGGGATGTGATTGCCGCGTTCAATCCTCAATGTTTAGGCATCTGTGGATATGAGTTTTCACACTAATCCATGATGAGCCTTTACTTTCAACTCTGGCTGAAAAACTTTATTAGAAGATAAAACTTCCGGGCAACCTCAGCAGAGCCCCCCCCCGATGGGTAATAGGAACCGGCCAATTGGGCCGTCTACGGTTCCGGGCCGGGCCCATTACCCGTCGGGGGGGGGGCGGCATAATGCCATTTTTAATATTTGTTGTGTCCAGCAGGACATGCCTTTTATATCGATAAATTATGCTTCTTTGTCGTCGATCCATGCCTGTTCTCTCTGGACGATGGCTTTTATTTTTAGTTGTACCTCTTCCGGGAGGGGTTCAATTGTATGTTTTTCAATGAGCTTGTCCACTATCTTGGCGGCATGTTCTTCCATGCTCATTTTTCCCTTTTTTTCCCATTGGGAATAGGTTCCTTTTTCAAAGAGTTTTGAGTAAAAGGGAGTTTTAAAATGCTTCATGGTATGGGGATGTTGCAGGTACTGACCGGTGGGGCCCTGTTCATCAATGACATCAAGCGCCAGGGTGTCGTCGTTCACCGGAACTCCCCTTGTGGCAGCCCGGATAAAACCGATGGTTTCATTGGCCATGACCTGAAGCTGTAAAGAGCCCTGGAGTCCTGAATCCATGAACCCCACATCATGGACAATGTTGGCACCGTGGAGCAGGGCTGTCATGAGGCTTAAGCTCATCTCAATGCCGCATTGCTGATCCAGTACCTTGGAATCCGTGGAGCCCCCCAGTCCAAACACCGGCAGGTTGTAATACTTACCCATGGAAGTGGGCACTCCCTGCTCATCGGCAAGGACATAGTTGCCAACCATGGTCTGAAGGTTATAAGGGCCACCGTTCCAGCCGGGAACGGCCACGGGGGCACCGGGTTTAATTAGCTGGGAGAGTACAATACCCAGCAATATGCCTGCATTCATCGAGGCCATACAGCCTGCGGTGGTGGCAGGGGAGTTGACCCCACCGGCATTGAGGGGAATCCACAGCTGGGGAAGTCCTTTTTGGGCGAGATACATGCATTTTTGCAGGGCCTCGTCATTGGCCACAAGGCCGGAGGTCACGTTGATGTAACAGGTGGCAAAGGGGTGACGACGAAAGGCTTTTTCACCACCGGCAACGGCTTCGCACATCTCAACTGCTGCCTTGCACCCTTCAAAATCAGGGGCCACAAAGACAATGGGTTTGGTGGTGTGGTTGAGCATCACCTCCATCTGGTAGCGATCATAGATCCTCTGGTCCACATCCACGGGAAGAATCAGGGACATGACAAAATCTATCTCCGGAAGTGAGTCCATTACCTTGGCAGCTTCCACCACATCGGAAAGTACAGGCCGTCTTCTTTCGCCGGTGCGGTGATCAAGGATGTTCAGACAGTCTGAGCCGCCACCATAATAAGTGTTGTGGCCCCAGGCCCGGATGGCTGGTTTTTTATTACGGTCGTAGAGGGTGATGCGTTGGGGCACTGTTGCCAGGGCCTGGGTGACCATATGTTCGGGCAGTCGCACCCGAAGACCTTCCACATCTGCACCGCCCTGTTCCAGGAGTTTTCTTGCCTTTTCGTCGTGGACATCCACACCGGTGCGCTCCAGGATTTCCAATGTTGCCATGTGAATTTTCTGACACTCCTGGTCGCCCATGCGTGCATAATGCCCACTTTCCATGCTTAAATCACGAGTTGATATCATTTTTTTGCCTCTTTGATGTATCAGTTTATGGAATAGATATAACACCTGTTTATATTTTTAACTTTTAAATGTCAATTCCATAATTGATAATATATTATATTGTTGATATCATTTTCTACCAGTGATAAATATGAACACATCTCCAGAACAAAAATGAAAACATTTGGGCATCCTTCAAAAATACTTTACACTTTTTTTAGAGCATTCCCCGTTTGCTGGGGCTTTTTCCCAAAAGATTGTAAAGTGCTTTTGGGGAGATATGAAGGATGTCAACATTTGATGTTTTAATTAATATGAAATCCTATGGCTTAAACTCCATGGCCCCATTTTCAACATCAGTCATTCTGAAATGGGTGAGTTGTTTAAAACTGATTTCTAAATGTTCCGATGCCATGAAAAGTAAAGATTTAAATTAAAGGCGGGGGAGAATGTCCAGAGGACAAAAGAATGGCACGGCTAAAACGGTCATTTATAATAGATTACGAAGTGAGATCATTACGGGTCAAAAAAAACCGGGTGAGCGTCTCTCCATTGAGGCATTGAAAACCGCCTACGGTACCAGTGTTACTCCGGTTCGGGATGCGCTTCAGATGTTAAATCAGGAAACGCTGGTCACCATTAAACCCCGTTCCGGTTATTATGTTGCCCACATCACACTTAAGGATCTTCATGATATGCTGGATCTTCGGGAAATTTTGGAAACGGCTACAGTTACACGTGCCGTGGAAAATATTACAGACGAGCAGATCAAGCAGCTTGAGGGAATTCATGCTGGCTATACCGGGGATGACGAGTTCTCTTATACCCGTTATACGGATGAGAATCGTCATTTTCATTATATTGTTGCCCAGGCATCAGGGAATCAGGAACTTGCGGCGCAACTGGGCCATCTTCTGGATCGCATGGCCCGTTTCATGGTGATCCGACGGGCGGGGAAAAATCTGGCTGTCATCCATGCCCCCTTAATAAAAGCGTTGAAGACAAAAGACGCAAAGGCTGCCAGAGAAGCCATTTGTACAGAACTTCGTGATACCAAAATTCATATTATGGATCGCATCATACAGGAAGAGGCGGGGTCTTGGCATCTGGGAATGAGGCAGGATTCCGGCACCTGAAATGATTTTTTTGGGGCGCATCACAACATAACGATACCCGGCACTTTAATTGAAGAAACTCGACATGGCGTAAGAATAAGGACAGATAGGATGAATTTACGAAACAAACTTATTTTTGGTGCGGTTATTATTATTGTTATTGTTGTTCTGGCACTGACAACGGTGGTTTCATACATAATTAACGCCCAGAGCGTGGATGCCTCCCATCAAATTTTGAGAAATACATTTAAAGTCGTTTTGGATGATCTGTCCATGAGGCAAGACAAACTTAGCTCAGGGACAAAGCAACTTGCCGTCGCCAACGATATGGGATCCACCATCAAGTACGTCGGGCAATATAAACGGGGGGGGGATGAGAAGATTTCCGTTTATCCTCTGCGTAAAATTACCTCCGTACTTTATACCATAATTCAGGCCACTGAAGCTTGGAAGATGGCAGTATATGATAAAGAAGGGGATTTGATTTCCTTTTCGGTGTTAAATGCTGATGAAGACATCTATGGGTATGCAACCGGTTATCCCAACCCTTTTCTGAAAGTCGTTGAAGTCAAAAAAGAGGGTACTTCAGAAAAAGATGAATGGATCAAACTGGGTGAGTTTCCCGAGTTTGCGATGCATTTGGACACGGTATTGCTGGATCATGAACTTTTTCGGTTTGAAAAAATGGGGCAGTTCATGTGTCTTGTTTCCTACATCCCGATCATGGCCTCAGAATATGATCGGAAGAAGAAGCAGGTGGTTTCCATTCGGATGGGAACGGCCATGGGGGTTCAGCGTTTAACCACGGATGTGGTTAGTCGTTTATCAACACTCACCGGGGCCAGGGTAAATATTTTCATTGGGAATGCCCTTGTTGCGGGTGATCTTGGGGCGTATACGGAGTTGGATTCCCGGGGATTTGAAAGCGCTGAAAAAGGAGGTAATTCAGCTCTTTTTATGAAAAATGTTTCTTTTGGGGAAGTGACCATAGCGGATACCGCATATTTTCAAGCGATTTTGCCGATCTATGCGGATACGGGTTATTTGGGGGCTGTGGCGGCGCTGTACTCAAAGGCGTTTGCTCGATCCCATACCATTGAAATGATAACTATGTTGCTTCTGGTCTCTCTGGGTTGCATGGTGGTGATTATTCCCCTTGCGATATTGTTTTCCAATTCGTTGTCAAGGCCCATCAGCCGGGTTATTGTCAGGGCCAATGATGCGGCTGATCAGGTGGCTTCCTCCTCCAATGATGTGTTTGCCGCCAGTCGTTCCCTTTCTTCGGGTGTTTCGGACTTGGCCGCATCCATAGAAGAATCCTCCTCTTCCCTGGAAGAAATGGCTGCCATGACGGCCCGGAATGCCCAGAATGCCGGGGAGACCAATTCCCTTGTACAGGAGTCCTCCGAAATGGTTGAGACGGTTACGGTGTCCATGAATCAGTTGACGGCATCCATGGCGGATATTTCAACGGCCAGCCAGGAGACCTCCCGGATTATCAAGACCATTGACGAAATTGCCTTTCAGACAAATCTGCTTGCATTGAATGCAGCTGTTGAAGCTGCCAGGGCTGGCGAAGCGGGTGCCGGTTTTGCCGTGGTTGCAGAGGAAGTCAGAAACCTTGCCATGCGTACGGCAGAGGCTGCCAAAAATACCGAAGAATTGATTAAGGGGACGGTGAAAAAAGTTTCCGATGGGGCTGATGTTGTGACAAGGACAAATAATGCCTTCATGCAGATGACAGACTCTTCAACCAAGATTAGAGAGCTGGTGGGTGAAATTACCACGGCTTCCGGAGAACAGGCCCAGGGTATTGAGCAGATAAACAAGGCCGTTGCTCAGATGGATAAGGTGATCCAACAGAATTCTGCTGGAGCGGAGGAATCTTCCATGGCTTCTAAAGAGATGAATGTGCAATCGGGTCGAATGAAATCCATTGTTGAGGATCTGACGGGTATTGTTGGTGGAAAGGGGATGGATAAAAAGCCGAGTTGACTGCAGTTGAGGGATCTTTTTTCATTTGATCGTAAAAGTGCGTTGTCTTTTTTGGGGGAGTAGAAAAGCCTCCGAAAATTCTCAATGGCTTTAGAAAATGTGAAGTCTCTATGAAGGGAGTTGTCTTTTTATGAAAATAAATGGTTTCATCCTTGATTTTACTATCTTTATTTTATATATTTTTATAAACAAGGCCTTCGCCGAATTCAAAACCAATGTGAAATTTGGCAATCAAAATACAGCTTTCGGCTTTTCCTGGTCAGGGAGTTCAAAATTGGGCATCTTTCATTCCTACTTTACATTTTCACAGGGTGACCACCCATTTTATGGCGATTGTCCTTTAAAAAGTGTAAACTACTTTTGAGATCATATGAAGGATGCCCAAAATTGCAGATTCCCTTCTTTTATCTTCATTCAGCGTGACATAAAGAATGGCTGGATAGGGACGTAGTACACTGAATCATAAGTTCCTCGGGATTATTTATGAAAAAATCCTTTGAATATCAGGTGGTTTCAGTTTCGGTTATCCCCCGATAGATTTAAGATTTGGTGTAGTAGGGAATTTAACGAATGTGTTTTTAATAACGAGTCCATTTCAGAATAGAGCGTCGTTGAATGGCGGCTTATGTCGTTTTTAAAAAGGGAAAGTTAGGGAGTTCATGACAAACAACCTACCCGTCTTCACTTAAAATATGCTTTAAATACTGAATATTAAGTTTCAAAGTGGGTAGTTTTATTATGGTGAAGTCCATTATTTCAGACTCATTCCTAAGCGTTGCTTACGCCCTTACTTCGTCAGATATGAATAACACTTTAATACGTATTTTTGAGGATTCATTATGGCTGACAAAGCGATTTCTACCCCTGTTGGGGAAGTGGCTAATCTTACAGGACAGGCACAGGCCATTTCAGAAGCTGGAATCCGAGATCTTTCCCTGGGCAGTCCGATTTTCCAGGGAGATGAAATAATAACCCCGCATGGAAGCCAGCTGGAAATTGATTTCATTGATGAGACCTCTTTTTCCCAGGGCCAAGACAGCCGTTCAAAAATTAATTCCTACGTTTATAATCCTGATGATGCTGATGGTTCAAACCTCCTGTTTGAAATGACAAAGGGTGTCTTCAGAACTGTTACCGGGGAAATCGCAAAGCAGAATCCTGATAATTTTAACCTAAAGTCCCCCATGGCACTGATCGGTATCAGAGGAACCGTTTTTAACAGCGATATACAGGAAGGATTTGAAAAAATTGGTGTTGAAACCATTGGGGCGGGACATGTCCTGGTGATACAGGACTCCCAGGGTAATATTCAGTTTATCAGTGCCCCCCTTATGATTCTTGAAATTCTCCAGGGGCAGCCTCTGGGGATCCCTCGTGACATGACACGGGATGAACTTGATACTTTCAAAAATATAGCACCCAACTCTATAGATTTGGACTTGGAAAGACAGTTTGATCTGGATAGCCTTTTGGATGCAGCAGAAACAGAAGCCGCAGCCGAAAATGCAGCTAAAGACGCGGCAAACGCAGCAGCAGAAGCAGATGAAGCCCAAGCCGCTTTGGAAGCAGCCAAAGCGACTGGAGATGTCGAGGCCATTGCCGAAGCTGAAGCGGTAGCCGAAGAAGCCGCTGAAGCGGCTGACAAAGCTAAGGAAATATGGGTTGCCATCCAGGTTGAGGCGGATGAAAAATTTGCTGAAATTATTAAAACCACTGAATCAAATAGTGGTTTTGATATGAATAATTCCATGAACCAGGCCACTGCCTTAGGATTAATTGAGGTGGATGATCAGGGCGAGCTTGTTTTTTATGAGTCACAGACTTCAGATCTCTTGGAATCAGTTATAGATTCCGATCCTGAGCCTGCCCCCGAGCCAGAGCCAGAGCCAGATCCCGAGCCAGAACCCGAACCAGAGCCTGAGCCAGAGCCCGAACCAAAGCCTGAGCCCGAACCTGAGCCAGAACCAGAGCCTGAGCCAGAGCCCGAACCAGAGCCAGAGCCAGAGCCAGAACCTGAGCCAGAACCAGAGCCCGAACCAGAGCCTGAGCCTGAACCAGAGCCTGAGCCAGAGCCAGAGCCCGAACCTGAGCCTGAGCCCGAACCAGAGCCTGAGCCTGAGCCAGAACCCGAGCCAGAGCCTGAGCCCGAACCAGAGCCAGAGCCCGAACCAGAGCCCGAACCAGAGCCAGAGCCAGAGCCCGAACCAGAGCCAGAGCCAGAGCCAGAGCCCGAACCAGAGCCCGAACCAGAGCCTGAACCAGAGCCAGAGCCCGAACCAGAACCAGATCCAGAGCCAGATCCCGAGCCCGAGCCAGAGCCAGAGCCCGAACCAGAGCCCGAACCAGAACCAGAGCCAGAGCCAGAGCCAGAGCCCGAACCAGAGCCAGAGCCAGAGCCTGAACCAGAGCCAGAGCCCGAGCCGACAGCCGGGCCAGATATACTCTATGGTACCAGTAGTAGTGACGACGTTGAAGGAGGAGAAGGAAATGACACCATTAGCGGAGAAGGCGGTGACGACACCTTGGACGGTGGCCCGGGTGATGATAGCCTGGCTGGCGGATTTGGAGATGATGTCCTTGTGGGCGGACCCGGCAACGATGCGCTGGATGGCGGTGATGGCGAGATGGATATTGCCACATATAATAGTGATCCTAACCCCATTGACGTGTCAATGCACAGCCCCATCTCCGTGAAAGATGGATGGGGGGGAACAGATACTCTTACGAATATAGAATATATTCGGGGTACGGATTTCGATGATACCTATATCGGTGATGGTCGAGATATTGTTTTTGACGGTGGGAAGGGAAATGATTTCATTGATGGTGGGACAGGAGGGGAGAACGGCATTGTTTCTCTGTATGGCGGAGACGGAAACGATAGCCTTTATGGCGGAGAAGGAGCTGATAGCCTTTATGGCGGAGAAGGAGTTGATAGCCTTGATGGTGGAGCAGGACAAGACTATTTGGTGGGTAATAATGGTAATGATTTCTTTTGCCTTACGGATAGTAACAATATAGATATTATTGCTGATTTTGAAGCTTCCGAAGATGTTATACAAGCCTCTCTTGGTTTTTTCAGTAATGGCGAACAGGAATACCAATCAACTGAGGGCCTATCCCCCCTTGATCCAACACAATTCAATATAATTGGTATAACAGATCAACAGGCAGACAGCATGTGGACTGATTTGCCAGGCATTATTAATACCGAAATAGATGCCACCATGGGAGACGGCACCAACGATGCCACTTATTTTGTAATAAATAACGGTACTGGAAATGATGATGGGGATTCAAAAATTGTTTTCTGGGAAGGTGATACCCTTTCAAATGGTCAGGTGCATTCAGACGAATTAATTTACATTGCAGAGATGTTAGATGTCTCTTTAAGTGATATTAAGGACATGACCGCTGGGAATTTTGAATTTTCAGATGTGATGGCTCCCACAGCAACGAACAACACCGCAGAGGTCACAGAAGACACGGCCATGGCCGATTCGGGTAACCTTATTACCGATGATGACGGCTTTGGCGTGGATTCCGATTCCAGCGGAGGAACACTCACCATTAGCGAAATGAATGGGATTACCTCCGACACCACAGATATAACAGGAACATATGGCAGCCTCAACTGGGCAAGCGATGGATCATACACATACACCCTGAATAATTCATTGGCCACGGTGAATGAACTTAGTGAAGGGGAAATAGCCACAGACATATTCACATATACCCTTGCAGATGAAAACGGTGCAACCGATACTGCAACATTAAGCATAACCATTACAGGTGCCAATGACGCCCCAGAAGTGATATCAACCATTGCCGATAAAACCGACAGTGATACAGATGCCGTAAATTTCAATGTGGCTGACTCATTCAATGATCCTGACAATGGTGATACCGAAAATCTTGCATTTTCTGCATCTGGCCTTCCTGCCGGACTTTCCATGAATTCTACCACAGGCATCATCTCCGGTAGCATTAATGGCGGATCATCCCTGGGCGGCCCCAATGAAGACGGTATTTATAATGTCACTGTAAGCGCCACCGATTCCAATGGAAAGGCGGCACAGGCTATATTCACATGGACCATTGATAACATGGCTCCCACAGCAACGAACAACACCGCAGAGGTCACAGAAGACACGGCCATGGCCGATTCGGGTAACCTTATTACCGATGATGACGGCTTTGGCGTGGATTCCGATTCCAGCGGAGGAACACTCACCATTAGCGAAATGAATGGGATTACCTCCGACACCACAGATATAACAGGAACATATGGCAGCCTCAACTGGGCAAGCGATGGATCATACACATACACCCTGAATAATTCATTGGCCACGGTGAATGAACTTAGTGAAGGGGAAATAGCCACAGACATATTCACATATACCCTTGCAGATGAAAACGGTGCAACCGATACTGCAACATTAAGCATAACCATTACAGGTGCCAATGACGCCCCAGAAGTGATATCAACCATTGCCGATAAAACCGACAGTGATACAGATGCCGTAAATTTCAATGTGGCTGACTCATTCAATGATCCTGACAATGGTGATACCGAAAATCTTGCATTTTCTGCATCTGGCCTTCCTGGCGGGCTCTCAATTAATACTTCAACTGGTATGATTTCTGGTATAATCAGCGGCCCCAATGAAGACGGTATCTATAATGTCACTGTAAGCGCCACCGATTCCAATGGAGAGACGGCACAGGATACATTCACATGGACTATTGGTAATATGGCTCCCACAACGGGAGATGATCATATCTTAGGGACATCAGACAATGATACGATTGATGGTCTTTCTGGGAATGACAGGATCGAAGGAATGGATGGAAATGATTTCTTAAGTGGAGGAGAGGGTGATGATGAGTTGTTTGGCGGACAAGGTGATGACACTTTGGATGGTGGAGCGGGAAGTGATAGTTTGGATGGTGGCACCGATGCTGAAATAAATGGGGATTTTATTTCTTATGCTTCTGCAACTGAAGGGGTGGGGATTAGTTTAAATTCAGATTCTTCTGAAGACGCTTCGATAATTAATTTTGAAAATATTGATGGCTCGGGATTTGACGACACTTTGTGCGGAGATTCTGGTCCGAATATAATTTATGGCCAGTTTGGAAATGATTTGATCTATGCTACAACGGGAGCAGATTCTCTTTATGGTGGTTCAGAATCCCATGATTATGGCTTAGAAGATCATTTGAACTTTTTTTATGATCCTGATGAGCCTGCTCATTATGATTATTCATTGGATTTAACGATAACCGGAACAGGAGTTGCCGGACTTGCAGGGATAGCTGAGTATTGTGAAGAATACGGGGAAGGTGATTACGTCACTACAACGTTAATGTTTTTTGGTTTTGAAAAAATTACCGGTACCTTGGAAAATGATTGTTTTGATATGGATAGTTATCTGACATCAGATGTGACTATTAACGGTAATGCTGGTGAGGATTCGCTATATTTTGTTAGTAATGGAGCAAAGAATGAACTCGATAATATTTCAGATATTGAGATGATTATTCTTGGGAATGCCGATACCGATGTTGAAACCATTGACGAACTTGTGAATTTTGGAAAGACTTTGAGCATATCTACCAGTGGGTGGGATGATATTACAAGCCTTATATGGGATGGTTCTAATGAAACAGACGGTTCCTTTAACATAATTGGTGGACCGGGCAATGATACCATTATCGGTGGTTCTGAGAATGATGATCTATCGGGTGGGGGGGGGGATGATAGCCTTGATGGCGGCGATGGATATGATTACTTTGAGGGCGGCGATGGAAATGATTACCTTGAGGGCGGTGAAGGATATGATCACTTTGAGGGCGGTAAAGGAAATGACACTCTCATCGGCGGTGATGATGGTGAAGATATTGCATGGTATCATAATGGGCAACCATCGGGTGTGAATGTTGACCTAGGGAAAGGGACTGCTTCTGATGGCTGGGGATTTAACGATACCCTTGTAAGTATCAACCAGGTCTGGGGAACCGATCATCCTGATGTAATTACCGGATCAAATGCAGATGACGCTATATATTTAACATTAGGAAATGACACGTTAGATGGTGGGGAGGGCACCGCCGATAGACTTTACCTTCACAGTCCATACGGGAACGATTATGATGGTGCAATTATTGATCTTTCAGCTAATACCGCTAAGGGCGTAAATTCAAGTGATACTATCATTTTTGAGGATAGTATAAGTAATTTCGAAATTGTGTCTGGAAGTTCTTTTGATGATACCTTCACCGGCCTTCCTGAGTCGGAGTCACTGTCCGGACAAGATGGCGCTGATTTATTTTATGCCACCTTTGGAAATGATTATATTGATGGGGGGAATTCGGACAAGGATCGCATCGATTATAGCGGGTTGGACGGAAATGATCCTTTTGACCACGTAGAGGTGGATCTGTCCTTAACAGCTGCGAATGCCCAGGGAATGAACGATGATTCTACCGAAATATTTTCCGATACCCTGATCAATGTGGAAGATGTCTTTGGATCTGCCAAAGGTGATTCAATTATAGGTAATGATTCCGACAACTGGCTGGACGGTAAAGCTGGAGATGACACCATTGAAGGCGTGGCTGGTTTTAATACCCTTGTGGGTGGTGCCGGAAATGACAGCATTACCGGCGGCACTGATTTGGATTTAATTACAGGGGGGGACGGCAGTGACACCTTTGTAAGATTTGGCGATGGAACAGATAGTGAGGACACAATTACAGACTTTCACGTGGACTCGGATGAATCGAGTAATAATATTCTTGGTTCGAATAGTGATCTAATTGATATAACAACAAATACTGCATCTAATAGCAATGGTAATATATTAACTGGGTATGCCGAGTTTGATATTGCCGAGTGGGCTACAAATACCGGTAGCGGTGAGAATACTATTGGTTTTGCCGTTATTTCAGATGACCTAACCTCTGGCGGTTTGCATGACCTTTTTAACGGGGCAAATGTCATTAATAATATCGACGGTTTCAATAATAAGACCTACCTTGCAGTAGATGATGGCATCGATACATATGTTTACCATATTGAATTTAGTGATTCGGATCGTACGTTCACAAATGAAGATACAGGTGACATTGAAAACCTGATGATGACACTTGAGTCTCTTGGAGATGCGACTGACTTAACCGCAGATAATTTTGCAGACTTTTCTGAACTGGCCTGATCAACAGCACAAAACAAAAATTTAACCAAATAAGCTCTTACTATTAGCTGCTTCGGTTAACTGTTTTATCACATGAAGCTGCCTGGGTAACATTTTATCAATACCGTACTTTTCCAGAACGGTCTTTCGGGCATTTTTTTTAACCGTTTGCATAAAAGACGGATATTCCAGGCAAGCCACCACTTTTTCAGCAATTTTTTCAGGGGAAAAAAAATTTGTCAATACCCCGTTTACCCCATTTTGAATGACCTCCCGCACCGGAGGTGTATCTGATGCCACCACCAGACATTCGCAGGCCATGGCCTCCAGCAGGGACCAGGAAAGCACAAATGGAACCGTTAGATACACATGGACACTGGAGGCCTGGAGTACCTGAAGGTATTGTCCATAGGGGAGTGAGTTAACAAAATGAACCTGGCCCGGGTCCAATTTGACTTTTTCCCTCATCAGGGTTTTATAGGATTGCCCCTTGGGAAGTTGTGAGCCATAACAGACCCGATCCTCTCCCACAATGACAATGTGAGCCTTGGGTCTTTTTTCAAGAATCAGCGGGATGGATTCAATAAATTGGGGAAACCCCCTGTAAGGTTCAAATCCCCGGGAAGTATAGGTTACAAGTTCCTTTACGCTGGAAAGATCCAGGCCCGGCAGTTTTAGTTTCAAATCAGGTGCCGGGGAAAAAAAATTGGTATTTATGCCATCATGGATAACACTTAATTTTTTATGAAATTCTCCGGGGAAGTGGCCTTTCTGCCATTTGGTGGGGCAAAATCCATGGTCACAGGCCACCAGATCATTGAGAATGGGAAGGCTTCTGTTCCTTGCCCGGATACGGGCATCAATGCCCGCCACCCTTTTTTTTTCGGAGGTAAGATTGATATTCCTCTCATGATAATACCACTCAAAATATCCCAGAAAAGGGGTTTCTGGAAATACATCCTTGACATATAGGGTGCTTCCCCATCCGGAATGGCCGCAGATCAGATCGGGTACAAAATTTTTCTTTTTTAATTTCTGGAGGATTTTAGCAACGGCTTCTCCTTTGGAACGAACTTGGACAAAATTGGCCAAAGGGCCTGCGTATAGGTTCTCCGGTAAGGGTTCTTCGTTAAAAATGATTTTGTGAACCCCCGGAATCTTCCATTCCGGACGGGGACTACCTGTAATGAAAATTACTTTATTCTTGGGATTTTTACCCAAAAATTCAACCAGATGCCGAAATTGTGCCGGAAAATTGGGGTGAATAAAAATAAATCGCATATCATCGCTCCTGCAGAGAGAAACTCAAGGTGTTGACAAAGGGGTCCACCAGATACTCCAGCAGGGTGCGCTGGCCGATGTGAATATAGGCCAGAAGCACCATCCCCGGATAAAGACGGTACTTTTCATGATCCCTTGACTCGAAATAGCTTTTATCCGACTCAATGCGAACCGTGTAAAAGGTTCTTCCCCGGGGATCGGTGAAGGTGTCCGGGCTGATATTGATTATCCTGCCGTCAAGTTTTTTAAATTTCCGGGAATCCTTGCTGGGAAGTTGCAGGAAAGCTGACTGATCTTTTTTGATATACCCGATATCTGAGATGTCCAGGTGGGCTTCAATGATGAGTTTTTCCTCAGATGGAACAATGTCTGCAAGGGTGTCCCCTGGTTTGACAACGCCACCGGTGGTGACCCGGTATAGTTTTTTCACCACCCCATTGATGGGGGAGCGTATGATGGTTCTTTCAAAGCTGTCTTCAAATTTCTTCAGACGGATAGTGAATTCCTTGAGTTTATTTGTGGATTTCTTAAGTTTTTCCGATGTTTCTTCTTTAAAAATGTATATCGACTCCTGTAGTTTTTCCTGGGTTTCTTTCAATGCATGCCGGGCTTCTTTTAAGGAAGATCGGTCGTTTTCTATTTTCCCCTGGATCTCCTTTGTCTGGCGCATGATTTGGATGTGCTTGAACCGGGTGGTTAAATTGTCCTTGAGCAGATCGTCGCTTAAAGCCAGCTCTTCTTCAAGTAGGGGAAGTCGTTCCTGTTTGTTGTTTAGCTGGGACTGAATGCTTATGATGCGCTGTTCCCGCTGTTGAATGATGGTTTGAAGTTTATTTAGAGTGCTTTGCTGACTTCGTTTCTGGGTTTCAAAAAGTTCGTTGGCCTCTTTGACCAGCAGGGGAAACTTCTTTTCAAGTTCCGGGAGAAAAAAAATTTTATCCTTTTCAAGCATCTGGGCTTCGTATCTGAGTACATCCACCTTGAGCGCATCAATCTGCATCTGCATTTCTTCGAAGCTAGCTCCGGTTCGGAGTTGTTCCAGTTCAACCAAGGGTTGACCGGCCGTGACCTCCTCGCCTTCAGTCACTTTAATATTGCTGATAATACCGCCTTCAAAATGCTGGATGTGCTTTATCCGACCACTGGGAATCACCTCTCCGTCTGCCACACTGACAATGTCAAGTGTTCCTTTGTACGCCCATAGAACAAAGGCGGCACACATGAGGATCAGGAGCAGAAAAAATAGGTGTGTAACCCTTTTGACTGCGATCTCTTCTTCATTCATAAGGAGTCCATTTTTGGGGATGACAGGGAAGTAGAGGGCTGGGTTGGGATCATACGAGCCTGGGTCAGTTCGGGTATGGGTTTTTTATTCAGGTTCAGAATCATGGAAGCACCTTTTAGAATTTTGGGGTCATTGGAGAAGACAATAATGGTTTTACCGGATCTTGCAAGGGTATTCATGATGGCATAAACCGCGTCAACCCCTTTTTTATCCATGGCATCGGTGGGTTCATCCAGTACCACCAGATTACCGTTTCCCACAAGTCCTCTGGCCAGGGATAAGCGCCGCCGGATGCCCAGGGGGAAATTTTTTTCATTGTTGGTGATGGGAGTTTCCAGCCCCCTTGGTGTTTTATCCAGAAATGTTTTCAAATCGGTTATCCTCAGAATTTCATTTAACTGAGCATCCTCCAGATCCGGGTTCAGCAATAGAAGATTTTCCCGGATGGATCCATTTATAAAACCGGGTTCCTGGGGCATGTAGATAATCTGTTTCCGCCACCAGGTCGGTGCCATCTGTAAAACATTGACACCATCAACAAGAATGTTTCCCCTTCTGGGTTCCAGAAGCAGGGTAATCAGTTTGGCCAGGGTTGTTTTGCCGGTGCCGTTTTCTCCGATGACGGCCAGGACATTGCCAGGTTCCAGGCCAAGATTGAGTGACTCAAACACCGGCCCACTGGTATTTGGATAGAAAAAGGTAAGGTCTTTAAATTCAAGCTTCCCCTGGTAGGTTTTCAGTGCCGAGCCTGTGACAGATTCCAGGGGCAATCGTTTCAATATGGACAGCTCGTTGAAGGCCTGTTTTGCCTTTGCCAGAAGAAAGTTTGTCTGTACCAGGCGTGTTATGTTCTGGTAGGCTCTTCCCGAAAGGATATTGACGCCGATAAGGGCACCCACGGACAATTCTCCCCGAACCACCAGCACGGCACCGGCGGCATAAATACATACACTGGTAAAGGAACTGCCGGACATAGTCAGGGTCTGGGATAATTCCTTATTGTTTGTAACTAAATTTCGGTACTTGCTGATGTTGTTTAACTGGGGAACCCATTTTTCAAGCAGAAACGAACCGGCACAAAAGCCCCTTACAGTATCAAGTGCATTGACAGCAGAAGCGTTTAAACTGCGATGCTCAGAAAGCAGCTTTATGAGTGTATCACTGTGTTTTTGTGACTTCAATAAGGTCAGCCATCCCATAAAAAGAGCGGATAGAATGCCAAAGAGTGCGATGCCAGCAAGAAGCGGACTTAATAGATAAATAACACCGATGAGAAGCATTGAAAACGGCGCATCCAGCACGACAGTCATGGCCTGAGCGTCATAGCTTTGCTGAATGGTGTGCACATTGTTTAACGCTTCCTGAATCCGGGGTTTTGAAAATTGTTCCAAGGGTTCATTTTTTGCCTGGCTGATAATAAGTAGGATTTCCCTTGATAATCTGTTATTGGGTTCCTGATTAACCACCGCGGCCATTTTTGTTCTGACAATCCTGAAACAGAACTGTAGTAAGATCGCAATAAACATGCCCATTGTGAGGGTGATCAGCGTCCCGTTAAAACCATAACTGACATATCTGTTTAAAATCTGCATCGCATATAATGGCATGGCAAGTGTCAGGAGGGTGATCAGGAGGGTGGAAATGAGTATTTCAGTGGCCAAAACAGGTCTGTAAAACAGGCGTCTAAAAATTTCTTTCATGGGAGAAGCCGTTGTATCCTGATAGTTTATAAAATATGCGTGGCGCGTCGTTTTTTGTATTTTATGTTACATGAAGTGTTTTTAAATTTCATCGAATGTCCTCTGTGACGGACAAGTAAACTCGCTCCATGGTTAAATTCCCGATAGTGAAAAAC
The DNA here is from genome assembly GCA_964433355.1 of uncultured Desulfocicer sp. Classification (GTDB taxonomy): domain Bacteria; phylum Desulfobacterota; class Desulfobacteria; order Desulfobacterales; family Desulfobacteraceae; genus Desulfocicer. The sequence goes on from CAYSSE010000006.1 coordinate 22,396, forward strand.
AAGGTTTTACATCGGGATTGGTGGGGAAGGTGGCATCTGCCAGTAATTTAAACAAATCAAGATGGATTCGTCCCATGGTGAACAATAAGTTAAATGCCGCTATTTTTGTGTCTTCCTTGGCAGCAATGGCATTGCCTTGGGCATTAATATAGTTGACCTCTCCATTTAGGACATCCAGCAATGACCGGGTTCCCATTTTACGTTCTTTTTTGGCAAGTTCCAAAAAATTTTTTAGAATATTAATCTGTTGATCCAAAAGCTCATTTTTTTGTTTTAAGGTGGACAGTTGCTCCCAGCTGTTACTGACCTGTTCCTTTACCAGTTTCATGGCATATTTAAGGTGGGAGATGGCCGCGCTTTTGTTGGAAAGGGCATTGCGGATGGCCGCTGCATCACTGCCCCCTCTGTAAAGATTCTGTTTCATTTCTATTCCAGCTAAATACTCTCGTCTGTACCCCAGTGTCCCACTGTCGTCATTGGCATCGCTGGCCTCTACAAACAGATTTTATGTGGGGAAATATGCAGATTTGGAAATACGAACATCTTGTTCAGTGACATCCAGATCATATCTGGTAATCTCGATTTCCGGATTTTTTTTCATGGCATCATTGATCGCTGAATCAAGGGACAGCGGGAGGTGAATAGACGGAAATTTGATTTCTTTAAACTGCTCAATCTCTGATGGTGTGGGCAAATGATAAAACACGGTGTAAAAATGGTTTCGAGCAATGTTGAGTTCTCCTTTGGCTTCCACAGTCAGGGCCATGGCTCCTGCCAGTTGTGATTTGGCCTGGAGTACATCGGAGGTCAGTCCGGCTCCTTTTTGCACAAGGGCTTTTTCAATGCCGGTGAGTTTTTTAATACGTTTTTCTGAGAATAATGCGGTTTTAAGTCTTTCCCGGGCCCGGACAATATTGATGTAGGCAGCAATCCCATCCCGCATCATCTGTTGCGTGACGGATTCGAGTCTTGCCCTGGCCTGCATCAAAATAAATTCATCCCTTTTAATTATATTCGTTGTCTTTCCAAAGTCGGTGATCAGTTGATTTCCCCTCAATGTGACCTGATGGCGGAATTCGTTGGTATCTTTTTCAAATTCTTTTTCTGTTTTTTCCTGACCGGTATCGCCGTATAAATCAAGGGTGGGATAATAAAGTGCCCGGGTTTGTTTGACAAGTGCTTGGGCACTGTCAACGCGGTGTTGGAAGGTTTGAATTTCTTCGTTCTGGTTTAAAAGACGAGTTAACAAAGCGTGAAGGTTCGGATCGAATGGTTCCTTTGCTTCAGGATCGGCACAAAAGCCACTTAATGAAAAACATAAAATAAAAAAAATGATCAGCATGGAATTCCAATAGGGTCTATTCATTTTGACGCTCCTTTGCTTTTGTCAATAAAATATTATAGTATCTTTTTCAAAATTGCTTGTTTTGGGTACGAGTCGGTGCTTTATTATTGGATAATGTGGCATTATTTAGTAAATATTCGGCCAGCACCCCACCTTCATCCATTTTAACCTGCTCACATAACATTAGTATGCTACGCAGTCCCAAATGGGCGAATATGGGGCACTGAGCAAAAATTTCGACCTGTGCGGGTAGGTCATCGCTGGGCCTATTTGAACCAAAATTTTAGGCTCAAATAGCCTTAATTTATTACATTTGTATTGTTACTGCGCTGCAAATAATTGGTACCCGCACAGCTCGAAACATTTACATTGCCAAGCGGAATATTAACCATAGGTCGGCAAATTATCAAAAAACCTCAATAACCCAACCTGGACAAGCCAGAACCAAAAAGGATTTCTTATTCTTTTGCCAAAAGAACACGAAAATAAAAGATAAGAACCTAAGCCTGCCACCTTCTCCGTAATTGTCAAGACAAAAAAGGATCATCCAGTATTACATTGCCAATTAAGTTAATTTATTATAAACAATAATGAGGTAATTTTGTCAAGTTGAATACCCGTATAGATAAACAGAGCCGTGGAGAGTTTTCTGAAATTTTATAAAAAAATAAATCAGATTCAATGGTCATTATTGACGGCAGGCGTTATCATAACACTACTGGTAGCCGTCACCTATGTATTCAAACCGGCCTACTTTAAACTGCTTGAAAACAAACTTTACGATGTGTTTCTTTTAAATTCCCATTCAAAATACAAAAAGACCGATGTGGCCATTGTAGATATTGATGAATACAGCCTTGAAAATTTTGGCCAATGGCCTTGGCCACGGTATCGGGTGGCCCTGCTACTGAAAAAAATTCAGATGGCGGGTGCCTTGGCCGTTGGCAACGATATTTTGTTTGGTGAACCGGATGGGACGTCCCCGTCGGTTATTAAAAAAACATTGAAACGGGATCTCAAAATTGATGTGGAATTCAAAGGGCTGCCCCCGGAATTAATGGATAATGATCAACTATTTTCAAATGTACTGGGGACAGGCCCCTTTGCATTGGGGTATTCCTTTTATTTTAAAGGCGATGATATCAATGCAAGACAGGCTCCCGGGCTTCCCCGGTTAAAGATTTCTGAGGTGCGGCAGGCAGGTGCCGCAGGAGCCATGACGTATATGATATCAGCCGCCCATGTGATCCCACCTCTGCCGGCTTTTTTAAAACAATGCCCCCAGGCCGGATTCATGAATACCTTGACCGACAACGACGGGGTGTTAAGAAGGGTTCCCCTGATGATCGCCTGGCAGGGAAACATCTACCCCCATCTATCCCTTGCTACCTTGCTTACGGCCTTAAAGGGTAGAATTCCAGACCCCATGGTCAAAATTTCCCGGGGGGGACTCGAATCCTTGAAAATAGGAGAGACCGTCGTCCCCCTGGAAGCCGGTGGCTCCATGCTGATCAATTACAAGGGCCCCAGCCATACCTTTCCCTATTTGTCTGCGGGCCATGTACTGGAAGATAAGATTCCCGCAGGGTTTCTGGAAAACAAGATTGTTTTTCTGGGATCATCGGCTGCCGGACTCATGGATATCCGGGTCTCCCCCCTGGATGAGGTGTTTCCTGGTGTGGAGGTAAATGCCACCATTGTGGACAATATTTTAAATCAGGATTTTATCACCATCCCGGACTGGATTCCAGGTATGGAGCTTTTTTTGATTTTTTTCTGGGGCATCGTCACCACTTTTTTAATCGGATGGGCCGATGCCCGACTGATGCTGCCGGTAATGTTGATGCTGGCAGCAGGGGCATGGTACACCAGTTTGTGGTTTTTAAAGACCCATCAGATATGGGTCTCACCCTTTTTCCCCATTTTGGGACTGGCTGCCAATTTTTCTATTTTAAACCTGTTTAAATTCTGGTTTTCAGAGCGTAAAAAAAAGTTTTATCGGTCGGCATTCAGTAAATATGTTTCCAAGGCGGTGGTGGATCAAATCAGTGAATCCCCGGAAAAAATGAGTCTTGAAGGGGAAGAAAAAGACCTCAGCATCATGTTTGCGGATATTCGAAGCTTTACCAGCCTGTCTGAAAAACTCACCCCCACCCAGGTAACCATGCTGCTCCACGATTATTTTACACCGGTGACAAAAAGCATTATCAAGAACCATGGCACCCTGGATAAATTTATCGGGGATGCGGTGATGTGTTTCTGGAATGCCCCCCTTGATGTCAAGAATCACCAGAAGTTAGCGGTGAAAACCGGGTTTGAGATGCTGGATTCACTTGTGTTGTTGAACCAGACATTCAAAGACAAATACGGGATAGAGATAGATATCGGTATTGGTATTCATTCGGGTAAATGCCGGGTGGGCAACATGGGGTCGGCGGATCTGTTTGATTATACCATCATCGGTGATAACGTGAATCTTACCTCCCGCTTGGAAGGTCTGACCAAATTCTATGGGGTGAAACTCATTATCAGTCAGGTCATTATAACCTGTTTACCCGATACTCTGTTGTACCAGGAACTGGATCAGGTGCAGGTAAAGGGCAAAACAGAACCCGTGGCTATTTATACGGTGTTTCAGCCGGAACCAGACCAGCGTCAGGATCTTGAAACGGAATTGACAGCCCATCGGCAGGGGCTGATCATATACAAAGAAAGACAATTCCATCGGGCAAAGACCTTGTTCCAGGAACTTTGTCTCCGGTACCCCCATCGGAAAATTTATTCAATTTACCTGTCCCGGTGCGAGTTTTTTATACAGACTCCTCCAGAAGATGGATGGGACGGTGTTTTTGTCCATACAACAAAATAAAAAGGCTTATCACTACAACGACACTTCGCTTATTTTAGTAAAATCGAGTATCAAAAGGTAGATAAATGAACCTTAGAATTCCCTCCCAACAGGGTGGATCATGAAAGTGTCGCTGTAGTGTTATGGGACTCGAGATAAAATAATTGTCCCAATCTCCCCCGCGCCATTTGTATAGATGGGCAGGAAGGTGGGTAATGGGAAGGTTATTTTTTATTGAGTCCCTATGCTGTGTTCCCCAAATTAAAGATGGAAATCTGCAGCAGCTTCAATTGCCATTTCTGGTGTGTCAAAAAATTTTCCATTGGGGAATACGGATGTCTCATAACCGTTGTGAGCATAACTGTAAAAGGCAAGGCCCCATTCATCTTTATCTCCAAAATAACGAAGTCGGCATAGATGTATTGGCGTATTCCTCATTCGTTCTATATGTTCTTCCCTTGTTTCTGGGAAATCAGGTGGCCATTCTTTTATCACAGGCTCTAAAGGCTCGGTGTAAGCATCAACATAACAAAATTTGTCACGAAATCGAATATCCAGTTTTGTATATTGACTGGCAAAGTTTGTCTCAGCAAATTTAATGATACGTTTTTTTACCTGATGTTTCACACTGTCATTGATTTTTACCCCACCACTATCTGGGTCTCGTTGCCACGTATCCGACATTTTTAATCCTTTTTTATCTTGATGGTATTTGTATTTTAGTTTTATTTTGTTAACCTACCTGATAAAGGTAAAAGCCGCAAGACATTAACGTTTCTGGGTTCTGATATTCTGATATTTGGTTACTACACCAAATTTTAAATCTACCGGGGGATAACGCAACTTAAACATACCTTATATTCAAAGGTTTTTTCACGAATAACCCCGAGGAATTTATGATTCGGTGTACTATCCACTTAAAGCGGGAATGAAGGATGCCCTTAAGTGCCTAAATGTTAAGATAAGAACGAATACAAGTTTTTGAAAGGAGGTTGTTGGGATGGGTGTAGCCGCAGATATTATCATTATCGTAATTGCCGCCTTGATTGGCGCTCTCATTGCGCAAAAAATCAAGCAACCGTTGATTCTGGGGTATATTCTTGCCGGGATTGTTGTGGGGCCAAACACGGGTGGCGTTACCATTGGAGATATCCATGAAATAGAACTCCTGGCAGAAATCGGCGTGGCCCTTCTTCTCTTTGCATTGGGGTTGGAATTTTCCCTCAAAGAGTTAAAGCCGGTACGGAATATTGCCCTGTTTGGTACCCCTGTGCAAATTCTGCTGACCATCGTGTTTGGTTTTTTTATTGGCAGATATTTAGGCTTATCCACAACGCACGCAATATGGTTCGGGGCCTTAATATCACTTTCCAGCACCATGGTGACCCTGAAAACCCTTATGAGCAGAGGGCTTGTGGGTACTCTTTCCAGTCGCGTCATGATTGGAATGCTCATTGTTCAGGATCTGGCCGTCATCCCCATGATGATTATCCTTCCTCAATTGAGCAACCCTGAGTCGGGGTTACCTCTTTTGGGCATTGCCATTATCAAATCCGCTGTTTTCCTGGGATTGATGTTTTACCTGGGCAGAAAAATACTGCCATGGTTGCTGGTACACGTGGCCAACTGGAATTCCAGGGAGCTTTTTATTTTATCCATCACCGCCATAGGGCTTGGGGTGGGATATGCCACATATCTCTTTGGGCTTTCTTTTGCATTTGGGGCTTTTGTTGCAGGAATGGTCCTGAGTGACTCTGATTATGGGCATCAGGCATTGAGTGAGATTGTTCCTCTCAGGGACATCTTCGGGCTTTTGTTTTTCACATCGGTGGGTATGCTCCTTGACCCTGCATATCTGTTTGAAAACTGGGCTAAAATTGTTTCTCTGGTCATTGTTATTAGCGTTTTTAAGGGGACAATATTTTCTGTACTGGCAATTTTGTTTCGATATATCAATATTGTTCCCATTGCCGTGGGATTTGGCTTGTTTCAGGTGGGTGAATTTACCTTTGTACTTGCGCGATTGGGCCTTGAAACCAAGGGCATCGACCAGAACCTCTACTCTCTTGTCCTTGCCGTATCTGTATTGACTATGATGTTGACCCCATTGGCTTCGGCCATGACCGCTCCTTTGTATAAATTAAAGAAACGATTGTTTCAATATGAGCCGTTGCAAACAGACAATATCCCGGACACCGGCCTTAAGGATCATGTCCTGATTGTCGGTGGCGGGCGGGTGGGGCAGCACATCGCCCAGATCCTGTCTCAACTCAATTTGCCCTTTGTTATTATTGAATTTAATCACAAGCAGATGCTTGAATGCAAGGCGGCAAAATATCCGGTTATCTATGGAGACATGACCCAGGAAACGGTGATTGAGGTATCGCAATTACACACCGCCAGACTTTTGATTATTACCACGCCTTCTGTTGTTATCGCACAATCCATTGTGGAACAGGCACTTCGTATCAGGGCCGAATTACATATCATTGTCAGGGCTACTGGCATTGATCATGCCAGATCGTTGTATGAAAAAGGGGTTTATGTGGCGGTTTTACCGGAGATGGAGGCTGGGCTGGAAATTGCAAGGCAGTCACTTCTCCATCTGGGATTTCCCGTATCTGTCATTCAACAATATACCGATATGGTTCGGCAAAAGACTTATACACCGATTTATCAATCAAGCGATGACTATCAACTTTTGACTAAATTGGATAATATAAAAAATATTTTGGAAATATCCTGGGTGACCCTCATGCCTGGAAGCAATCTTATCAGCAAAAGTATTAAAGAAGCTGCGGTTCGCACCAGAACTGGCGCATCGGTTGTGGGGATACTCCAGGGGAAATTATTTCATTCCAACCCAAACATTGATTATGCTTTCCAGGAAGGGGATTTGGTGGCGGTTGTTGGTAATCAAGAGGAACGAAATGAATTTAAAAAAATAGCTGGCGTTTGATAGCCTCTTTGGCGAGGAGGAAAATTTTCATGGAAAAAAGAAAATGCATTTGCGGTTACCCACTTAATCCGGGATATTTTCAAAGCGTTTTATGTGGAAAGCTAAATTTTCTTTTTTGAAGTTAATGCTGTTCAGAGTTTTAAATTGAAAGCTCTGAACGACCTTAACTGACTAACCAGAAAATTAAATTAGCGCCCTTTGGGCGGACTTTTTACAACCCGCTTATTTAACAGTTCATAAAATGGAAATTCCTATACAATAAAGATAAATATTAGAAAACAGTCTGGAAAGCAGGTCAAAGGATTATTGATTGCAGCAATATAAAAAATATGATAGCACCTTACAAGCAATTGTTTTGATTATGTTTTAACAATACATAACACAATATAAAGGAATAATAATATGGCATTAAATAGTAAAAAATTACAAAAAAAGAAAGCAAAAAGGGCCGCAAAGAATAAAGATAGAAAAGCCTTGCTCAAAAAGAAAAATACGGGAGTAAGAATCTCTTCCGACAATATGCTTATGAAGCAAGCATCAAGATATCCGATCTATCAGTGTTGGAGAGCAAAATATCTTTTTGAAGGTGATAGTGGGGTCGGAACGGTAATTATCACTCGCAAGAGTCAAAATGGTGATGTTGTAATGGCAGTCTTCTTATTGGACGTTTTTTGTTTAGGGGTTAAAAATGCCTTTATCTCTGTACTGTTTGAAAAAGATTATTTATCACAATTAGATGAGGTAATGGTTAATGAAGAATTGGAAGAGATTTCTGCGTCTTCCGCCAGAAAATTAATTGAAGAAGCCGAAAATTATGCAAGTGAATTAGGACTGTTCCCCCATAAAGATTATCATTCAGCAAAAAAAATATTTGGAAATATTGATACAAAAACTTGTTCTGAGTCTTTTGAATTTGGAAAAGAAGGCAAGCCTTATTACATAGCTGGCCCCTATGACAGTCCCTCTTTTAGTCAAAAAGTCATAAAACAACTTATGGAGAAGAGTGATCCTGATAAATGAGGGGACTTATCATTATACTTTGTTAGATTTCAAATCTACATTGAATTTTATGTGTTTTTACAGTCAAAAGTCATGGTAAATTGTACCATGGCCTTTAGAATTGTTTTCAAGGGCCAACCCGACGGCAAGGGCCTGCACTTTCTTAAGCTTGAAGCGCCTTGAAGTGATGCGCTTTCTGTTAGTTTATGGTAGGGCTTGCTGCCGGTTACCTTAATCCTTAGCCTTTCTCTGTCTGCTCAAACAGTTTCATTGACTTTTAGTGTGCTGGCACCTATAGTAAGACCACAAATAAGGGCCCAATATGAGTACCTAAAAGGAGGTTGTATGTTACAGGCAAAATTCAGGGTCGACGAAACCCAAGCCCAGTTTTTGAATGATTTTAAAGTCTATGGATTTAAGGATAAAAGTTCTATGCTTCGTGAGGCAATAGCGCATTTCAAGAAAGAAGTGGATCTTGAAAGTCTAAGAAAATCCGCTGAGTTATATTCTGAAATTTATTCTGAAGATGATGATTTAAAAGAATTGACCGAAACTGCATTAAACGGATGGCCAGAATGATAGCGCTGAAAAGAGGTATGATTATTGATGTCAATCTTGATCCGACAAAAGGTTCAGAAACTGGAAAGATTAGACCATGTGTAGTTGTGACTAACGATATTTATAATGAAAGAATTCCTGTTATCCAAGTTGTTCCAATTACTGAATGGAGTGCAAAAAAAGCTCGAATAAAAACCAATGTTGAAATTTATCCTTCATCCGATAATGGTCTATCTAAAAAATCAATAGCAGACTGTTTGCAGACACGTCCAATTGATCCTCGTCATAGATTGGTCAAAATTCGAGGGAGATTGTCAATAGACAAAATACAGGAAATTAACCAGTCTTTAATGGTTGTGTTTGAACTTAATGCATAGTGCAAAATACCCAAAGGCGAACCAGCGGGTCAACCCGACGGCAAAGGTTTAAAGGAAATAAAAATGACAAATGAACCAGTGGTGCCGGGCCACTCGCCAAAACAATCAAATCTGGAGATATCTATTCAAAGGGATTTGGAGTACCTTTTTAAAAAAGCAGCTTCAGCCCACAGACAAGGCAGGTTTTCCAAGGCGGAAAAAGGGTATCAGAAAATTTTAAAAAAAAGGCCGGACTGGGGCCGGGTACTGAATGCCCTTGGAAACGTATTTCTTGACCAGAATCGGCCGGAAAAGGCCACAAAAATATTTGAAAAAGCCATCGACCTCACCCCTCCTGATTTGTCCGCATGTTATAACCTGGGCCGGATGAAGCAGATGGAGAACGATCACAAGGGAGCCATACCCATTTACAAGATGATGCTGGATGAACAGCACAATATTGGTGACGCATGGAATAATCTGGGCGTGGCATACCGGGAAACCGGAAAGCAGGATGACGCTATATCCTGTTTTCGCAAGGCCGTGAAGTTTGCCCCTGGCATGGCAGAGGCATGGAATAACCTTGGTGTGGCCCAGGATGAGTTAGAGCTGACAAAAGATGCCTTGGACTCATATAAAAAGGCCATTGAGACAGATCCGGATTATGCATCTGCCCATTTAAATATTGGGATTTGTCTTCAAAAGACAGAACAGTTAGAAGAAGCTGAAGCACACTACAACAAGGCCCTTGAAATCCAGCCGGATAATAAGGTGGCAACATTCATGCTCCAGAGTCTGGGACTTTTGGAAACACCGGATGCCGCTCCGGTGGAGCATGTGCGCAATATCTTTGATCGGTGTGCAGATAATTTTGAAACCATCCTGGTGAAAGACTTGGAGTACAAAACCCCGGAGTACCTGTTTGATCTTGTTCGCCCCCATTTGACGAAAGACATAAATGTGCTGGATCTTGGTTGCGGTACTGGCCTGGGAGCACAGTTCTATCAGCCCTTTGCAAAACACCTCACAGGCGTTGATGTGTCGTCGAAAATGCTTGAAAAGGCTGCTGAAAAGAAAATCTACAGCCGCCTGGAGATTTTTGATATATTACAGGAATGGCATTTCCCCCAGAAATTTGATCTGATTTACAGCTCTGACGTTTTTGTATATTTTGGGAATTTGGATACCCTCATCAGATCTGCATCAACCTCTCTTGTCAATGACGGAATCATTGCATTTTCTGTGGAATTACTGGAGGCATCCAGCCAGAAATATCAGCTCTTTCCCAGCGGCCGTTATGCCCACTCCCAAGCATATATTGAAGATTGCTTGGAGTGTCACGGGTTTCAATTAGTGGAAAAGAACAAAGCAGATATCAGAAAGCAGTCAGGAAAGCAGGTTAAAGGATTATTGATTGTTGCGGCAAAGAGATCATAAGACTTGACGATCAAATGTTTTTATGATTGACAGATATGGGGAATTTTTTCCAAAATCGGCCAACTAAACCTGAAGATCGAGGAAAAGATTTCGGTGGAAAGATGTTAAACTGATCTTGGTGCTCAAAGCCATTTAGCCCGGTGCGGAGAGGAAATATGCCCGTGGTAAATAAATTAACCATTGTCCGGGGGCTGGCAGATCTGGTTTACTCACATTGAGGCGGTTATTATAGACATAATTGTTCAAGAAAGCCGTCATTAGTCCCGGTTACTCTTTGAATATTCTGATTTTGGCTTGATTGTTGTGTATGCCTGCTTGGAATGTGTCGGGGTTCTGGGAAAGGCCAGCGACAACTGCCCGCTGTCAAGAAGGGATTTTATTGTATTCTTTCTGAATGCTCTTGATTCTCGCTTCACCAGTGTGCAAAGAACCTGCTGGGTCATATAATATGCATCACAGAGGCTTAAAACAATGCTGGCCATATCTTTTTTATTCAGTCGTTTTTTATTCCTCGCTTTCTTGGCTAAGGTCATAAGCCTGTCCACAATGTCGTCTGAAAGTTTGTCAAGGTCGTCTATCAAGGGTTTTTCAAGTTCCTTGATGATCAGAAAGCCGGTTTTATTACGCTCGTTATGACCCAAGCTCCCACTGTTATGACTCAAGTTTATGACCCCAGCGCCTTTATCTGCTGGGGTCATAACGGGATTTTCTGAAAAAATATGCTCTGCACTGGGAAAATTCCGACCTGGAAGGTAATATACCGTTCCCCGGCCCCGGCCGGTTGACTCGAGAACTCCGTCCTTCATCAGCCGTTGAAACGCCAATGACAGGTCATGGGTATGGTCCGTTGAAATTTCTGTCATCCGCCGGTGGGTGATGACCCCTTCTGTTGCTGCCGATGCCAGTATCAATCTTTCTAATTTCGGAAGATGATCAAAATCATCTCCAATGGAACGTCTCAATTCATTAACGATTTTTTCTGGAAAAAAATCCAGCATCCGAAGTTCAAGAAGGGTCTGTTCAAAAGGGTGCTCTTTTTCATACAGCACCGGGCTGCGCCAATGCTGGCTGTCCCACCCTTGAAAAATTTTGGGGATACCACTGCCCGCCTGTTCCCCAAGCCCTATATATCGGAACATTTGATGAATCAGGCGGTTCCGGCAGTCACTGTCGCCACCCTGTACGGCGATTTCTTTGGGAATTCGCATCAATCCCGGGTTTCTGAACCCGAACATATCTGGCCGTTTTACAATCAACACCGATGCTCTTTCTGTATAATCTGCGTGAACAAGGCTGTTGACAAGGGCTTCACGCAGAGATTGATGAACCAGTGTATCGTCCTTGCGAAGATTTTTTTCAAGCTTGAAAGGGACTTTCAGCTCTGAGGTCAACTTGCTAATGACTTTTCTATAAAAATCAAATAGATTTCCGGACCAGGAGCCATCTAAGGTTAGACGATCGACCCACCTGACTTCGGCCTTGGCCTGGGACCGCTCCTGATAATCCAGCATATAATTAGGAAATGCCTCCTGGATGGCTGGCAATTGCCCGAACATGAGAAGTCCGGCCTGTGTAAGTGCCCCGATTCGGGTTTCTCGGTCTTTTCTCCACCCGCCAATATTTTTTAAAAATGGTACCGTCTCCACTTGGTTCCAGGGATGATCTGGCTGTAAATTCATGTATAATTGTCGGTAGGCATTGAAACTGTTCAGGTCAATGTCTTCTATGCCAAAGCCCTTTAAGAGCTCTGCATCCCTGCAGTCCTCGATCTGTTCCGCCATCATTCGTGTTACCGTTTCTTTCCTGCAAATCAAATCACCGGTCTCGCCCCTTTTATATGTGCCAGTTAACGGATTGTTATTGATGAATACTGGTTTTTGTTTTCTGTTTGCCTGGGGCACTGCGATTTGAATTAAAGCTTTTCCATTTATTTCCAACACTCTGATGTATTTTGGGGTCAGTAAACAGACACTAACTTTTGTAGGATCATTTAATAGGCTCCATAAGTCGTCGATGATTTTTTGTGGGTTCACGATTCCATTTTTTAGTTTGAAACCGTCTTTGGTTTCCTTTAGTCCGAGAATTATGTTCCCGCCATAGGAATTGCCAAAGGCACTGTAGGTCGGCCAGAAATCTTTTGGCAGTTCACCTTTGCCGTCTTTGCCTGCGGCAAGCTTGCACTCTATTTCATCAGTTTCACTCAGTGCTGAGATGTCGTCTAAGTTTTTGATTTCCAGCATAATGCCTCCAGGTAAATTGCATGAAGTTAATAGCTTTGATTCTTGTGTGGGTTATCATGTGGAAGATGAGATGCTTAAAAATTTTATAAAATACACCTGGGCGTATTCCCGTTTTTCCGGTCGGAGTTTTAAACCGTTGATTTGTAAAGATATAATTTCTGAGTCAATTTATTACCGACTTAATAAAATCAATGATTTATATAGGATGCCGGGAAAATGGGAATGCACCCATACACCTTTTAACCTTCATCTTCAGGATCTCTATAAATTTTATTCCTTTTCTTGTACAGCAAAAAATTATCGGGAAAAATCATTCCGGGGCATTGCCAGAAAGATATTGACGATAGGCATTGGCAGTCCTCGTCTGGCCTTCTGGCCCAGACCCATCGTTGCTACCTGTCTTCATTGTGACCTTGGAGATTTCAACGGGCTGATTTGCCATCGGTAAAACCCAAAAACTCAGGTGGGTGTTTAATGGGAGCAAAGCGGAGGGCAGAATAAATCAAGCCTACAGAAAAAATATTGACAGACCTGCATGGGTTGGGTACTTTTGTTCAGTTTCAGGTGCCATTGGCCCAACAGGGAATCCCGTGAGAATCGGGAACGAGCCCGTCGCTGTAATCGGGGACAAACGCCGCAATAATGTCACTGGAAGGGTTGAAAGGGAGGGGCAAAAAATGCCTGACCACAATTCTCCGGGAAGACGCGGTGATGAGGATGATCCGAAAGTCAGAAGACCTGCCTGAAAAAAAGGGATGTGATGCATGGGAGTGCACATGGCCCAATGGTCTAATGGATAAAAAAGGGAAATCCACGGATTGATAGTTATCGGTTCGTGGATTTTTGTGTTTATGGGCTGACAACAGAAAAAAGGAAGAGACATTGATATAAGGAGAAGACAGAAATGGACAAAGGGTTACTCATGCTAAATACCGGAAATGGTAAAGGAAAAACAACCGCAGCCCTGGGCCAAACATTCCGGGCACTGGGTCATGGCAAAAAGATTTGCATCATTCAATTTATTAAAAGTGACTCAAAGTATGGAGAGCTTCACTCCATGGAGCGATTCATGGATCTGGTGGATTTTTATGTCATGGGCAATGGATTTACCTTTAGATCCAACGACCTTGAAAAGGACAGGATTGTTGCCCTTAAAGGCTGGGATCTGGCCAAGGAAAAACTCTTATCCAACGAATATTTCATGGTAGTTCTGGATGAACTCACCTATCTTATGACCCTTGGTTTCCTGAAAACGGATACCATCTTAGACGCCATTACCCATCGACGCAAAGATCTCCATGTGGTGGTTACCGGACGATATGCCCCCCAGAAACTCATTGACACCGCTGATCTTGTTACAGATATGCATGAGGTTAAACATCCCTATCAAAATGGCATCATGGCCCAGGAAGGGATTGAATTTTAGGCTTTGTTGTGGGTAAAATTAGGGCTGCCCGTGGCGGTGTATATGAAACTCCGCCCAAAATGCTGACAAACCAGAAGTTCATGAAATCATTTATTCAGGAGTAGTATGTATGAGTCATTCTGATCATGATGCACGCAAAAAAATTCCCATTGTTCTCACCGCCTTTGGCACCACAGCCAGAGCCTTTTCAACCTATAAAAAAATGGAAGTAGTTTTCAAGAAAGCGTTTCCCGGACATAATATCATCTGGGCTTACTCTTCCCGCATGGTTAAATATGCGTTGAAAAAAAATAAAAACCTGGATTTAAAGGATCCTGGAGAGGTTCTTGCTGAACTCCATCAACAGGGACATCAATGGGCCGTTCTTCAGTCTTTACACCTCATCGGAGGCCATGAGCTGCACCGGCTGGCAGCCGAGCGAAATCATGTGGACATGCGCCTGTCACTGGGGCTTCCGTTGCTCTCCTCCCCCCGGGACTACCAGGAGGTGGCAAGGGCACTGGCCCCGGTGGTTCCGGAAAATGAGGATGAAGCCATTGTCGTGGTGGGGCACGGCACAGACCATCCCTCCTGGACCGCCTATTTTGCTCTGGAATCCATCATGAGAAAAGTGTATGGTTCCAGGGTGTTCACTGGTGTGGTGGAGGGGTTCCCTGAAATGGAAGAAACCCTGGATAGAATTTTGAAGAGGGGGTTTAAAAAGGTCCGTATCATTCCTCTGCTGCTGGTGGCAGGGGTTCATTTTGTTGAGGATCTTACCCAAGAAGAAGATTCCTGGCAAAAGACCTTTGAAGCCCATGGCATTGAGGTGTCCGTGGTCTCCCATGGGGTGGGACATCTGGATGACATTACCCGGATTTTTTGTAGACATGTCAACGAGGCATTGGATGTAATTCCCCTGTAAGGTGATGGGGGTCATAAGGTGATGGGGTCAGGCTTGGCTGATGGGTGTTATTCAGCCTTATCCATGCAAGTCTGACCCGTAAGCTCTCAATATGTCTGGGAATTCAGGAATCTTTTTGCAGGCCTCGATCATCGTTTGGTCCCAAAAAATTGCTTTTTCCCTCTTCACAACCAACAAGAAGGAGTCCTAATATGCCCTACGTAAACTTTAAAATAACCAATGAAAACGTCACCAAAGAACAAAAACAGGCATTGATAAAAGGTGCCACCCAGCTTTTGGTGGATGTGCTTGGCAAGAATCCGGCCACCACGGTGGTGGTCATTGACGAGGTGGAAACCGATAACTGGGGCATTGGCGGTGAATGTGTAACCCAGTTGCGAAAGCAGACAAAGGAATAGAAAATGATTTTGTTGTTGAATATTATCTGGTTTATTTTTGGCGGAGGGCTGCTCTCCTGGTTTTTGTGGGTGTTGTTGGGAAGCCTTTTGTTTGTAACTATCGTCGGCATCCCCTTTGCCTATGCCGCTTTCAGAATCGCAGGATTTGCCGCATTTCCTTTTGGAAAAGAGCTTGTGGATTCCCGGGAGTTGGGAGAAGAAAGAATTGCAGGTACCGGGCTTGCCAATTTTTTATGGATTGTTCTTGCTGGCATCTGGCTTGCCATTTCACATATTATTGTGGGGGCCGGCCTCTGCTTAACCATTATCGGTATTCCCTTTGGGTTTGCCCATTTCAGATTGGCTGCGGTGTGCTTTGCACCACTTGGGAAGAAACCGGTGTCCATATAATCGCCACAGGTAGACCGTATTCTGACAGAGTTTTTTATGATGGTGTGAAAATGGGGGGAGATGAAAGGAAGGGAGGCGGATGTGTGTGTACCCGGTGTTGCGGGGAGGGGAAGAAACGGGAAGCCGCGCCCAACGGCTTCCCGATCGCCAGCTACTGCATGGGTGAAGCAGTGTTACATGGCACTTTCCGGGTGGAATACATTGATCTCTTTGAGATCATCCGCCAGGTATTCCCTTTCATTGGGACCCAAAATCCCGAGAGAAAGGGCAAGCAAGGTCCACAGATGAACCACGGGGTAATTGCTACCGTAATGTTCACTGAGTTCATGGATTTGAGCATGGCAATTATGGCAGGCAGCGATGCAGTAATCGGCACCGGTGGCCTTAATCTGATCATCTTTGACCTTTCCAAAGATCAGACGCTCATCCTTAAATCCTGATTGGAGAAAACCGCCGCCGCCACCGCAGCAGAAGTTGTTGGATTTGTTGGGGGTCATGTCAATAAAATTTTCTTCCCCCACTATGGATTTAACCACAAAGCGCAGATCATCTGCAATGGCATCGCCATAGCTTTTTCGGACAATCTGACAGGGATCCTGGACGGTGAACGTGATTTTTAAGTCCTTGTTCCAGTCGGAATTGACCTTGAGACGGCCTTCCCTGATCCATGTGGCATAATACTCATAAATACTTTTAACTTCAAAGTTGTGTTTGATGTTGAATTTTTCCAGTCCGGCCCGGACTGCGTATGTTACGTGCCCTCACTCGGTGTTGAGGAACGTTTTGCACCCCAACTTTTCGGCCTGATTGACTGAGGTGGTGATGGTCTGTTTCCATGCTTCATCATCTGACAGGAACATGCAGTAATTTTCCCCGCCCCATCCTTCACTGCCGTAAGTCCAGTTTACACCGGCCAGATGGAGAATTTTCCACAGGGGTGCCATTTCATCGGGTTCTGTAACGGGTTCCCTTGAATTCTGGTTCAGAAAAAATTCTGCGCCTTCTTTGTCAATGGGGACCTCCATGTCAGCAAACTCGGGCTGGGCTTCTCTGTATTCGTCGGCCACATCCTCCACAACAAAAATAAAATCCTCCGGGGAGGCACCCATGGCGCTACAGCTGGGATTTCTAAGAGCCATGTCACAGGATCCCACAAGCCCCTTGGGTCTTTCCTCCCTGGGATGCAATTTTCTTGCATGATATACCAGTTGGGGAATATTAATTTCCATGGGGCAGACATGGACACAACGCATGCACATGGTGCACATCCAGGGCCAGTCTGATGCCGCAATTTCATCATCCATACCCAGGGCTGCCATGCGCAGGAATTTTCTGGGGTCCATGCCGGCAAGACCCGTGGCTGGACAGCCTGATGAACAGGCACCGCAGGTAAGACACAGATTTAAATTGCCGCCCTCGGGCAATACATCTTTGACCTTGTCCATGAAGGTGGTGCGTTTTTTATTACTCAACTTGATTGCAGGTTCGCTCAATATTTTCCCTCCTGAATTGTGATGGAAAAAACTTCTCAGGATTTCTTCTTAAATAAAATCCATCTCCAGTATCTTTAAATATCCGGAATACTAAAAGCATAAAATGTGCCATGATTTGCCTGGAAATAAAATTTTTAATAAGATAGTTTTATCAGGTGGTTAAAGTGAAGCAGGAAAAATGGAATCTGACTTGAATGTTTGCTATTTTGCGACACCACGCTCTGTACCGTCTCATAAATGCGTTTGCTTTTGCAAAAAACAGATGACATTTTTCATGAAATACTTTACCACTTAATAATGAAGGGGGAATAATGAAAGGTGAAAGGTGAAGGGTTAAGGGTTAAGGGTGAAAGGTGAGAAGGTTACGGGTTTAGGGTTATGATGGGTGGATCGTGGTATGGTCATAAGATTTGCGGCGCGTTGTAATTGATGGGGCAGATGAGTGACGGGTCCGAACAACAATTTTTAAATTTGAAGTCTGATGACAAGGAAATAATGAAAAAGAAGTATACAGACACTCTTTTTGATCGGAGTACCACTGAGACAATTCTGGAAAGTATTTCCGATGGTGTTTTTACCGTGGATCAGGACTGGAAAATCATGTCCTTTAATCGGGCGGCCGAAGATATCACCGGTGTGAAAGCGGACGAGGCCATTGGGAAAAAGTGCTGGCAGGTGTTTCGTTCCAACATGTGTCAAGAAGAGTGTGCTTTAAAAAAGACAATGAGAGAGGGACGGGACTTTGTCAGCTCTGCCACCCATATTACCCGCAAGGATGGGGGGCAGGTGTCCATCACCGTTTCCACCTCTCTATTAAAGGATCATGACGGAAGGGTGCTGGGGGGGGTGGAGACCTTCCGGGATCACACCAATGTGGAAGAGTTGAGAAAAAAACTGGCTGACACTTGGCAGGTGGGGGATATTATCAGCCGTTGCCCTGCCATAAAGGAAATTTTTAACATCCTTCCCCAGATATCTGAAAGCGACAGCACTGTGGTGATCGGTGGAGAGACCGGCACCGGCAAAGAACTCATGGCAAAGGCCATCCACGCACTTAGTCAACGAAGGGATGAGCCTTTTGTTGCCATAAATTGTGGGGCCTTGCCTGACTCCTTGTTGGAATCTGAGCTGTTTGGATATAAAGCCGGGGCCTTCACCCATGCCATTAAAGATAAACCAGGGCTCTTTTCCCAGGCCCGGGGGGGCACCATTTTTCTGGATGAAATCGGGGATACAAGTCCAGCCTTCCAGGTGAGGCTGCTCCGGGTGCTGGAAGCCCGGGAATTCCAGCCCCTGGGCGGGATTAAAAAGGAGATGGCTGATGTGCGTATCATTTCCGCTTCCAACAAGAACCTGGAGGAGATGGTGGCGGATAATAGCTTTCGCCAGGATCTTTACTATCGTCTTAATGTGGTGCAACTTAACCTTCCTCCTTTACGGGAGCGCATGGAAGATATCCCGCTGCTGGTGGAACATTTTATTTTTCGGCTCAATGCCCTGCGGGGGAAATCCGTGCGGGGCATGGATAAAAAAGCCCTGGGCCTTCTCATGGCCCACACATTTCCCGGCAATGTCCGGGAGCTTGAAAACATTATTGAACATGCCTTTGTGCTTTGCTGCGACGGGGATATTTTGGTGGCCCATCTTCCGGGTAATTTGCCCGTTCCCCGGCCTGGGGAGGATCAAAATAATCATTCCTGGGATCCGGTGAAATCCGCCGAATTCAGTGTAATCATGACGGCCCTGGAACAAAATAATTATAATCGTAAAGCAGCGGCACAAACATTGGGGATGCATAAAAGCACCCTTTTCAGGAAAATAAACCGGCTGGGGATCACCCTGCCCAGTATGGACGGGCGATCCAGACACCAGCCATAAGGGAAGACACATGGCATCTGAAATCATTGTACTGATTGACGTCGAGGAAGTGGAGACGGCTCTTATAAGAGCCTTGATCTCCTCCTTTAAAATAGAATTATACACCCTTGCCAGGGATGATCTTCTGGAGCGTGCTCAGATTTTCCAGGACAAGCCTGTTTGTCTGGTTGTATTTCAGGTGGATGGCAAGCATGGGCAGCAGTTTCGAAAAT
>CAYSSE010000007.1:0-41437 GCA_964433355.1 uncultured Desulfocicer sp.
TGGCTTACATCCCCTACCCTGAAGGGATAGGGGTTTTACGCCATTCTTATAAAAACAGGTAACACGCATCAAACCAAAAAAACTCTTATAGTGCGATACTTTACCCCCCAAAAAACACCAATAAGCCAAGCCTGACCCCACACACCTTATTGCTTAAAAGCCCCTTTTTACCATCAAAAAGTACACGCTAAGCCCTTTTTTGCCCATATTTTTGATAACATTATGCATAAAAACAGAAGCTTATCTGGGTCAGACCCGACTATGCAGTTCAGCGCATTGATAATGCTTTGCATGTCTACAGGGATTGTGCTGAATTTTATATCAAGGGCTTCCAAAACCATTTCTCTTGCTTCTGATAACATCCCTTCTTGACGTCCTTCTTGTCGTCCTTCTTCCCGACCAATTCTTTCAGCTGTTGTGATATAAGGCATTTTTTTATCCTCCTCATATTCTTTGTGTTGGGTGTTGAATTCTTTTGACAATAATTCCGGCAATACCATGAGCCAGTCAATGAAACGGTAGAGATTTAATATCTGCTCCCGAGTGAAATCCCTCTCGTAGAGCATGCGGGTAAGTTTCCATTTTCCGACATATCTTTTCTGCGGATCATGCTTTGATGCCTGTGTCATCAGGTGGGCAGCCGTGATCATGGCAAACGGATTAGATTGACTCAAAAGAGCATCCATATCATTGCCCAAACGCTTGAGTTTAACGGTGGGAAACCGGAAATCCACAGAGCACCCCCATTGCGCCCGGGTAAATTTTTTCGGATGCCACCTTGTTTCCTCATCCGCCAATATGGCAAGACTGGTGACCGGTTTTTGATGCTTGTCATAGATTCTGTAGTTGTAAACATACATACGTTCTGGAAAATCATTGTCCCGGGCCGCCTGAATTTCAATGTGAACCATGACGTTGATCTCTTGCCCCTGGTTGGACCACACACTCACAAGCTTATCGGCATAACGCCTGCCAAGACTGGCATCCCTGACAATCTGTTGAAACTCTTTATCCCGGAATTTATATCCCCTGGGCCAGTCGATCTCCTGCTCAAGTATTTCAAACAGCATTTTGGCAATGTCTGTTATTTTCTCCCTCAGTACTGGATCATCCAGATATTTTACTTTAGCTCAGGGGTTGTTGACTTGCCACATATTGAATAACGGTATAGAAGCCTTGATACCATTCAAGACAATTAAACAAAGATTGTTCAAAATCAGTATATTCGTTATCAATTATTTTTATCAAATTGAACCGACGATCTTTGAGTCGTTTGCAATTTAACCCTAAAATATTGATGGTTTTCTGTGCAGCGGTATCCGCTTCGTCAAGAGGAATTATTTTGCCATTCCCCGTGTAAGTAAAACGCAATTGGCAATTCCGATCCAAGGGGGAAACCATTTCACTAAAATAGTTTGTACCTTTCTTATGTCCACAACAATCACAGTGTTGACACGATGCCAACAAATTTTTAAAGTTAAAGGTTTCGCCAGGATTGCTATGTTTATCTTTCAAATGCTCCACATGGGCATCTGTATTTTGCTTTAACGCCACTTCACAATAACAGCACATTTTTTCTTGCTGGTCGATCAGAAGTTCTCTTATTTCACTATAAACAGCATGACTTGGAGAACTGGGTTGTGAAAAATCCTCCCAGTTCTTTGAAGGATTCATCTTTTTCCAATTTTGAAATGTTGCAGGGGCATTGCCTTGTATAATATACCTCATTTATTCATTTCCAAGCGCCTGATCAACATTTCAGCCCGCATAAGTTCCGGATCTGTACCCATATCCTTTTTTAGATCGGCTATCAGTTCCTTAGCCAGCTTGATTTTCTTCCGTTCAATTAATTCAAACAAATTATCAAGATCATTGCGAACTATTTCAGGACGGGACACATCATCCATTACCAGTTCAACAACCCGGTCAACGGACATTCCATAGCATTCTTCAGGCTTTTCATGAACCACATTTTGATTGCTTCTCTTTAAAATAAAAACAGATTCAGGTTTGATATGACTGAGAATTTGTGGAGAATGGGTGGTAATAATAAACTGACAATTGGGAAATGAGGTCAAAAGTCTGGGAATAATTTTTCGTTGCCATGATGTATGCAAATGTAGTTCAATGGCATCAATTATAAAAACACCCTCACCGGACAAAGGTTCCTCCGCATCTGGAAAGCTGGCGGCAAGATAGACCGCAAGTGTAGCTATAAACGAAATCAGGTGCTGCTCTCCAGAAGACAATTGCGAAAAAAGCAAGGTTTCCTCCTCACTTTCAAAATTCTTTCTAACGGTAAATCCATATTTTTCTCTATCATCAAAAAGCCCTTCAAATCCAGTGATATCCGTTATGACTTTTTTAACAGCTTGCAGTACGCTGTCTTTTTCAAAGGAATCTTTACCAAACTCTTTTCCGCTGTCAATAAACTTTCGGAGTCTACTATTTTCAAAGGCTTCTCGCTGTGAGATCCATGCAAAAGCATGACCATACTGGGTTGTATCTTTTACAATGGATCCGATAATGGGGTCTATGCCTGTTATCAAATTCTTTACATTCTCGTTGGGTGTGTACGTGCCGGTAATTGTGGAACGACTTTCTGAGAACATTTTATGGGGAAGATTGACATCTGCTTCAGGAAAATGGCTGTTAAGATCTGAGGACAATTGTTCTGGTTTGCTGCCAACAGCTGTATTGATATGTTGATCTCTGAGCAATAACTTTAACTTCAAATGCGCATTTTTAGACCCCATATGAATGTCATGGGGATTAATAATACAACCACTTTCCAGATCCTTAAGCTCATTTCCTGTGACATGATTCAGTCTTGCAATATCAATTGTCTTGCCCAGTGCGTTCAAAATGGTGGTTTTACCGATTCCATTTTCACCGACAAACACATTTAATCGTCTATGAAAATCAATCCGCATCCCTTGGATGCCTCTAAAGTTTTCAATTTGAAGTGTTTCCAGTCTCATCTTTTCGTCCTTATGATATGGGTGCAGCTCGTAGTATATAAAAACAGGTAACACGCATCAAACAAGAAAGAACTCGTATAATGCGATACTTTACCCCCCAAAAACACCAATAAGCCAAGCCTGACCCCACTATACTTGCTTAAAAGCCCCTTTTTGGCATGAAAAAGTAAATCCTAAGCCCTTTATTGCCCATATTTTTGATAATATTATCTATAAAAACAGTTGTTTATCTGGGTCAGACCCGGCCACAGCGGGCACCCACAACGGAAATAATTTTCATAAAAAACCTTTTTGATTTTCTTGACGTATATACATATTGGCATTACAATCAAAATATGAGATTTGAATGGGATGAAAACAAAAACGAATCAAACATTCATAAACACGGCTTGGATTTTTCAGATAGCATTGAAATGTTTGACAGCCCGATGATTACATGCCCTGATAACAGATTCGATTATGGAGAAGAGCGATACATCGGCATAGGTTTAACACAAAATAGAGTTGCCATTGTCGTTTTCACCGAAAAAAATGATAATGTCATCCGGATTATCTCCCTGAGAAAGGCAAAAAAAAATGAGCGAAAAATCTTTGAAAAACAAATCAAAAACCGACTGGGATAAAATTGATGCCATGGGCGATGATAATATTGATTGCTCTGATATCCCCGAACTTGACGAAACATTCTGGGCAAAAAGCACCGTGAGAATGCCAAAGATAAAACCAAAAATTTCTATTCGTTTGGACTCCGATGTTCTGGAATGGTTTAAAGCCCAAGGCGCCGGATATCAAACCCGAATGAATGCGGTACTTCGCACATACATGAAAGCCCATAAAGCTTAACGACTGAATAATTCCGGTGCTGATCGCGTGGGGTGTCCAGCCCAGCACCCTGTTCAGGCGCGGAGCGCCGGGACAAGGTGCTGGACGAAGTCAGCACCGCGTTTCATGGCGGCGAAGCCGCCGTAAAAGAAAGGAGCACCCAAAAACACCAATAAGCCAAGCCTGACCCCACACACCTTATTGCTTAAAAGCCCCTTTTTACCATCAAAAAGTACACGCTAAGCCCTTTTTTGCCCATATTTTTGATAACATTATGCATAAAAACAGAAGCTTATCTGGGTCAGACCCGACTATGGTTGTTCACATCCAAATGAGACGTACTTGCAATTGGTCAGGCCATGCTGTTAATTAGTCAATAGCCTTGCCTTGATTCCAGCCACAGTTTAAAAGATTTTTGACTTTCCCCCGAAGGTATGCCGGAAATGATACCCTGAACACTGATATCTTCATCAATATCCATCCAGTGCAGACCCTGCCCCCCGCCAATAAGCCGCCAATTGTCTTTTTCTGTTGCTGAGGCCTCTTTAAGACGCGGATACCATGCCAGGGGAACGCTTATGGTTCGGCCATCATCAAGTTCAACTGTCAAAGTGTCATCTGTCACGCTCAAACTGTTTGCATTTGGAATATTAATGTTAACCGCTAAAGTATGCATTCCACGCCCCCATTATTTTTACCTGATGTTTCTCAACGATGGATAAAATTTGCCTTATTTCAGATCTGTTAAAACCGCCACTACTTTGGAGTCTCACGGGGTCAACCCATATTTTTGCAAGATTGCTTTCACATTCAACATGAACATGGATGGGTTCGCCATGGTCACCGGAATAAAAAAAGAACCGATAAGAGCCTATTCGCAATATTGTTGGCATATATCAAAGTTTCCATGTCAGGTAAATGCTTCATAAAAAATCGGCAAGAAAATATCCCTTAAATTGTTATCAACACACTGCAATCAGCGTACGTCATAATGGTGCCTTTGCCAAGATCATCCAATTGCCTGGGAAGGCACAATTAAGGTCCAGAGTCAATTGATGAGGGTAGCTTCGCCGGATTCCATGGGCAGAGCCTGATCCTGGGTGGGGGCCACACCGATCTCCACATAGGTGTAAATATCATTTTCCCGGATATTCACCACGGCCCATCGGGTGGCCTTCTGGAATACCAGCATGGTGATTTTGGGGGATTTGATCTGGCTGACAATGTTCCAATTGTCTTTGATCATGTTTATGTGAAAAAAATTGAACAGGGAGTTTTTCTCCACTCTTCCCCGGAGGGCAAGTACGCCGGAGGTAAGTCCGGGGGTGCTTATGATCACTGTGGCATCTTCATCAATTTTGAGTTCTTCGGGTACCAGTACGTCTTTGAAATCATAATAGACAGCTACGGATTCCTTTTTTTCCACTGTTGGTGTGTGTGTTTCTTCTTTTTGGGTCAGGCCTGTTGTGGTACAGCCGCCAACACATAGAGCTATTGCCATTAACAAACAAAATCTTACACCTGCTTTCATTCCGCACTCCTTTTTTATATTTTTTTCATATCATTGGTATCCATCTTGATGAGTCTGTTTTAGAACGATGGCAGTCAAAAGTCAAAACAATTTACGTTGGCGCAACCATGAAGGTTTTTCTGAACGATCTTGCTGAAACAGGACCAGCGTTGAGCTAACGTAATCAATAGATATCATTCCCCACTCTCAACCGCAGTAATGTCTCTAAGCTGTTCAATTTTCTTATTATAGGCACTGGTACGATCCCCATGGCTCTGCAAACGGGCATCATATTGCTGTGATTTGAGGTTCACTGCCTTCACTTGTCCGTTAAAATCATCCGATTCTGATTTGGATATTTTTTCTTTAGCTTCCAATGTTTCACGTAAAATTGACAACTTTTTATTTTCTTCTATGATCAACTCATATTCCTGTTTTAATTCTTTATTTTCCTGCATTAATGCCTTTCGCTCCTGCATCAATATCTCCGCCGAAAAATTGGTTTTAGCTGGGGATGAAGTCAAGGGCTGTGCTGTCTCAGTGTCATTCACATCTTCAGACTTTATCTCGTTGATTATTTTCAAGCCATCCCGTTGCGCAACGGGCACTCTTGAAAAATCATCTGTAAAAATCACCCCCCCCTTTTCATTTATATACTGATACAACTCTGCAGAAACCGGAAAAACCATAAAAAGCAGAAAAACAAAAAAAATGATCACTCCATACTTTATTGATTTCATTTTGCCCCCTTGCATTCACTTTGAAAAACCAGGCATTCTTCTTATTTTTCGAAAAATATTTTAAACTTTTATGACCTATGCTGGTAGCAATTATCGGGCTTGACCATAAGGTTGGCCATCTTAAAATGGGATCTTACTTAGTTAAAAATAAATTCTGCTATTACGGTAGCTTGTGATCAATAAAATTATAACTCCCGTATAATGGCCCACCTTATGATCAACCCCCAATTGCCCGTAGCATTTGACAATGCAATATTATGGGATTGGCTCTACATCGGCCACTGAGTGCACACCAAACATTTACATTAACAATCCGAATTCTTAGCATTATTTGAAAAGCATAATCATAAATATCAATCACTTAAAAACCAGTCTTAAATAACTTGGCCTTTTTAAAATACGCAACCGCTGAAAGGGCGTGTATTTCCACTTTTTAAATGGGTATCTCGTCAGTTGTAAGTTCTCATACCCTATTGAATTTATTAGTAACGATAAAATCAGAATAAAAATCTCAGTTCTAATAATTTCATTGGGTTATAAAACAACATCTTGCAAACTTTGGAGAACTTACAACTCACGAGATGGGTATGTTATTTCGGACTCATTCCTTAGCTATTGATATCTAATGATCAAAAAAAGCGTAAAGTACTTTTGAAGAAAGCCTGAAAAAAAACAGTTTCTCATGGCCGAGAATGGACCTCCAAATTCTACTGAATCTTTATTATGCTGCTGGCAATAATTGTATGATCCGACATTTCAACCCCTTCTACTATAACCCTATCTCTTATTTTAAAATCATATATGGTCAATTCTTTGCCAGTAGAATCAAGGAGCATTGTTTGATTCTGTACAACGCCATCATCATCCACATAAATAGCTAATTTTACAATTTTTTCTGCAACAATCAACATTTTATCAGTAATGTTTATTGACATAATACTGGCGTCCAAATGCCTATAGTCACCTTCATCAAAAAAATTTTCCGATTGTTGTAACGCAGCATTTTGACCATACGAAACTGTGCTAACTATCGAGAACAGCACAAATAAAAACAAACATTTTCTTATAATTGTCATTTTATCCTCCATAATTTTCTTTGGCAAAACTCTAACAGACCGTAAGTAGGTTGGTAGGTATAGTCAATTCCACATGACATGATATTTTTCTATAGCAACAAAATGAACCCTCTAAAAGTTAAACCTGAAAATCAGAAATAAGTCATAATGAAATGAGTGTACCCTTTTTCGATGAATCCGCCCCCCCCCCTGTTCAAGACCTCACCCCAGCGCCCTCATTAAGGCTTGAGAGGAAGAGCATAATGCAAAAAAGGTACAATCATATGAAATGTGTTAATTATTTATTTGTTGCCAATAGAAACGGTTAACTGGTTTAAATGGCGGTAAATCAACCTTCTGTTTGCCTATAAAAATGTATGGATCCCCATCCTTAGGCGTTACGATACGTGGGGCAGGGGCCATACCAGTAGTTTTTATAACCAATCTTCTATCTTCACGAATAAGCACTTCTTCAGTTTCTTCTACCAAGTTTTTGTCGACCAGGTTCATGACAGCTTCGCCATATTTATATCCAAGTGCATATAAATAACTAACACCACTAGCTCCTGGGTTTTCGCATGGATCAGTCCCTGATACTATACTATTGTCCGGGACAAATGTCGAAAAATAAACTACTCCAGCAAAGATTATCGGTGTTGAAGTTACTTTTTCCCCCAGCGCAACTTCATTGCTTTCTACCAGACGTAGATACCAGCCACGATTATTTGGATCATTGATTGCTGACTTTACATAATTGGCATATTTAAGATGTACACTTTCTTCCGACTCTGTGTTTTGTATTAAATTTTCTGTTACGTCGAGAATAAATAAATCATCATTCTTAATTTGAAGGTCTGTATTAATCTTTTTTAATTTTCCACCATCTGATTCATCGACATAAGCTTTAATTATAGTAGGATCAATTGGGGTACCAGCAGCATTTTCCCACTGCCAACTATTTTTTATCGCATAAAACTCATTAACAATATCAGTTCTTTTTGGGTTGGCACGATCACCGGTTCCATAAAAAACATAATCCCCCGTTATTGTTCGTGTTTCGGGTGGTTCAGTCCGCCCCTCACCACTAAATGGATATTTTACTGAATATAATTCATTGGTAACATTTGGCGAGTAAAATATTTTTTTACCAGGGCTGGAAAATAATTTAATTTTCTGCTCCCAAACACCATCTTCTACCCCTTCATAGGTATCATCACGGAAAGCAAACAGATTACCAGATAAATCTCCAGCGTAAACTCTGGTGGCGGTACGAGTACGTGGATTTTCAAAGGGTGCAGCAGCAATAACAGAGGATGTCATACTGGCAAAATTCCCATTATTAAAATTGAAACTGGAAAACAATACACCCGTTCTACTATCGACAGCATATACTGCTCGACCAATAGTATCTTCACTTGTTAGCGGAATGTCGTCTTGCGTAGTATCATATCCGCCAGACATCAAAAAAACATCTTTTATCGCATTTGCAGAGCTGTCATACATACGGCAAAGCAGTGGTTTGCTCCACGATAGTCCGAGGGTTTCACTGGCACCAAGAAAGGTACTATCGATTGAATATTTGAAACTCGGGCTGTCATAGTCACTAACATCTAATGCAGTATAGCTGTATCCACCTCTCCGCTCACCAAAAATTAGGATTTTTTTTGCCGCGTCTGAATCTAAATAACTATAAACGGCTGGTGAACCATCAACAAAATAATATAATTTTTTTGGTGATTCTAAGTAGCTAAGCTTGCCTAACAAATCCTGTGGAATATATCCCCACTTTTCACTTCCGTCGGCATCATCAAAGGAGTGAAGCATGCCGTCATTTGCACCAATGTAGATCATTGAGTTTGTCGTTTCCGCTGTCTTATAATGAATAACCAGTGGCTCAGAGTGGATAAAACTGCCAAATGGCCAGCTACTACCATCAAAATTGTCATATCTTACCGCACTGATTACTGATGCTGTCAAATCGGTATAGGCCCCATCAGTCAAGGCACTATTCCCAGTAATAAACAGATTGCTACTGTCTGTCAAATCTGTGCTGGTTCCAGTGTAGGTATAAACTGTACGTGGAGTACGAGTTCCCAAGGAGTCTACAAGAACGCCACCAGCACCACCAGCTGTTACGTTGTTTCCGTCAATTTTTGAACTCCAAATAGACGTTGCATTATCGGCAAAAGTTCCGTTATTTAGAATAGCGGGGTTTTTAAGTTTATCCACAATAACACCAGAACTAAGGCCATATTTTTTTAAATTTCCTGCCCAATTTTTATCGCTCAAGGGTTGAAATAAACCAAAATAGACAGAGTTACCGGCGGTAAACCCATCGTCACTATTTACCGGGACAGCAGAAGAGGAAAATTGCTCATTATGTGCACCAATGACACTAAAAATAGCACGAAGAGATTCTTTAAGAGTCTCACTTGATGTCGCATCAGAAAATGTTCCATTGCCATTGGTGGCTACATCTTTCAGGAAATCAAGACTTCCAGGAATGCTCTTATGGCCTAAAATGCCAATAGTGTGAGTAGTTACTACCTGATCAAGGAAGTCACCTGCACTCCCCATCCCCAGACCTGAACGTAAATCCTGGTTAGCTAAAAAATAGGCAACATCATCAAGATAACTTGGCAAACCATCCCCTACTTGTCCGCTTCCATCGTACCCTAATGACGGAATTGTTATTTCGTTTAAATAGTTATCAGATTTTAAACGATTGCCATCTAAAGTAGGCTCACCATCTGTTATCAAGATAATGTAATTCTTTTGGCAACGATACAGGATAGGGCTAATGTAGTCAGCGCCAGTATTATACCAACGGGACGCGCCAGCAAAATACCGTCCCGCTTCTGCCAGCGTTTCTGCAAGTGGGGTCCAAGTTATCGAAGACATACCCCCTATCGCACCGTATGTAGAACTTTGATCGCTGTCTGTAAAAACAGCAGTTGCAGGATCATAATTCGCTCCTATAAGAAGATCTACGGTGGCTCCACACGGCTGAACGATATGACCACCCTCACATTTATACACATACTCCCAATAAGAACGCCAATAACTCTCATCGTCATTAAATTTCATAACTCCAAAATTGATATCACCACTGAATTCATTTATTAAATCTGCTACTACCTTTTTGGCAACAATCATACGGACTTGATCTAATCCTGATTCTGTCTGGGCATCAAAGTCTGTCTGGGCATCAAAGTTCATGAAATTTCCTAAACGATATTGTTCAGAATCGGAACCATTACAATTTACATCCTCTCCTAATTTAGTAGCAGTTCCTATCCAATATCCATCGGACCTTAGAGCTGTTTCACCGGTGGTACAATTCCAATTATCAATATCACTATGAGTATTCCACACCCACACATCCACCCACACCTCCACCGGCACCTCCACCCACTCCCACCCCCCCCCCCCCCGCTTCCCCTGCTTCCACTGCCGCTCCCATTTCGTCCCCCATTGCTGCTCCGGCTCGTTTTCCTTCTTATAAACTGCGTTTGTACCATAAGATCCAGTATATGTAGTTGCTGGATTATAGACCGGAGCAGGAATATCCCTTTCAGCCATACTCCCGGAGTTGTCAAAAATGATAAGAGCATTGGGCTTAACATTAATGGTGGAAACCCCATAAATATCAATATCATCAGCAAATGCTGATTGCACCAAAAGCAATGAAAACAAAAGAATAAAATATTTTTTCATAATGCACACTCCTAACGCCAGGTAATCTATCATTTACTGATTACTTTTTTGAAACACCTTATAAACGCCTACCTGAATGATTGCTTTTCTATTATTTATATTGGAATAACTGGTGATGGCATAACGGGCGATGACCAGATCCTGACCAAAACCGCTCGATGCAGGAGGCTTATCCGTATGATCTAATAACGGAACTTTATTGGCAGGATCATTCGTGGCCCAGTCCTTCGCATCAATAGATGAATTGACAATCTTGCGCACTTTATATGCCCCAACAACTCCAGTGGAATCAACAAACTCACTACGATCATCAATACCGTTATTATTTTCATCTATACTTGGAGTGTCGGGAGGGAAATATACGTCATCGCCTGTTGCCAGTAAATCTGAAAGCCAATCATTCCAATGAACCTGAGCATTAATACAATTAGCCTCTTGATTGTAAAAATCTTTTCTCGAAAAACGGTCATTTCCTGCTATCTGCAATTCAATGGTTGTCGTATTTGTGGCGGAAATTCCTATTATCACCAAGAGTGTCAGTATCAAAACCGACGTAATAAGTACGGATCCGCGATCATTACGTAGGATATTACTCATTTTAACATTCCTTCTTTAAATACCATTCTCAATGATAGTTGTTATTTCAACGTTCTTACCACCGGTTTGACGAACAACAATAATTTTTATAGTTTTTGTATCCTGTACAGGATGGTTAACAGCAACATTCCAAAAAATATCATTAATACCATCACCATCACTATCTGCAACGCCGTCAGCAGTGGCATCAGTAGTGGCATCAGTAGCATCTAGACCGAAGTTGCCACCATTGTCATCTGTACCATCACCGTCAGCATCTTCATTAGTACCATCACCATCATCATCATTAAAGGTAGAATCGTTATAGTTAAGAGTCATAAACAACTCAATACGATCTGCCGCTAAATTAACAGCCTCACTGAGTTGCCTAGCCCTACTATTACCCTTAATCGATGTTATCTGCATGGTGGCAACCCCCAATATGCCAATGGAAAAGATAGCCATTGCAATTAATACCTCTATTAGGGTAAAACCCTTCTGGTTTTTGGTCATTAATTTCATAATTTATAGTCCCATATTACGGCATTTAACTGTCAAGGTCTGGAAGCGGCGACGGAAATTATCGGGTGATGCGGGTGTCCAATCGACCCCGGAAGCTGAAGTGTATGTTTGACTATTTGTGAAATTACGATCAGAACGGCTGGTAATCGCTAAAATTGAAATTTCTACAGAGCGAATACTGCCCAACTGGGCTGCCGTTGGCGTAGTCGTTTGTGTATCATCTTCCAATGTATAGTAAAATTCTATCTTTTCTATATTCTCTGCGACTGCACTTTGTCCAGCAATTCGACGTAAAGCACTACCGCCACCTGGGGTGTAGAGTTCATAAGTGAGTCGTTCACCACTGCCAACAGCGCCTCCATCATCATTTAAATCCGCCGTAAAAACGAATTTGCTACCAGTTGCACTTTCCACTCCATAGTTACCTGTATTCGAGGGATCATATCCAGCCATTCTGATATCACTAGTCATGATGTATAATCCAGCACGAATATTTTGTTGCATCTCAGCGACCTGATCTTGAGCAAGATAACTATCTTGCTGGCTCTTAAATGCCGAATAAATACTGGTCATAATAATGCCAGAAATAGCCATCACAATCAGCAATTCAATTAAGGTAAGACCCTTGTTTCTTAAACTATGATTGATTTTCATTCCCAATCACTCCCTTGCCACTTTACAATCTGGATAACTCCACTGGATTGACTACTAATAGCATAGGTTGTTGTATGTTCCTTATGATCAAGATAAATGTAGCCAGAATTTCCCAACCCACGGGAATTAAAAACAACAACGTTGTTTGAGTAACTTACATCGTCGTCAGGTGATAATGGGAATGGTGTAACGGTTGTCTTAGCTTGCTTGGTCGCATTTCCGTGCCCATAGCCGACACCGCTCTTCATCTTACTAAAATAAACATCCTGAAGATTCCCGATACATGGGGGAGACTGTGACGCATCCCAATTATCGCATAACTCATATTTCTTACCAGCAGGGTCAAGAATAACAGCAGTATCCCTATTTGTTTTAACTGCCAGCATCCGAGCTTTTTGCATAGTCGAATACACATCTCTTGCCGCCCCCTTTAACCGATAATTCGGTAGCCAATCAATAATGTTGGGAATCGCAATGGCAGACAAAATACTTATTATACCAATAACGATTAATACCTCTATAAGAGTAAAACCTTTTGAATTTTTTATCATTACCCATTCCCTGATTTTTATAAAATAAAGATGCAAGAATTATACATCACAATAAAATTACTCATAAAAAGGAGGTAATTTTATAAAAACAATGAAAAAAGCTTAGAATGGAAATTTAAATTCATATAAAAAAAGAATTTTCCATGATAAGCATCATCTTAATTTTAAGTATCGATCATTTTTTGCAAATAATTCTGACATTTTTTGTCAACCATTATCAGCAAAAAATTTCATAAACCAGTATAAAGCAGTTCTTTTTTTTTCACAAGTACTGATAATGGCTTGAAAATGAAACACATCCAATTTAAAATGGGGATAAATTGCCATTGCAACAACGCCTGAGTTGAAATAACTTGATAAAATCAATAAAATTAAAACCTACAAGAAAGCTAAGGATATCAAGATGGCACATATCAGCCCTAACGGCCAAAAAGCTGAATTCAGACTTGACCATTTCCAGGAAATGATCAACGAAATCAACAAAGACAACAGACGGTTACATAGTGACACTGAAAAACGCATTGATCAAGTAATTGCATCCATTGATAGACTGACAGACATAATGGAAGCCAAAGATGACAAGCAGAGAAGCTTCACTATAAACCTATTCACAATCGTCATCATCATTTCCTTTACGAGCATGATGATGGCATTTTTTTAAAACCAATAAAGAAAAAAAATTGTTAGCCTGGATCAGCAGGCAAGTGATACCCACATTGACTCAAATGAAATAACTCTCTGGTGCACCAAGTTCCTCACCCGATTCATACTTCTTGACATTTTCAAAGCGAATATTTATCATCGCTGTATGAGACTAAAAATATTACATATACTGATCTTATTACAGCTTACATTGCCTGGTGGATTGCTGGCTTTAGAATCTGCTCCGAAGATATCAGACCGTGAGATTGTTGAAAAACTTGCTATTCTGGAAACGAATCAAAAATCTCTTGAACAACTCATTAATCATAGGATTGGGGATCTGAATCATAGAATTGGTGATTTTAGATCAGAAATAAAAGCAGGACAGAATGACCTGAGATCAGAAATGAAGGCAGGACAAGAAGCTCTGAGATCAGAAATGAAGACAGGACAAGAAGCTCTGGGTAAAAGACTTGATGACTTAAGCAAACGAATTAGTGAAACCAATTACACAATGTTGGCTCTATTTTCTGCTTTAGTGGTTTTGATCGCAGCCTTGTTTGGTTATATTGCCTGGGATCGTCGCACCATGGTAAAACCAGTGATTGAAAGAGTTGAGCGCCTTGAAAGGGATGTCAGACATGACCTTGATTTATCCAGCCCCGAAGGTTCAAAGATAGATCGGCTCATCAATGCCATGCGAGAACTTGCCCGGACAGACGAAAAAATAGCAACAGTCCTACGCTCTTTTTCTTTGCTCTAAATGCAAGGTACGCCCCCCTCACATCCCCTCAATTCATTGAGCTCTGAAACCCATAAAACGTCTCAATATGCCCCCAATGAAACAACAATGAAACCCTCACAAGAAATAGCCAGAATCCTTTTCAACAGCGAACTCCTGTCCAAAAAACAGATCAACGCCGCATTGAAAAATGAACCAGACATCCGCAAGGCCCTGGAAAAGCAGCAACAGGCAAAACTCAAGAGGAACTCAAAAAACACCATTCTTCCCCCCATCTATTTCATGGATGTACTCCTGGCCCTGAAGTTGAAAAAACAGGATGAATCGGGCATGGAGCTGGACGAAGACCTCTTGTATGAAACCTTGGCCGCCGGGTGGAACATCCCCTATAAAAAAATTGATCCCCTGACCCTGGACCTCAATGTGGTGACCCAAACCATCCCCCACTCATTTGCCCTGCGCCATCTGGTTCTGCCCCTGGATATAGAGGGGAAAAACATCCGGGTGGCCACCCCGGACCCCTTTAACCATGAGGCCATGGACGACATTGAAAGGGTATCAGGGTTCAAGGCCTGCCCGGTGGTCAGCGCCAAAACTGATGTTCTACACCTCATTGCCGAGTGCTTTGGGTTTCGTAGATCCATCACCGCCGCAGAAACACAGTTTTCGCATAAGAGTGGCGGAGAACTTGGCAATCTGGAGCGGTTAGTCCAACTGAAATCCAGCCATGAACTGCCTGCCACGGATCAGCACATTGTCAATGCCGTGGATCATCTTTTTTCCTATGCCCTGGAGCAGCGGGCCAGTGACATCCACATTGAACCCAAACGGGAAAAATGTCTGGTACGCATGCGCATTGATGGAGTCCTTCACACGGTGTACACCCTTCCTGGACGGGTTCACAATGCCATTCTCAGCCGCATTAAAACCCTTTCCGGATTAAATATGGCAGAGAAAAGACGACCCCAGGATGGCCGCATTAAAACCCGGAAAGATAAAATCGAAGTGGAAGTCCGGGTGTCCACCATTCCCGTGGCCTTTGGAGAAAAGGCAGTGCTTCGACTCATGGACCCCGAGGTCTTATTCCAGGATCTGCCAAAACTTGGCTTTTCCGGGGAAGATCTGGAAAAATACAAAAATATCATCAGCCTGCCCCATGGCATCATCCTGGTCACCGGCCCCACGGGAAGCGGTAAATCTACCACCCTCTATTCCACCCTGAAACAGCTCTCCACCCCGGCGGTGAACATCACCACCATTGAAGATCCCATTGAGATGATCCACGAGGATTTCAACCAGATTGCCGTGCAACCAGCCATTAATGTCACCTTCAGCACGATTTTGAAAAATATCCTGCGCCAGGACCCGGACATCATTATGGTGGGGGAGATCAGGGATTTGGACACGGCCCAGAGTGCCGTGCAGGCAGCCCTCACCGGCCATCTGGTGCTCTCTACCCTGCATACCAACGATGCGGTGTCATCGATTACCCGGTTGCTGGACCTGGGAATTCCCCCTTTTCTTTTGCAGTCCTCCCTGGTGGGGATCATTGCCCAACGGCTGGTGCGGCGTATCTGTCCCCATTGCCGGGAATCCTTTGAAATGGATGAACCGGAGCTTTTTGACATGGGCATACAACTTCCCATAACCCGAGACCAGGAATTATCCCAAACAAAAAAGGATCAAAACACTGATTTAAAAACAAGACCGTTCACCACGGGACCTGGCACCATGGATTTAAATGCCCCAATGCAACACCCCCAAGAAGCCAGACAGACAGACGAGCTAAAGGGGAACAACATTATTCTCCACAGGGGCAAAGGGTGCATCAAATGCAGAAACACAGGGTATAAAGGCAGAAGTGCCATTTTTGAAGTGTTGCCCTACACCGAATCCTTGAAAAAAATGACAGCAGGGGATGTCAACGTCTCCAGTCTAAGAAAACGGGCCAGCCATGAGGGCTTGAAAACCCTGCGGGAAGATGCGGTGTTGAAAATGCTAAATGGCGAGACCACTTTTGAAGAGGTTCTGCGGGTCACCTGGCAGGGGAATGGTTAAACCATTCAATTAAAGGTGTATCAATCCAGGAATTAAATTAGCGCCCTTTGGGCGGACTTCTTATGAGGACTTACCGCAAGCTAATGAATTCTATCATTTTATAGCGCAGAGCCTATCTACTCTGACCTGGCCAACCGGGCCATATTTTCCATGTTAGAACAAATTAAAAAACTTGAAAAACAATACAAATATGATTAAAATAAAATTATGACTGAGCAAGATAAAAATAAAAAAAAAGACCAGGCAGTAGACAACATACAGGACAAATTGTTCAGGGATATCTACGGTAGGCCCACGAACACAGTTGGATTTTTAAAAGACCTTCTGCCTTCAAACATTCTAAAGGCACTTGATCTTACTCATATCGAGGTTGATAAAAAAAGCTATCTCAGTGAAGAATACAAAGAACACTATACTGACCTGGTGGTAAAAACCAGGTTTAAAAATAACACAAAAGAACCTGTATTTGTTTATTTCTTGCTTGAGCATAAGAGTTATATCCCCCAAAAACCGGCTTTTCAGCTATTAAGGTACATGGTCGAGCAATGGTACGAACTTGAAAAACAGGGGGCATTGGGCAGCAAACTACCACCGATATTTCCGATACTTATTTATCATGGTGAAAAAGGCTGGTCTCCCGGGGTACATTTTCAGGATATAGTAAATTTACCCCATGATGACATGAAGCCGTATATACCAAATTTCCAATATTTTTTAAGTGATGCCACAAGTGAAGATGAAGAAAAGTATAGTACGTCTGTGGTGATTAAATGTTGGTTTATGATTGTTAAAAATTTAAAAGATCCTGTAATGCGGGATAAACTGTTTGAGATTATAAAACTGCTCAACGATTTTCTGGAGCAGGAGATAGCAATAGAGTATGTTGAAATTTTTATGAAATATCTGGCAAACACTGACAATCAAGTCACAAGAACAGATGCTGTCAAAGCAATTGAAACCATTTTTCCCGAGAGAGGTGCTGATATGGTTAAAGGGTGGGCAAAAGAATATGTAGATCAAGGTATGCAGAAAGGCATGCTAACTGAGGCAAGAGAGATGGTTTTAGAAGCCCTTGACATCAAGTTTAGCAGTAATATTCCACAAGATATTTTTAATACAATAAACATAGTCAATAACAGGATATTATTGAAGAAACTTCACAGGTCTGCTTTTTTGAGTAAAGATATAGAAGGATTCAGAAAAACACTCCAGGAAATACCACCTGAACAAATGCAATAATCGCTTGAAAGGGTATCAGGGTTCAAGGCCTGCCCGGTGGTCAGCGCCAAAACCGATGTCATGCACCTCATTGCCGAGTGCTTTGGATTTCACAGATCCATCACCGCTGCAGAAACCCAGTTTTCGCACAATAGAGGGGGCTTTAATCTGGGGTCTGACCCGTTAATGCACAAGCATTGATGCTAAGCTGAAAAATCAATACATCCCGTTAGAAGCTACACCCATCGCCGGGCTACCCACTTAAGGCGGGACAGCCTTTAAAATCAAGCGTCTTAACAGCCAGGATTTTAGGGGTTAAAAGCTCATTATCCACATAAAAAGCCTTGAGAATATCCCGACTTAAGTGGGTAGCCGAAAATTTGTTAGCCTGGATCAGCGGGCAAGTGATACCCACATTGACTCAAATGAAATAACTCCCTGGTGCGCCAAGTTCCTCACCCGATTCATACTTCTTGACATTTTCAAAGCGAATATTTATCATCGCTGTATGAGACTAAAAATATTACATATACTGATCTTATTACAGCTTACATTGCCTGGTGGATTGCTGGCTTTAGAATCTGCTCCGAAGATATCAGACCGTGAGATTGTTGAAAAACTTGCTATTCTGGAAACGAATCAAAAATCTCTTGAACAACTCATTAATCATAGGATTGGGGATCTGAATCATAGAATTGGCGATTTTAAACCAGAAATGAAAACAGGGCAGCTTGACCTGAGATCAGAGATAAAGGCAGGATATGACGCTCTAAGTAAAAGAATTGAAGACTTAAGCAAACGAATGATTAAACTTAAATATACAATGTTGGCCCTATTTTCTGTTTTAGTGGTTTTGATCGCAGCCTTGTTTGGTTATATTGCCTGGGATCGCCGTACCATGCTAAAACCAATATCTCAAAAAATTGAACGTCTTGAAAGGGATGTCAGACATGACTTTGATTTATCCAGCCCCGAAGGTTCAAAGATAGATCGACTCATCAATGCCATGCGAGAACTTGCCCGGACAGACGAAAAAATAGCAACAGCCCTACGCTCTTTTTCTTTGCTCTAAATCAAGCTACGCCCCCCTCACATCCCCTCAATTCATTGAGCTCTGAAACTCATAAAACGTCTCAATATGCCCCCAATGAAACCACAATGAAACCCTCACAAGAAATAACCAAAGCCCTCTTCAACAGCGAACTCCTGTCAAAAAAACAGATCAACGCCGCATTGAAAAATGAACCAGACATCCGCAAGGCCCTGGAAAGATGGAGTCCTTCACACGGTGTACACTGCCAGGACGGGTTCACAATGCCATTCTCAGCCGCATTAAAACCCTTTCCGGGTTAAATATGGCAGAAAAAAGACGGCCCCAGGATGGCCGTATTAAACCCGGAAAGATAAAATCGAAGTGGAAGTCCGGGTGTCCACCATTCCCGTGGCCTTTGGAGAAAAGGCAGTGCTTCGACTCATGGACCCCGAGGTCTTATTCCAGGATCTGCCAAAACTTGGCTTTTCCGGGGAAGATCTGGAAAAATACAAAAATATCATCAGCCTGCCCCATGGCATCATCCTGGTCACCGGCCCCACGGGAAGCGGTAAATCTACCACCCTCTATTCCACCCTGAAACAGCTCTCCACCCCGGCGGTGAACATCACCACCATTGAAGATCCCATTGAGATGATCCACGAGGATTTCAACCAGATTGCCGTGCAACCAGCCATTAATGTCACCTTCAGCACGATTTTGAAAAATATCCTGCGCCAGGACCCGGACATCATTATGGTGGGGGAGATCAGGGATTTGGACACGGCCCAGAGTGCCGTGCAGGCAGCCCTCACCGGCCATCTGGTGCTCTCTACCCTGCATACCAACGATGCGGTGTCATCGATTACCCGGTTGCTGGACCTGGGAATTCCCCCTTTTCTTTTGCAGTCCTCCCTGGTGGGGATCATTGCCCAACGGCTGGTGCGGCGTATCTGTCCCCATTGCCGGGAATCCTTTGAAATGGATGAACCGGAGCTTTTTGACATGGGCATACAACTTCCCATAACCCGAGACCAGGAATTATCCCAAACAAAAAAGGATCAAAACACTGATTTAAAAACAAGACCGTTCACCACGGGACCTGGCACCATGGATTTAAATGCCCCAATGCAACACCCCCAAGAAGCCAGACAGACAGACGAGCTAAAGGGGAACAACATTATTCTCCACAGGGGCAAAGGGTGCATCAAATGCAGAAACACAGGGTATAAAGGCAGAAGTGCCATTTTTGAAGTGTTGCCCTACACCGAATCCTTGAAAAAAATGACAGCAGGGGATGTCAACGTCTCCAGTCTAAGAAAACGGGCCAGCCATGAGGGCTTGAAAACCCTGCGGGAAGATGCGGTGTTGAAAATGCTAAATGGTGAAACCACTTTTGAAGAGGTTCTGCGGGTGACCTGGCAAGGGGACAGTTAAGGAATAAATTTTAAATAAGTTAGTCATTTGCACGCTTAGGGGACAAATTTTTAAATCTGTCCCCGCCTCCGATATGGAAAGTTATTTCGGACTCATTCCTTAGTCTTGACTATGCACTACTTTCTCTCTTAAAATCCGCTTTGCTTCATGCGTAAGCACTTCATACATCAAAAATCTCTTTACATTCTCTGATCAATACTTTCTAATCTGGGGTCTGACCCCGTTAATATCTTGTTATTAAAGGGATTCTATTTTAAAAAACCTCTATTTTATCTCTTAAAACCCACTTTTGGGGGCCAAAAACAACAGTTTAAGGTTCACCTAAGTCAGAAAGCTGGGGTCAGGCCTTTTTAAATTTTGCGGATTAATTTCCACTCCCCAGCAGCAACAAAATCATTTCTTGACATTTTAAAATCTACTATTTATCATTGTTCTATGAAACTAAAAATATTACATATACTGATATTGCTTCAGCTTACATTGCCCGCAGGGTTGCTGGCTTTAGAATCTGCGCCGGATATATCAGACCGTGAGATTGTTGAAAAACTTGCTATTCTGGACGCTGGCCAAAAATCTTTTGAACAACTCCTTAATCATAGAATTGGGGACCTGCGATCAGAAATGAAAACTGGGCAGGAAGCCCTTCGATCAGAAATGAAAACCGGGCAGGAAATCTTGAGTAAAAGGCTTGATGATTTAAGCAAACGAATGAGTGATTCCAACTATACGATGTTGGCTCTATTTTCTGCTTTAGTGGTTTTGATCGCAGCCTTGTTTGGTTATATTGCCTGGGATCGTCGCACCATGGTAAAACCAGTGATTGAAAGAGTTGAGCGCCTTGAAAGG
This sequence comes from uncultured Desulfocicer sp., assembly GCA_964433355.1. GTDB lineage: Bacteria > Desulfobacterota > Desulfobacteria > Desulfobacterales > Desulfobacteraceae > Desulfocicer. The sequence continues at coordinate 21,102 of CAYSSE010000007.1, forward strand.
GATGTCAGACATGACCTTGATTTATCCAGCCCCGAAGGTTCAAAGATAGATCGGCTCATCAATGCCATGCGAGAACTTGCCCGGACAGACGAAAAAATAGCAACAGTCCTACGCTCTTTTTCTTTGCTCTAAATGCAAGGTACACTCCCCTCACATCCCCCTACTCGGAATCGTTGAAAAAAATGACAGCAGGGGATGTCAACGTCTCCATTCATTCCCAGATTTCCGAATCAATCCGACGTTGACTGGTTATTGAATCTGTTATGCTCTTAAACTCATCATCATCCCACTTGCCAAACAGGTTGTCCAAATCATCATATTGACGCGAAAATTTCTTTTCCTTTTGGAGTCCAAGTCCTTTTTTGATGAGTTCAAGCATCAGGTAGTTAACACTTTTCCCTTGCTTTTTTGCAATTTGTTTTAACATTGCAGATACTTCTGGTTCAACACCTCTGATGGTGACAGCTTTCATGGCTCCCCCAAAAAAAATAGTTGCTAAGAATGATTACACATTGATATCAATGTATATGAAATCATTTATATTCTGTCAAACAGGTTCCCATATCCTTACTATTAATCGTGGTCTGTCCCCCTATTATTCCTATTATTGGTGGCCTGTCCCCCTATTATTCTGAGCCATGTCAAAATCCGGCATTTATTTAATGATATGAATGACACAATTGTAATCGAACGATCACAGAAAATCAAGCAAATCACCTAAGTGGGTTGACGACTATAACGGCATCCATTATAATACCATCCATGATACAGTCTTTTAAAAGCGTTGGCACAGAGGACATTTTTGACGGCTTGGCAACCCGATATGCCAGAAAATGCTGTCCACAATCAATCTGGCCCGTTGCCCGCCGAAAGTTGGATCAAATCAACCGAGTTCGGGATGTTAAAGAACTGAAAGTTCCCCCGGGAAACCATTTAAAGCGACTAAAAGGGGATAGAGAGAAGCAATACAGTATCCGAATTAATCAACAATACCGAATTTGTTTTATATGGGAGGAAGGTCATGCCTATGAAGTTGAAATCACAGACTACCACTGATAGCGTTGTTGGCCGGCGACTTCCCCGAAATCGTCCTCCAACCCATCCGGGAGAAATGCTTTTCGAGGAATTTGTTAAGCCACTCAGGCTTACACAGACGGAACTTGCCCGGCGTTTAGGCGTTTCATACCCCCGCCTTAACGAAATTATCAAAGGACAACGCTCGGTAACCCCAGATACCGCTTTGCGCCTGTCTCATGTTTTGGGTATGTCCGCAGATTTCTGGTTGGGTTTGCAGCAGGATTGGGATCTTTGGCACGCCATGAATAGTCCAGAGGCAAAGAATATTTTCCAGTTAGAGCCAATTTCTTTAAGTGCAGAAATCATCGCATAACCTGCATCCTTCATTCCTACTTTACACTTTCACAAGCTGAATGCCCCATTGGTTGGTGGTCGTCTTTAGAAAGTCTAAAGCACTTTGGTGCTTATTTGAAGGATGCCCATCATTTTTCGGCATCCTTCGTCTGAGCCCAAAAGTACTTTACACTTTTGCTTCATTAAAAGTTTAAGTCACTTTAGTCTCTCGATTTGCTTTTTTCTTGTTAAAAATTCGAAAAAAAGGTAAAAGGTTTAAATAAATATCAATCAAAAAAAGTGGACAACATCTATCTGGACTGGGCGGGCAAACTATGAAAAAAGAATTTTATGTCGTTATAGAAAAAGATCAAGATGGTTTCTATGTTGGTGAAGTCCCGGCATTGGAAGGGTGTTATACCCAAGGGCGAACGATTGAAGAGTTAATGCATAATATGCGAGACGTAATTGAAATGTGCATTGAAGAAAACCCACTTATTCAGAGTGAATTCATAGGCGTTCAAAAAGTGAGCATTGATTATGAACCAGCCAATGCTTAAAGCTGAGGACATAATCAAATGTCTATGCAGAAGCGGTTTCAGAATTGTCCGTCAAAAGGGAAGCCATGTTCGCATGCGTCACAATGACGGCAGAGTGACATCTGTCCCTCGTCACTCCGGTCAGGATATCGGTAAAGGACTTCTGAAAAAAATACTTCGAGATACTGAACTCACCATGGAAGAACTATTGGTCAACTACCCCTCCTGAATCAAAGATTCAGAAGGGGCTTGTAAAAGCCCAAGTTGACTAGCCTGAGTCTTAACTGACTACGTTCGGCGGGATGTAGATACCTTTGGATGTAATCGCCAGTCCAAAGCTCTATCGTGGCTCTGTAAAAGCTCTGTGAGGTAGGAGCGGTCAACCACATTGCGAAGCCTGCTGAACATTGGCGAGGCGACCCTTACCCCTCTTCGGAGGGTGATAATAACCGAAAGGTTTTTTTATGCAAGTTTATGTCCAATCAAAATCAGGAAAATGGCTGATGCCAACCCATCCGGCCAATGCCAGGATTATGCTCAAGCAGGAAAAAGCCCGGGTGATTCAAAGAACCCCATTTACGCTCCAGCTTTTGTATGACACCACAGAACATATTCAACCGGTCACCGTGGGGATCGATGACGGAGGAATCAATATCGGGATTGCAGCGGTTTCCAACGGCAAGGTTCTATTTCAACAAGAACTGATTTTGCGCTCGGATATCAAGTCCAAACTCGATACCCGGAGGCAATACCGCAGATCCAGGAGAAACCGCAAAACAAGGTATCGAAAGGCAAAATTTCTGAACAGAAAACAGTCGATACCAACGTGTAAAGTCTGTGGTGGTAATGCGCCAAGTTCAAAAATAATTTGTAAAAAGTGCCTGAATGCAGTGGGAGGGTGCCATCAAAAATATGCCAAAATTCAACAAACAAGTTTTCGGATTCCGCCGTCAATCAAAGCCAAAAAAGAAACCATTATCCGTATAATACAACAAATGCCGCTGCCAATTTCAGCCATCAGACTGGAAGATGTCTATTTTGATTTTCAGGCAATGGAAAATCCTGATATTTCAGGAGATCAATACCAGCATGGTGATTTATTTTATCATAAGAATTTCAAACAGGCATGTCTGGTGCGAGACAAGTTCAAGTGTCGTGTTTGTAAAGCGCAGTCAAACCTGCAATGTCATCACGTCAAGCCAAGATCAAAAGGCGGGACGGACAAGCTGTCAAATCTAATGACCCTGTGTAAAGATTGCCATGATCGACACCACAAAGAGGGGCTGAAGCTTCCCCGGCAAAAAAGTTCTTTCTATGTCTCAGCAGCCCATGTTCAGCAGGGAAAAAATTATTTACAGAGAGAATTATCCAAGATAGCCCCTTTGACAAAGACGTTTGGATACATCACCGGCCATTACCGAAACAAAGCCGGGATAGAAAAATCCCATGTAAATGATGCCGTCATCATTGCAGACAAGCAGGCAGTTCCTGTTAACCGACAGATCAAAACCAGGCATGTACAGGCACGTAAACGAAGTCTGCATGAAGCAACCGCAAGAAAGGGTCAAAAAACACCGAATCAGACGCAAAGGCGGAACAACAAAAATGTCTTTACTCTCAAAGGATCCCGTCGTTGGGATACGGTCAGGTATGGAGGAAAGACCGGGTTTATTTCAGGGTTCTCTGGCACTTCAGCATGCCGTATTGTAGATATCGAAGGTAATTATATCAAAAATCCGGCTAAAAAGTACACCCAGGTCAATCTACGAGAGGTGATGTTAATATGCAGAAACCAAACAACCATAAGTCAGTAGCGCCAATTCCTCCCCCACTGAATCAAAGATTCAGAAGGGGACTCCTTGGCGGAGAGTTGAAAGAAATTTTTGATGAATATGCTGACCCAGACAAAGATCCCAGCTTTCATAAAACGTGTATTCCGGTCAAACTTATGCAGCACGAAGGCGAGTCTTTGCTTTCAAGATCCCAGGCAAAACGATTGATTTCAAGGTTTGACAGATTTACTGAGGTTGTCTTGGATTTTGAGGGTGTCACACAAATTGGGCAAGCCTTTGCAGACCAGGTATTTAGGGTTTTTATAAACAAATGCCCCTCAGTGCACTTAAAAACAAGAAATGCAGAGCCAGACGTCAAAAATATGATAAAGAGAGTACAGTCAACTCAGTAACAAAAGGATCCAAACAGTTAAATGATCTCGGCATCAGCGCTGCTGACCCATCCGATTTTATCCCGTGAAAAAATAATTTTTAGATACCCATCGCGTTTTTCTTCCACCCGCACCCGGGTTCCAGCATGGAGTACAAACAAGGTGGTGGCCTCGGGGGACAGGCCCGAATGAATGGAAGCCTCGGTGGAAAGGATGACGGCAAATCGGCCATTGTCCTTTTCATAATAATCATAGCAAACCGTGATACCAGACAGGATCATGGCCATAAAAAAGACAAAACCGGCCACTGTGAACACCCGTTTTTTCTTGCGGTTTCTCATGCCTGCATAAAGGGCAAAGGCTACGGACAGGCCAATGGCCGTCCAGATCATGAGCCAGGGCGGCAGATAATTTTTCCAGAAAAATAGCATACCTGTGACGTCAAACCCGGAGGATTCGGATTTGTCTTTAACAAAGGTTTTGGCATTGGCCAGGTTGAACCTCAGATCTGGATCATGGGGCATGCGCATCCGTGCCCGTTCATACCACAAAATGGCCCGGCCGGTGTCCCCGGCTTTTAAAAACGCATTGCCAGCATTGTAATACAATTTCCCATTTTCTATTCCCCGGGAGGCAAGATGGGCAAACTTTGCTGCTGAGGCAGCAAAACGGCCTGCCTCATATGCAGATATTGCTTCAAGCAGAAGGGTTCCATCTCCAGGATCATGAGAGGTATCCGAGGGCTGCGGGGCTGCCTTCACCCATGAGGGTGAAGAAAAAACCAGTATACCAGATACCAGCACAAGACAAATCAACTTCATCAGTCCCTTTACCCGCTCCAACAGTTCATTTCTATCCTGAAGATTAAGTGCGCTTCCACCATATCGGACAGATTCAATGTCGTGCATCACATTCCCCACCTGGGTTACAGTTTCCGTTGCCACCCCGTTTTCATCAAGCAGATCACAGGCATCGGCAATGGTCATGGATCGTTCCTGTTCCCTGGTTCTGGAAAGAATACGACACATCATGGCCATATACAAATTTCTTAAAAACGTCTGATCGTTGCCCTCCCCTGTTTCCCCTTTTACCAGGTGGGCATCTGCCTTTTTTGCCAAAGTCACCATGGGATCAAGACCTTTATTCATCATGCGCAACAGGAACTGCGAAAGAAAAAGCAAAACAAAGGGAAAAAGGTATAACCCCATGAAAACAAGCCCGGAAATGGCAAACCGACGGGTAAGCACATCAGGCCCTTCTTTTAAGGGCAAAATATCTCTGCCAGTGAAGGCCACCTGTTGGGGGGCTGTTGTCTGATCTCCTGGAGACAGGGTTTCCACCGGGGGCATGACAGATTCCTGACTGGCGTTGGGTGCTACTGTCATGGGCATGGAAGATGTCAAAATGGTTTGGTAGGCATTTTTTTTCACATCAAAAAAAGTCAGGCCCAGGGGAGGCACCGTAAAGGTTCCCGCTGATACCGGTACCAGTGCCCGTTTAAATGTTTTTTTTCCCTGGTACCCCTGTTTGGTGAGGGTGATCTCTTCCACCGGAGAATCATCGTACACTTTAAATTGTTCAGGGATGTCAAGATCCGGAAATTTAGCATCCATTACATTGCCGGTTCCCGAAATTATCACTGTCAATGTGGTGGAATCTCCGGCTTTTATGGCATTTTTATCCAGGGATGCAGACAGTTTAAATTGCCCCACCAGTCCGGAAAAGGGCACAATTCCTTCATGGGGGGGCAGAGGCATCACTTCAATGGGCAACTCCTTGGTTGAAAACCGCCGGGGTTGGGTACGGGTGTTGGAAAAAAAACCATTGGCAAAAAAAGAGTTCCCAAAGGGATCATTGCGGCGACTTGTGTCCTGGAGAACCACATCACAGGTGAGCATGGAGGGATCAATGGTAATCTTCCCCGGGGTTCGGGGAATAATAAGGTAGGCAATCTCCACCCCATTGTATCTGCGCCCGTTTATGTTTCGGGTAAATTTGCGGGGATCCCCCATCACTTCCACGCTGAACCCATTAAATTCTGGCTTCTGAAGTTGGGCATTTGTGAATTGAACGGCACTGAAAAGCTGGAACCGGTAAATTCCTTGCTGACCCACAAAAAGTTTGTCATGGGAGAGTTCTGCCTGGACAAAAATATCCCGGGCATCATCAACTGCCACGGGTTCTTCTGCCACCGTCACCCCAATGGGCTGTGTGTGATAGGTTTTACCATCATATGTTACTGCCAGGGCTGGGATGGTTAGGTTGCCCTTGCCCCGGGGAACCAATTGAAATACAGCGGTGACTGTTTTGGTGTAATTGCCGTTGATGATGCTGATCTTACTGCTGTTGCTTCGGGAAACAATTTGAAAGTCTGTTATGGAGGTGGTGTCTACCTCTCCTTCACCCCCATCAAAGATTACCCGAAATTCCAGATAGTCGTTAACAGAAATTCGGTTTCGATCCACCTGGGCCGTGACGGAGAATGCATGGGCCTGGGCTGGCACCAGGATCATTATGGCAATAAGAATTTTAAAAATATATTTATACATCATTTTTTCCCTTAAATACCGCTTTTGGCAACAGCTCTTCACCCCATGATCAAAATCACCAATCTTTTTCCACCCGGCCACCGGAATAGGCTGGCATCATGGCCCGGCCTGGCTGATCTTCCAGGCGATCTAGCATTTGTTGCTGTTGGGGTTGCAAAGCGCCCATGCCCTGGGATTGTTCCTGGGCTTCTGAGGCCATTTTCTCTTCGCCATCAGGTTTATTTTCATCCTGATTTCCAGCAGTGGCCTGTTTCTGTTCCCCTGCCTCTTTTTTCTCCTCTTCTCCGGCACCGGTATCTGGTTTTTTCTGCTCTTCACCGGGCTTGGGGGGCTGCTCCTGGGAGGGGGTGTTCTCCTTTGAAGCCTGGGAATCCTGAGAATCTGACTGAGTACCGGGTTGTTTATCCTTTTGCCCGCCCTGATCCTGCTGTTTATCCTGGGACTCCTTATTTTGCTGATCTTTTTGCTGTTGCTCAGAATTTCCCTTGCCTTGGTCAGAATCCTTTTTTTCCGGGTCTTTTGAATCCTCTTTTTTTTCATCTTTAGAAGATTTTTGATCTTGGGAAGACTTTTTCTTCTCTTCAATTTTTTGCTTTACAAATTCAATGTTTTCCGTGGCCTTATTAAAAAGAGAAGAGGTTTCCGGAATCTGCTCAAAGGATTTAACTGCCTCCTCAAGGTTTCCCCGGCGGTACTGGGTATTGCCCCGATTAAAGGCGGCCTTTTGTTTTAATACAGGGTCTTCGGTGTCCATGGCCTTTGTGAAATTGGCAATGGCGGATTCATAATCCCCTTTTTTATAAGCGGCACTGCCAATGTTATAATAAAGTTCCGGCATGTCCGGCCGATCCAACTGGGCATCGATAAATGATTTTTCCGCCTTTTCCCATTCCCCCTGCTGAAATGCCTCAATACCCTGGGTCACGCTCTTTGATGCCCCGGCATGGGCCATGGTAACAGGCATCATCCCCATATAAATGGCACCTGACAGACAAAATAAAAGCAGTGACACCAAAGGCTTTTGGGCACTGTTTTTTTTCTTTTCACATATAATCAGCTCCAAAAACAATATCATCACACAGGGAAGCAGCAGCCATTGGAATCTGTTTTCCCACACCTTTTTCCGACCGCTCTGGATGGTGGTGCGCTCCATGTTTTTAAGGATTTCACCCTTGTAAATCAAATCCAGATCCATGTCCCCGGCAACGGATTTTACATAAATTCCCCGGGCCAGGGCCGCAATCTTTTCCAAGCCCACATCATCCACCCGGGACATGACAATGCTGCCTGCGGCATCTTTTTTAAAGCCTCCGGCAGGATCGGGGATGGGGGCACCTTCTTTTTGTCCCACACCGATGCAAAATATTCTCACCCCTTTTTCAGCGGCGGTTTTAGCAATGGCAAGGGGATCTCCCGAGGTGTTTTCCCCATCGGTGATGATGATAATGGCCTTTTCTGATGCCACTTCCCATTCAAATCCGTCCAGGGCCGTGGCAATGGCACCACTTAGATCCGTGCCGCCCATGGGCAAATAATCCGGGTTCAGAGCCTTTAAAAAAAGGCTGAAGGCAGAGTGATCCAGCGTCAGGGGGCATTGCAAAAAGGCCGTACCGGAAAAAGCCACAAGACCTGCCCGGTCGGACTGCATCATCTTCATCAAATCAATGATCTCCCGTTTGGCCTGCTCCAGGCGGGTGGGCTTGATATCCGTTGCCAGCATGCTCCGGGAGCAATCCAGGGCAATCATTATATCCACGCCCTTTTGCTCCACCTTTTCCCAGCGGAACCCCAGCAAGGGGCCAGTCAGGGCAAGGCTTGCCAGCAAAAAACCTACAACAAGAAGCCCGCCCTTGATCCAGCGTCGCCGGGATACGGCCCCAGGCGCCATGGTGGCCACCAAGGACAATGACATAAACTGGGAAAGAATGCGGGTTCGTTTCCGGATGCCATAGACGGTGATCCCGGCCAGCAAAATCACGACCCAGATCAGATAAAACATATTGGGTTGGGAAAATTTCATATTAAGGGATCCGTATCAGGCGTGTGTTAAAAAGAAGGATATAGGTTCCAAGCAAAAACATGGCAGGGATGATGCACCAGGGATAGAGATCATTGTACTCAGCCCAGGCATCCACTTCCACCTTGGTTTTTTCCAGGCGGTCGATGCTCTCATATATTTGTTCCAGCTCATCTATATTTTTTGCAGCAAAAAACATGCCCCCGGTCTTTTGGGCAATCTGTTTTAAGGTGTCATAATCCATGTCCACCTGCTGGTAAACATATCGCTGGCCCAAAAGGGGATCATTGACCAGAAAGGGGGCCTTGCCCCGGCTACCCACCCCAATGGTGTAGACCTTCACCCCTCCGGTGGCGGCAATGTTTGCGGCCTCTTTGGGAGAAAGTTTGCCAGAGTTGCTTCTGCCATCGGTCAAAAGAATAATAATATTGGATTTGCTTTCAATGTCCGAAAGGCGTTTAAAGGCAATCCCCAAAGCATCTCCAATGGCTGTGCTGGGTCCTGCCGCGCCTATTTTAAGATGATCCAGCACAAAGGAGATGGTGTTATAATCCCGGGTCAGGGGCAGTTGGGTAAAGGCCTGGGAGCCGAATACCACCATGCCTATGCGATCCCCGTCTCGTTTCATGATAAAATCGTTGACCACCCCTTTTACAGCATCCAGACGGGTAATAATTTTACCATCCCGTTTAAAGTCCAGAGCCGCCATGGATCCTGAGAGATCCAGGGCCAGTACAATGTTCACCCCTTCGGTGGTGATGTTCATCTTCCGGGTTCCCCATTGGGGTCTTGCCAGGGCCACGATCATCAATGCCAATGCCGCATATTTAAACACCGGCAACAGGGCAGAAAGCATTAAAATCAAAGATTTTGGCTGGATGCCAGAAGGGTTTCCATGGGAGGCCATGAGATGGACGGGGGCATGTCGCCGTGTTCGCCAAAAAACCAATAAAGGCAAGACTATCAGCAGTAAAATGAACCAGGGGGATGCAAATCGAAACATAGGTTTTCACTGCCCCTTTTTAATGTATGAAAGTTGATCTTCAGTGCCAGGGATGTTGTCAATCTTAGTTTTCCTGCCCATGGTATTCTTCGTTGCCATGCCATTTGCAGGTTTTATCCCGTTGACCACGTCCATATCACCTTGACACTGTTCTGCCATTTTACTGGCAGTGGAATGGATAAATTCCCGCACCAGGTCATGGTCTTTATGAACACGTGGGGCTTCAGGAGTGATACCGGCATATTTCACCATGGCCGCAAAATTAAAAAAATCCCGGGTCCGGGCGGTGAGATTTCTATCCAGATCAAGGCCGGACAGGCTTGTCACCACCTCATGGGTTGTCATCTCCGGTGCCCCCATGTCAAACACCTTTCCCATAAATGTTTTCAATATGGCGGAAATACCAAAGTAATAGTGGCGCGGATCTGTTTCCAGGGTATCGGCCAGGGCATCCAGGGCCTTCAAGGCTGCCTGATCTGGTGGAAGGGGGGGCGGAAGAAAAAGGGTATGGGCTGACATTTTTTTTTGTTTGCGGCGTTTCAGGTAAACGAAGAGCAGCATGCCCACTCCTGCAAGCACCAGCAGCACGGCCAATGCCATGAGTATCTGGATGAAAATAGGATCCATGCCAATGGGTATTGGCGGTTCGATATCATGAATATCTTGCATTTAACGCATCCTCTTTTCCCGCTGCCGGAAAAACAGCGTCAAGACATCTGCCACGGACTGATCTGTTGGCATATGAAAATAATCCACCCGGGCCCAGGTCAAGGCCGTTTCAATGTCAGCCAACTGGCTTTTTTTCCAATGAATGTATCGTTGTCGAACCTGAGGGTCCCCTGCATCCAATATCCATTTCTCTCCGGTTTCAAACCCGGCCATGGAGACAATGCCCCGGGAAGGCAGATTAAGTTCCCCGGGATCTGATATGATTGCCCCAATGAGTTCATGGCGATGACGGGCCGTTCTCAAGCCCTTGGCCACATCCGGGGCAATGAAATCGGAAATAATAAAGGCCAGAGTCTTTTTCCTTGACACCGTGGAGAGATACTCCAGGGCTGCCCGGATATCCGTGCCCCGGCCCTGGGGCTCAAAGGTGAATATCTCCCGGATTAACCGCCAGATATGGCTGGAACCCTTTTTCGGGGGAATATACTTCTCCACCTGGTCGGTGAAGAAAATGGCCCCCACCTTGTCATTGTTTTTGATGGCACTGAAGGCCAGCACTGATGCAGCTTCGGCTGCCTTTTCCAGCTTGAGTCCTGAAAAGGTGCCAAAGCGCTGGGAGGCGCTCATGTCCACCAGCAGGATGACAATGCTTTCACGCTCCTCCCGGTATAATTTGATAAAGGGACGTCCCAGGCGGGCAGACACCTTCCAGTCTATGGCCTTTACATCATCTCCGGGGCTGTACTCCCGGACCTCCTCAAATTCAATACCCGATCCCCTGAAAACAGATCGGTATTGACCGGCCATCAGGGTGTTCACCGTTCGACTACCCTTGATGTGAATCCGTTTAATTTTTTTTATAATATCTTCAGGAACCATGGTCATGATGGGTTTACCTCAACACTTACCTGGGCAGTGATTGCCTTTCTTTAATTTTCTCATTCTTTAATGATCATCCAGCTTTATTTATTGTGGATAATGGAATTCCGGGTATGGGTAATTACACCAGTGGGAAAGAAATCATGGCACGGCAACGGAATCAAACAAAATCTGGATGATATCATCGGAGGTCACCTCTTCGGCCTCAGCCTCAAAGGAGAGAATGATGCGATGGCGAAGCACATCCGGGGCCATGGTTTTGATATCTTGGGGGGTGACATAGGCCCGGCGCTGGAGAAAGGCGCTGACCCGGGCGGCCTGGGCCAGGAAAATGGTGGCCCGGGGGGATGCGCCAAAGGCCACATGGGCACCAATATCCATGCCGTATTTTTCAGGATTTCTGGTGGCAAATACCAAATCGACAATGTACTCTTTGAGTTTATCATCCACGTAGATTTCCCGGATCAACGCCCCCATCTCTTTGAGTTCTTCAGGGGTCACCACGGGTTCAATGGATTCCTTTGCTGCAAACCCTGTTTTTTTCAGAATTTCAAGCTCCTGACTTCGGTCGGGGTAATCAATGAGAATTTTGAGCATGAAACGATCCACCTGGGCCTCGGGAAGGGTGTAGGTGCCCTCCTGCTCAATGGGGTTCTGGGTGGCCAGCACCAGAAAGGGGTCTGGCAGGGGGTAGGTTTCATCCCCAATGGTTACCTGTTTTTCCTGCATGGCCTCCAAAAGAGCCGATTGCACCTTGGAGGGGGCTCGGTTGATCTCATCTGCCAGAATAATATTATTGAACAGCGGGCCCTTGCGGGTAATAAAATCCCCCATCTTAGGGCGATAAATTTCTGTGCCCACCAGATCCGCCGGAAGCAGATCCGGGGTAAACTGAATGCGTTTAAAATCAGCCTGAACCGTGGATGCCAGGGCCATCACCGCACTGGTCTTGGCAAGGCCCGGCACCCCTTCGATGAGCACATGTCCTCCGGAAAGAAGCCCTGTCAACAGGCCATCCACCAGTTTTTGCTGTCCCACCAGAACCTTGCCGATCTCTTTTCTCACACGGCTGATCAACAGGTGATGGGCCGCAATTTTTTCCTTTATCTCATCCATAGAATCCCATATCCCCATGCTTCATTGCTTAAATTTTGTTGAGTTTTAACGCATCACAAGCGGATTCACGGGCTCCCCCATTATGAATCCAACATTCTGAGTTGGCACCCTTGGACGAGCTCAGCAAAACCAAGGCATTCCAAATTCTGGCCATCATTCATATGATCTCAAACGTACTTTACACTCTTTTTGGCCCCCCTACAAATGAGGAATGATAAAAAAAAGTGCAAAGTATTTTTGAAGGATGTCAAATTCTACTTCTAAATATAAAATAAAAAAAGCAGGTGTCAAGGGAAGTCTAAGGGGAGGAGAGTGTGCCCAGCGCTACGGCATCAGTTTATGGCTGTATATTTCTGCTGTAATACGGGTCAATTTGAGAATATGCTCACGAATTTGTTCTTTGTCCTTACCGGCATAATTGCGATAGCTCATGATAATACCGCTTAATGCACCAATAAAAGACTGGGCATAGAGGCGAACATTGTTCTTAACTCCATACCGTTCCAAAAGGCTTGAAAATCCGTCAAAAAAAATCCGGGTCACGGCACCAAATTCCTTCAGGGCCTGGCCATCCATGTTGTCCTTGAGCATGATATAGGTCATCATCTGAAAGGTGGATTCATTCTGAATCAAATGATCCACATAAGTGACGGCAAAATCTTCAATGGTGGCAGGGGCATCCTTTTTCACCATGCCTTCAAAGGCTTTACTCACCGCAGAGATGTCTTGAATAAAGGCTTCCACGAACAGCTCTTCCTGACTGGGGAAATACCTATACAAAGTGGCAGGAGAAACCCCTGCTTCATCTGCAACATCTCGCATTCCCACATCATAAAAAGGTTTTTTGGCAAACAGGGCCAAGGCAGAATCAATGATTATCTGTTTCCGGGCTTCCCGTTCCTTTTCTTTTAAAGAAGCGAACTTTGATTCCGTATTCACTAAAAAAGTCTCCTGATTTTTTTAAGATAGGGTTATTGTGATGAGTAAACACCTATCATGCCTGCCAGATGCACACAAGAAAAATTTGGATCATATAGTCAATCTTCACTGCCCCCTACGGGGTATGTCCGGGCATGCATGATTGAGATAGTTGACCTTTTTACACTGCGTTGCTATAAGATTATGAATCTATCCCATTTTGTATAATAGTTGCTAATTGCCTAAAAGAACAAGGAAAAAATATGCAGACCTACATCAGAAGGGACAAATTTGACTTTGAGCTGGGGTATTTGACCAAAAGCCCTTGCCTGACTTGTAAAAATCGGGATAAAATTCCCCATTGTCAGGAATTTTGCCCCCAACTGGATAAAATCCGCACACTCCTGGCCCGGGGAATTTCCACCCAGGCCAAAGGGCTGGACATTTAACGCCCATGAATTTTCCCATTTTTTCAGTGGAATCAACCTCACTTGCCAAAAGACATCTTACTGAATCTGTTTTCAACGCCTTAAAGAATAAAAAGACCCCCAATGGTTTTTCCCTGCCCATGGCCCTGGCATCGGGAATAAAAAACCATGACAGTGGTATTGGCATCTATGCCGGTGATGCTCAATCTTATGCTCTCTTTTCAGCCCTTTTTTTACCCATAATTGAAGAATATCATGGCCTCACTCCCGGGATAATCCATGGGACAGACCGCTCTGTGGTAGATTTGGCAGACCCTGATCCCCATCACCAATATATTTTATCCACCCGCATCCGGGTGGCTCGAAACCTTGCAGGCTATCCCTTTACCCCCTTGATCCGTGAAAAACAGCGTCAAAAAGTAGCCCAAAAAATTATTAAAGCCCTGGAATGCCTGCCGGAGACACTCAAAGGCATGTATATTTCCATGAACCCGGGACAAGACCGGGAAGATCAGCCCCCCATGTCAATGCCTTTAAATGTGCCCCTTGTTTCCAAAAAATATTCCGCTCCTGCTTCCACGCTCAATCCCCCCACCAACACATGCCAGTGTGATGAACCAGAAGCACAGCGTACCCGGGACATAGAAGAAACTGACAAATTAAAAATTGCCCTGGATAAAAAGCAATTACAGGGCCTTCCCATACAATCTTTCTTGTTTAAAAAGGGAGATCGTTTCCAGGAAGCCGCCGGTATCAACCGGGATTGGCCCAAATATAGGGGCTGCTTTATCTCCTATGACACCCGATTTCGGGTATGGATCCATGAAGAGGATCATTTGAGAATTATCTCCATGGACAAGCACGGCGACATGGCAACAACTTTTAATCGTCTGGCCTTTGGTTTGGAGAGCCTGGAAGACAAACTGAAATTCGCATGGGATGACACGTTGGGGTATCTTGCTGCCTGCCCTTCCAACATCGGGACTGGCATGCGGGCCGGGGTGCATATCCGCCTGCCCCGCTTGTTTAATCGACAGGAATTACTGCATGAAGAAGCTCGTGGGCTTAATCTCCAGGTTCGGGGAACCCAGGGGGAAAAAACCCAGGTGGAAAAAGCCGTGTTTGATATCAGCAATGAACAGCGGTTGGGAATCACAGAAAAAAAATGTATCCAGACCCTTCACCAAGGGGTGAGTCGTTTAATTGCACTGGAACAGAATTTGGAAAAGGAAGAGATCGGGTAGGTGGGTTGATGGGGATGGCTACCCACTTAAGGTGGGACAGCCTTTTAAATCAAGTGTCTTAGCAGACTTAATTTTAGGGGCTAAAAATTAATTGTCCACAGAAAAAGCCTTGAGAATATCCCGCCTTAAGTGGGTAGCCAAAAAGTTATTTCGGACTCATTCCTTAAATTGTCAAAAGCATTTGCAGATTTTTCCACAAATGCTTTTGGCAAAATCCGAATAATTATTGTTTAAAATTCATACCGGGCAACTATTCTAGAATTAAATCCGTTACAGGCCATGCCTTTACCTTCGTAATAATCCGTATCAAAAAGGTTGTAGATGTGGCAGCCCAAGCTGAACCCAGTCTCCCATTTTTTGATTAGGGAAAGATCCACCACTGTACTATCCTCTTTTTCTTCATCCTCTGTATCGAAAACAACGCTGTCCTTATAGGTTTCCCTGATGATAAAATTGGTCTCAATTTTGGGGATCATATATCTGAGTTCAGCGCTAAGCGTGTACTCCGGGACATCTTCCAGGTACATGCTCTCCCGGTCGGCAGATGTATTCCGGGCATGGGTGTAAACCCAGTCCAGTCCCAGTGAGAGCCGTCTGGTAATCTCTGTATTGGTTTCCAGTTCAAATCCGTAGATTTCCGCTTCATCTATGTTGGTCTGGATATCGACTTCGTCGACGGTGTCCTTAAATATAGTAATGGTTTCAATTCGGTCATTAATATCGTTGAAAAAACCGGAGATTCCCACATGAGCCCTGTTAAAGAATGTATATTTTGCACCCAGGGTGTAATTGATATTTTCTTCGGGTTTGACGGGGTAAACTACATTATCCTCCTCCATATCGTTGAAGGTGGGGAACCGTGTCTTCTTGGCCACGGAACCGAAAATTTCAAGCCCGTTCTGCCCTTTCCAAGTCAGGCCGGCCATGGGATCAACGGTATTATCCGTGTACCCTTTTTTATCCCCGATTTTTTCTGCGTCAAAATTATGGTAGCCCATACCCAGAACCGCTGTAAACCGTCCAATTTGGATGGTATCTTCAGCAGCAAGGGTCAATGTGTTGGATTCTGATTTTTCCCAGTCATAACCGACTTCATCCCTCTGTTTGTGTTTGTCCTCACGGTATTGGACGCTGAAAGAAAGTAGGCCGAACCGGTCAAAGTCTGTATCCGAAAAAAGGGAGATGCCCCAGGAATCATCATCCCAGGTGCTGGTTGCAATGTCTTCTACAAGATCTTCACTCAGATAGGAGCTATAATCATCTTCATGGCTGTGGTAGAAGGCCATTGCCCGTATATCCCACTGCTCATTGACAGAGACCCTTCCGCCGAAATCTGTTCCCGTATCCTTATACTCATCATACCGGCCGAAGGAGGAAAACCCATCGTCAAAATTAAAGACCATATTATGTGCATCGCTGAAGGGCCTGCCCCGCTCCATGTCAAAATGGTATAGAGACAGATACATTTCCAGTTCGTCACTGGGTGCAAACCCGAGACGGGTCCAGAGATTTAATGATTCCAAATCTGAATTGTCTTTCTTATCTCCATCGTCAACCACCCGGGGAATGCTTCGCCCATCCGAACGTCCTTTATACTTGATATCGGTTGCCCTTGGCTTGTAATCATCACTGAAATAGAGATTGTCTCGGGTGCGGTAATCAACGGTCCCCAGCACTGAGAATCCGTTTTCAGTACCGTAATTCAGGGTGGCATTGCCCCGGCCGTATCCGCCACTCCCCCCTTCTGCAGAGGCAACTCCCGAGGCACCTTTCACCCCTTTTTTGGTGATGATATTGACCACACCACCCAATGCATTGGGACCGTATAATACAGATGAGCCTCCTTTTGTTACCTCAATCCTGCCAATGATGGATGAGGGAATCTGCTGGAGGTCCAGGGGGCCATTTTTGGTTTCATAATAGGGAACCCCGTCAATAAGAATCAAGACGTTTTTCTGTCCAAATCCCTGCATATTGATATTCAACTCTCCCTTGGCTGTACGTTGCACATATATACCCGGGACATACTGAAGGGCTTCGGCTGCATCTGCGGCGCCGATTGCTTGGATTTCTTCTGCAGTGACCGTATTGCTTATTGAAATATCCGGTCCCCCGGCACTGCCTTCCACAACAATTTCACCAAGTGTAAATAAGTCGTCAGGTTCATCCTGGGCCATGGAAAGGCCTGCTGTACATGAAAAGACCAAGCACCATGCGGCCAGCCTTAAAATAAATTTTTCTTTCATCTTTTTTCTCCTTATGAATAATTTTTCCAAATGCATTTAACTTCAAGCATACTGTTTCAATTCTGAGCAAATATTTTATAATTCAAATTGTAAGCTATTGTCAAGAAATGTGTGAAAGAATAGGGTTTAACCAATAAATGTGTTCTAAATAAGAAAGAACAAACCTATAATTACTAACAAGCACGTACCCTATAAAAATATGATTGTTAGCAAAAAAATGGCTGGGCTGCCCATTTTTATTTGATGACACGGTGAATACCTTTGGCATCCTTGAAAGAGACTACCTAAGCAATGGAGTTCAAGCCGACAGATCTTATGATTTTATGATATTGAGAGTTATTATTGACTTTTTATGGTTACTATTTTTATTAAAGAATCTTAATGGCACCAGAAAATACAAGTATGTTGACATTTTTAAAACATAAAACTATATAAAGTGGATCACAGGACAGCCATCATCTCGATGATCAAATTTAAAAGACTTAAGGAAGGAATAAATAAAATTGATGCAACATTACCGAAGGATCATTCACCAGAGTACAGATAAACGCTTCACAAGCATTGTTTTGATGGCAATGGAGCTTCTTTTTTTCGTTTTAATAAATTACTCTATAGCATGCTCCCAGGAAAACCGGATCATAACCGATATGGTAGGACGCAAGGTCACCCTGCATGGCGAAGTAAACCGCATTATTCCCACCTTTAAACCCGTGACCCTGTGCATCCTTTCTCTGGGATTGCAGGACAGATTGGTGGGGATTGACACCCATTCAAAAAAAGACAAACTTACCCGGGCCGTATTCCCCGGGGTGACACAGTTAACCGGGGTGGGTACAAAATCCACCGGCATCAACCTTGAAACCGTCCTCTCCCTAAAGCCAGATCTTGTCATCTTATATGCCCAAAAGGATGGGATATCCCTGGCAAACCGCCTTGAGACCATGGGTATTCCCAGCCTCATCATCCTTCCGGAAAGCATGGACAATATTAAACGATCCCTTGATATCATCTCCCAGGCAGTGGGGCTTCCCCAGGGATCTTCAAAGGCCATCACCGCCATGGATAAGGTGTTGGCATTGGTTGAATCCAGAACAAAAACGATTCCACAACAAGAGAGAAAAAAAGCCTATTTTGCCTCCTCCCGAAGCTTTTTCAACACCGCTGCCGGTAACATGCTCCAGGATAATATTTTATCCCGGGCTGGGATGATCAATGTCTCCCATGATCTCAATGGCTACTTTCAAGATATCTCTCCAGAGCAATTCCTGGCATGGAACCCCGATATTATTTTTATCTCCAGAAATCTTAAAAATCAAGGAATCAAGTCCATTCAAAACCCAGCAATTCAAAAGGTGACAGCACTTGCCCAGCATCGGATACATCGTTTTCCCAGCGATTTGGCTCCCTGGGATTTTCCTTCCCCTCTGTCAGTGCTTGGCACCCTTTGGGCTGCCTGCCGGGCATACCCCCAGTATTTCCAAGACATTGATTTCACAGCCTATGCCAACAATTTTCATCAAGAATTATTTCATAAAACACTGGTGGAAATGGGGGGAACCCTGGACGACAGACTCCCGGAAGGTATGCTCCATTGAACCAGGCTACCCCCTTCCACCGGAAATACACCTTCCCGTATCGGCTTGTTTTCATGGGGCTTCTGGTGATTCTTTTTTTCATTTCCATGCTGGCGGGTCGATACGAGGTCACTGTGTCTGATATCTGGAAAATTCTTTATGCCATGGGCACAGATACGACGCTTTCCCCGGATCTGGCATCCCAGAAAATGGTTTTATTATGGATTCGCCTTCCCCGGTGTCTCATGGCCATTCTGGTGGGCATGGGACTGTCAGTGTCAGGAGCCGTGTACCAGGCTCTTTTTCGTAATCCTTTGGTATCTCCAGATATTCTGGGGGTCTCCGCCGGATGTACACTGGGGGCAGCCCTGGGGATTATTCTACCCGGAGAGAGCGTTTCCCTGGTGCAATTATTATCCTTTGTCTGTGGCCTTCTGGCGGTGTCCATGACACTTGGCATTGCCCGCCTGATTGCCATTCGCCCGGTAATTGTCATGATTCTTGCTGGCATGGTGGTACTCTCTTTTTTCAATGCACTGCTCATGATTTTAAAATATTTTTCCGACCCCTATGACGAACTGCCAGGCATTGTTTTCTGGATCATGGGCAGTTTGACACGGGTGACCTGGATCAATCTTGCCACTGCAGGGCCCGTGGTTCTGCTGGGTATTTTTGTCATCATGATGTTTCGGTTTCGCCTGAATATTCTCTCCATGGGGGACACCCGGGCAAGCTCACTTGGGATGAACCCGTTACTGTTTAGGATCATTTTGATTATTTTAACGGCTGTTATGGTGTCGGTGATGGTGGCCACCTGTGGACAAATTAGTTGGATCGCCCTGATTATCCCCCACATGGCAAGAACCCTTGTGGGCCCACGCCATGAAGAAATGCTGCCAGTAACAGCCCTCTTAGGAGCCCTGTTCATGCTGGCCGCCGATGGTGCCGCCCGTTCCATCACCACGGCAGAACTGCCCGTGGGTATCATCACTGCCCTCACGGGTGCCCCGGTGTTCGGATTTTTATTGTATAAAAACAGGGGGAGCGGATGGCTGTAGCCCTGGAATGCCGTAACCTGTTTTTTTCCCATGGCAAAACGCCCATTCTAAAAGGGATCTCTCTTTCCATGAAAAGTGGTACATTCACGGCCATATTGGGGCGAAATGGCTCCGGAAAAACCACCCTGCTCCACTGTCTCAATGGGATTCGAAAAACGGCTTCTGGAACAGTTCATATCAAAGGAATCAATTTACGCACCCTGTCCAGAAAGCAGGTGGCCCGGCACATCAGCTTGGTGGTTCAGGAAAACCCGGAGGTGTTCCCCTTTACGGTGCTGGATGTGGTGGTCATGGGAAGGGCACCATTTTTAGGTGCCACCCAGGTACCGGGCCCCGAAGACTATGAACTTGCCATGAAAGCCCTGAAAACCCTTGATGTGGCGCATCTGGCCCCAGCCAACTTTAATCGCATCTCCGGCGGAGAACGTCAGATGGCCCTGCTGGCCTGCGCTCTGGTTCAAACCAGCGATATCATGCTGCTGGATGAACCCACCAACCATCTGGATTTTAAAAATCAATATCTGCTGTTGAACCGGATCAGACAGCTATGCCTCCAGAAAAACACGGCTGTTGTGGCTGCCA
>CAYSSE010000008.1:0-40824 GCA_964433355.1 uncultured Desulfocicer sp.
ACCCAACAAGAAAATGCAGGGGACGCAAAAAAACCGCGCCCCTGATTTAAGCGTTATAAGAAACTCCATCCAAAATACTGGAATCATGAGAGTTTCAGTTTTTATTGTGGCAGGTGTTTACTGCCATGTGGGTTATATAAGGAATCAAAAAGATGATAAATGTGGGAAGCTTCAGTATCGGCAAAACCATATCCATGGAAATCCATATTTCAGATTACTCAGAACTGAATTAGAGTCTCTCGTAAAAGAACTGTTCGGTGAAGATCATTTAAAAGAGAAAAAATTGTAAAATGAACTATCGCAGGTAAATAGAAAAATAAGGTATCCTATTCAAATTTCGGGGTAGACGCCGTTTAATCTTAAGAATTAATTTTTTAGGTTCAGTAAATACAGCATGTTATAAAATAATTTATTAATATTGGGCATCCTTCATATTACTTCAAAAATACTTTACAGTCTTTTGGGAAAAGCCCCTAAAAATGGGGAATGATCTCAAAAAGTGTAAATCACTTCTGAATGATGCTTAATATTGCATAATTTTACCCCGAAATTTGAATAGGATACAAAATAAGGGATTTGAAAAAGCAAATAAAAATACTTGAAAAAAGAAAAACCAGCTTAGTATCCGAGAAAATCATTATTGATCTATTAATTATCCCCATGGATGACAATGGCAAAAAATGTGAAGATTTCTCAGAAGACTGGGAAATCTTATTCACCACGGATAGAATACGAACCAACGAGACAGGGCACACCTTTATCCCTCTCAGAACAACGATCACCTTTGATTTTGTAAAAAACAGCTATGCTTCTCAACAATTTATTCTTCAAGAGTGGCCTGAACTCAAACAGGAAGATCTTGACTGGTTTAACTCGATGTTCAAGTTTTTGTGCAACCATTGTAAACACTATGCTTGTGGGTGATGTTTTTTTGTGACTTCAAATTATCAACACAACATAAGTTATTAATATTGTTATATATTAAAAATCATGCCAACATAATATTTATTTAGGAGACTAAGTAATATTATGTAATTATATTAAAGGTTTAAAAAAAACTTGAACATCGAGTTTAATGTTGAGAACGGTAAAAAAACAAATTTCCACTTTGATGAATTCCCATTTTTTTACATGGATGCCCAGCGGGACATACTGGAGGACACAAAATTACAAAGTTCTTATCTTGGAAAAATGTTGTCCAAAATCAAATATACTCCGGAAGAGATCAGGGAGATTGAAGATCAGATCAAAGCATTAAATGAAAAGGCCGTCAGCACCAGCGATATTTTGAAAAATATCAAAACAACACTAAAAGAGCTGGATACCGCAATGGATACCAGCAGTGAAGGGATTGAACTTACACCTTTTACCAAGAAAATTTGTGATTTAAATAAGGGCTTAACCATTTATTATAATGACAGCTATGACAGTTTTTCCATGGAATATCATGGTATGGGAACAAGAAGCTGGTCTTCGCTTTTGACTTTGAAAGCATTTATTTCCCTGCTTTCTAAAAATGCTGAACAAGAGAGATCGATACTGTTTCCTGTCCTTGCCATAGAAGAGCCGGAAGCCCACTTGCATCCCAATGCTCAAAAAAAGCTGTTTGGTCAAATAGATGCCATTCCCGGTCAAAAAATCATTTCCACACATTCCCCTTATATTGCTGCAACAGCCAAGGTGAGTCAGATCCGAAATTTTTACAAGGATCAACGGGTGATTTGCGGCAGGATCGATGCGGACAAATTGAAAAAAGAAGAAATCAGAAAAATGGATCGTCAGGTTATCAACACCCGGGGAGAAATATTTTTTTCCAGATTGATCATTTTCTTTGAAGGGGAAACCGAAGAACAGGCCCTGCCTCTCTTAGCAGAAAAACACTTTGGCAAAACAGCCGTGGAAATGGGTTTAAATTTTGTAGGGGTTGGTGGTTTTGGCGGATATTTGCCATTTTTGTACTTTGCAGAAGCATTTAACATTCCATGGTTTATTTTCAGTGATGCAGAAAATATCCCAAATAAAATGGTGAAAGAAAGTGTGCAGAATCAGTTTTTAAAATGTACTTCTCTGAAAAAGGAAAGGGATTGTATTGTATTTTTAGATGACGGAAATGATTTTGAAAAACAGCTCATTTATGATGATTTTAGAGATGAGATTAAAAAAGCCATTGCGTATTTCGATGTATATGAAAATGACCATCATCGAGCAGCAAAGGAGCCGGAACGATTAGTGGAAATCCAAAACTACAAAGATGATGTATTATACAAAATCATTACTGATACTAAAACACAGTATGGCCCTGTCATAGCAGAACAAATCATTCAAAGTAAAAAAGACCTGCCTCCAAAGGTCATTGATTTATTTGAAAAAATAAGCGCCATTTTAAAAATGGGGGGGGCAAAGACATGACAACAGTAATTGAATTGTCCGTCAATCAGACAAAAATTGTCTATGCCGAAAATGGGCCGATTTATGTGAAAGCCGTTGCCGGAAGTGGCAAAACCCGGGTGCTGACGGAGAGATTGCGTTATTTATTGACGAAAACAAATAAAAAAATCCTTGCACTGACCTTTACTAATAAAGCAGGAAAAGAGATTGAAGAACGATTAACGAACATACCGGATATAAAAAATCGGGTTTTTCTGGGGACTTTTCATGCATTTTGTCAATCCATACTGGAAAATCATGGCAGATTGATCGGCCTTGCCCAAATGCCGCATATTTTTGAAGAGGAGTCAGACCGTCTGGAACTGGTTGAGCAGGCCATCAGGCAAACCCCGTCATGTTCCGCCAAATATAAAAACCAGGATATAAAAAAACAGAAAAACTTTCGTTATGGTGTTTTGAATTTTATCTCAAAGATAAAAAGAGAGTTAATCGCTGACAGTGACGTTGGAAATCATACCAATGATGAAAATTTGGTGTTGATATATCACAATTATCGAGGGCTCCTGCACGCACAAAATGCCATTGATTTTGATGATCTGTTGAAGCTCACTTATACTTTATTGGTGGATCATCCCAAAACAGCGGCGTTGTATCGTCGAAGTTTTTTTGCCATCTGCATAGATGAAGCCCAGGATTTGAACAACGCCCAATATCAACTGCTGAGGGCTTTAACCAATGGAGAGTTTACAAATATCATGATGGTGGGTGATCCCAACCAATCCATTTATCATTTTAATGGGTCTTCAGCAGATTATATGGATCGGCATTTTGTTAATGATTTTCATCCGGTTGTAATTGAACTCAGTGAAAATTATTGTTCATCAAAAGCTGTATTAACGTCTGCAATAAAAATTATCCCGGAAGCAGAATACATAGCAGGAACCGTCAAAAAAGGAATTTTTCAGATTCATGCCCTGGATAATGAAGAGACTGAAGCCCAATGGGTTGTTGATAAAATCAACGCATTAATTGCCTTGAAAAAGCACAATGATATTGAAGGACCGATTACATATGAAAAAATAGCAGTGCTTGCAAGAAACAGATATATTTTCTTGTCCTTGGAAACTCAGTTAAAAGATGAAAACTTGCCATTCTATTACAAAATGACTCCGGGAGGGATTCAGTTTGAATCTGATTTGATGGTTATCTTTGATCTTGCATTAAGGGTAAGGTTAAATTCCCAGGACAGCTTACATAAAAAAAGATTGTTCACCAGTTTAAAAATAGAGCCCACGGCAAACACTAATCTAAAAAATATCAGTTTGCAGATTACGAATGAGTTGAATAAAAATATTCTTTTATTGGTTTTAAAATTAAGCGAGGATGGCAATAATCTTAAGCAACTGCTGGGAGATTTTAAGGATAATTTAAGGATACAAGATGAAAATGAAAAGAATATGATTTTTAAGGATATTGATGAGTTGCTTAAGCACTGGCACAATTATGCAAAGAATACTGATAATAA
The DNA here is from genome assembly GCA_964433355.1 of uncultured Desulfocicer sp. Classification (GTDB taxonomy): domain Bacteria; phylum Desulfobacterota; class Desulfobacteria; order Desulfobacterales; family Desulfobacteraceae; genus Desulfocicer. The sequence goes on from CAYSSE010000008.1 coordinate 3,914, forward strand.
ATCATTGCATCAATTTAAAAATTCCATGGCATTGGGGCGGACCCATCCCTTAATACACCATTCCGGTATTACCTTAAGCACTGTGCACACGATGAAAGGGCAGGAGTTTGATATTGTTTTTGTGATTGGCATGGATGATGAAACATTTCCTGATTATCGAGCGGTACGTCGTGGAGGTATTGAGATGACTCAAGAAAAAAACAATCTTTATGTTGCATTTACAAGAGCAAAGCGGTTTTTGTATGTGACATGGCCACAAAAAAGGATGATGCCCTGGGGAAATTATAAAATTCGAAATATTTCTCGGTTTTTAAAAATTTTCAATGAGTCAATTTGATTATGGATGCCTCAAGTAAGGTCGGACAGACTGGCGAACAACTTGAATTTGGCTTTTAATCTTCGGGAGAAATAATGCTCAAAAAAATGACCATCAAAAATCTGACAGTCTTCCCTGGAGCGGAACTTATTTTTTCCAGTGGATTGAATGTGATCATCGGGGAAAATGGTTCAGGGAAGTCACATATTTTAAAAACCGCTTATTCGATGATGGCTGCAAGTGCTGAAGAGGGTAGAAACCCAAAGGCCGGGGACCCCACAAAAGCGCTGCTGCAAAAAAAATATGCTGAAAAACTGATCAACGTATTACGACCGGATACTCTGGGCCGGCTGGCCCGTAGAAAACAGGGTCGGGAACGGTGTGAACTTGGTCTTGAATTTTCTAATTCAACCTTAAATACTGGATTCGGGTTTGCTACATCCAGCAAGACAGATGTGCAGATTGATCAGTTGCCCCAAAGCTGGCAAAAAACGGTTCCAGTTTTTCTTCCCACCCGGGAATTGTTGACTATTTATCCCGGGTTTATCTCTATGTATGAAAATCACTATCTGGAATTTGAAGAGTCCTGGCGGGATACCTGCCTGTTGCTGGGAGCCCCTGCATTGAAAGGCCCCCGGGAGAAAAAAACGGCATCCCTGCTGCAACCCCTTGAGGAAGCCATGGGAGGCAAAATTGTTCTGGATAATACCGGCCGCTTTTATCTTGCCATCCCGGGTCAGGGGAATATGGAAATCTCTCTGCTTGCGGAAGGTTTGCGCAAACTTGCCATGCTGGCACGACTCATCGGAACGGGTTCGCTGCTGGACAAGGGATATTTGTTCTGGGATGAACCCGAGGCAAACCTAAATCCCCGCTTGGTCAAAATTGTGGCAAGGGTTATTCTCCACCTGTGCAAAAACGGTATTCAGGTATTCATTGCCACCCATTCTCTGTTTCTATTGCGTGAGCTTGAAATTCTGTCCCAGGACAAGCAATTTAATAAAATCAAGCAGCGCTATTTTGCATTGCCTGTAAAGACCGACGGTGTGGAAGTGGAGCAAGGCAATTCTGTGGAAGATCTTGCCTCCCTTATTTTGCTTGACGAGGAGCTGGAGCAGTCCGACCGTTTTCTGGCAGCTGGAGAGATCAATGCAACAAATAGATGAAGGTAGACTAAGTTTTTTCTTTCCAGACAACACAGTTGCATCTAAATATGATGAGTGGTCTTTTTATCGCAATCAGTTCAACAGCGCTTTTGGTGGCACCAAAGCCGTTGATCTGATTCATGTGGATGCCAGGCAGACTTGGTTGATAGAGGTCAAGGATTATAGGATTCACAGGCGTACAAAAGTCATCGACATTGGAGATGAAATCAGTTTCAAAGTCAGAGATACCTTGGCTGGTCTTGTTGCGGCACAATGCAATGCCAATGATTTTGACGAGATGCGTATTGCAAAAAACGCAATTAGACAGACTCGCATCAGAATTATCCTGCATCTGGAACAACCTCGAAAACATTCAAAATTATTTCCAAAGGCCATTGATCCATCAAAGGTAGAGCAGAAATTAAAGCAATGCTTGAAATCTGTGGATGCCCATCCCTGTGTCGTTGACAAAGACACTCTGGAGAACAGACTTGAAATGAACTGGACAGTAAAAAGGAATCTAATATGAGCTTAAAACCATGGCGGGAAATAGCCCGTCCCCACAAAGATGTGCTGCAGGGTACCTTTAAACAATCCGAGTTTGCCGCAGATATTTCCCAGGTGGTGGCAGGCACTGCCCCCCCGGAGTACCAGGATGCCCAGGCATTTTTTGCCCGCACCTTTATCACGGAGGGCATGCGCCTGCTCTTGATTTCCGTGGCCCGACGTCTCACCGGACAGGGTGGAGATCCCGTGATTCAGCTCCAGACCGCCTTTGGTGGGGGCAAAACCCATACCATGCTGGCAGTGATGCATCTGGCATTGCGAAAGGTCAGCACCGATAACATGGAAGGCATTCCTCCCCTCCTGGATGAGGCCGGTATCCCGGATTTGCCCGGTGCCCGGGTGGCGGTGATTGACGGCATAAAGCTTTCCCCCAGCCAGCCCCAGCAACATGGCAATATAACCGCCAATACATTGTGGGGGGAACTTGCCTGGCAGCTTCTGGGAGAAGAAGGTTACGCCATGGTGGCCCAAAGTGATGCCGACGGAACCTCCCCGGGTAAAGGGGTGCTGCATCAGCTAATCCAAAGTGCAGCCCCCTGTGTCATTCTCATTGACGAGCTGCTGGCATTTATCCGTCAGCTGGAGATCGGTCATCACTTCAAGGCCGGCACCTTTGACAGCAACATCTCTTTTATCCAGGCACTCACCGAAGCCATGAAACTGGTGCCCAACGCCATGTTACTGGCATCTCTGCCGGAATCTGAACTGGAGGTGGGCGGCACCATGGGCCAACGGGTGCTCAATTCACTGGAAAAATATTTTGCCCGGGTGGAATCGGTGTGGAAACCCGTGGCCAGCACCGAAGCCTTTGAAATTGTTCGCCGTCGACTGTTTGAGCATGCCGGGGACCCCTCCCAGGTGGAAGCTGTCTGTCAGCCGTTTTTTGAATTTTACCGCGATCACAGCAAGAAATTTCCCCAGGAAACCCAGGCCAATGACTATTATGTACGCCTGTGCCACTCCTACCCCATCCATCCTGAAATCTTTGATCGCCTGTACGAAGACTGGTCAACCCTGGATAAGTTTCAACGCACCCGGGGGGTATTGCAGTACATGGCCATTGTGATCCATCGCCTGTGGAATTCCGATAACCGGGATGCCTTGATCATGCCGGGTTCCATTGCGCTGGATGATAGCACCGTCCGGGACAAGAGTATCCACTACCTGCCCCAGGGCTGGGAACCGGTGATTGAAAAGGAGGTGGATGGGCCACGGTCGGAACCTGCCAGTATTGATGGTCATGATACCCGGTTCGGGTCGGTGCAGGCGGCCCGGCGGGCCATGCGGACCATTTTCCTGGGCAGTGCCCCCACGGTTTCAAAGCAGATGGTAAAAGGGCTGCTGGTGGAGCGGATTTTGTTGGGCTGTGCACAGCCCGGACAAACCGTGGAGGTGTTTGAAGATGTGTTGCGGCGATTGCATGACCGGCTTCAATATCTCTATTTTGATGACAATCGCTTCTGGCTGGATACCCGGCCCAACCTGCGCCGGGAGATGGAAAGCCGTAAAAGCCGCATTGACAACAGGGAACAGTTGATCCCTCTTTTAAAAACCCTTGCCGGGAAACTGTTTGGTCGCAATCACAGCTTTGCCGGGGTTCATATCTTTACGGCTTCAGTGGATATCCCCGATGATTATGGGAAAGGACCACGCCTTGTGGTGCTGCCGCCGGAACCTTTGTGTGCCTTCACCAGGGGGGATGGAAAAAATGCGTACACTGCGGCGGAAGAAATCCTGCGTAACCGGGGAGAACAGCCCCGTCAGAAACAGAACCGATTGATCTTTGCGGCAGCGGATTTTGATGCCTTGAGTCGGTTAAAAGATCATGCCCGAACCTATATTGCCTGGAGTGAGATCTTGTCTGATATCGACAATGGCAAACTGAATCTGAACCTGTTCCAGATCAATCAGGCAAAACAGCAAAGGGAGACTTCAGAACGGAGTTTAAACCAGATCCTCAAAGAAACCTACAAGTGGATACTGTGTCCCGTTGAGGATATCGTGAAGGGAAAACCCAAGCTGGTATGGGAATCGGTTGTTGTCTCCACAAGCGCACAGCATATTGCCGCTGATATTGAAAATAAATTAAAGGAAGAAGAGTGGTTGATTACACAGTGGAGTCCCATTCATCTGCGCAATCTTCTCCACCAGTGGTATTTTAAGGACGGTAAAACCGAGGTCAGTGCCGCCAGGGTATGGCAGGACAGTTGCAGTTATTTGTATTTTCCCCGGCTCCTCAATGAAGATGTTTTTCGCAACGCTGTGGAAAAAGGTCTTGAAAGTGAGGACTATTTCGGGTTTGCATCGGGAAAAGACGGGGATGCTTACCTGGGATTTAACTTTGGCAAAGGGGGCCGTGTAAACTTAGATGATGCAGCCCTTCTCATTGAACGTGAAACCGCTGTAGCCTATCGGGATCAAATTATGGAACCACCTTCCACCCCGGCACCGGGTGTGGCCGATGATGATAAAGATCCCGGGGTTTCAGAAAAGCCAGGTGGCAGCAATTTTGTTGAAAATCCGATGCCGGGCAATGCATCTGCAACTGGGGTAACGCCGCCGCTTTCCACAATAAAGAAAAAGCAGTTTTATGGAAGCATCAATCTTGATCCTGTAAAATCAAAAATGGACTTTGCCATGATCGTGGACGAGGTTGTACAGCAGTTCACCACAAAAGTTGGTATAGATGTGGATATTTTTGTTGAAATTAAGGCCAAATCAACCGAAGGTTTTGATGAGTCTTTGCAACGTACCATTAAAGAAAATTGCAGTGTCTTGAAATTTCAAAATGCAGAGTTTGAGGAGTGAGCAACAACCTCCATTTCAACATTGTGCTGGTGGACCAGGATGATGACAACTGCATGGCGCTTAAGATGCAGCTGGAATCCCATGCAGGACACATGCGGCCTATGGTCGGGATCTTTGCTTTTCTTTAAAAATGATTTAAAAACGCTTGTTTTATAGCTCAAAATAACATAAATTATGAGTTATAAACAAACAACTTTTAAATAACGGGTCAGATTATGAATTCAAAAAAATGGAATTGGCAGCAAGACGATTGGCCCAACTTTACTTATGAAAATGAAAAAATAGCTCAACTTGAACGAGAATATATTCAAGAAGCCGGTATTTCTTTTGGAATAATGAAATCGCTATCGGAGGCAGATCAAAAGCAATTATCTGTTGAGCTAATAAGTGACGAGGCCTTGAATACATCAGAAATCGAAGGGGAAATTTTTAACAGGGATAGCTTACAATCTTCCATCATGCGAGAATTTGGTCTTGCCGAAATTGTAAGAGAAGCCAGGACCACACCAGGAGAGCGCGGCATAGCCAAAATGATGAAAGAATTGTATACCAAATATCAGCACTCCTTGGACCATGAAATGCTTTTTAGCTGGCATGATAACCTGATGCTTGGAAATTCAAAGATTAAAGCCGGTAAATACAGAACCTATAAAGAAGATATGCAAGTTGTTTCTGGTCGGACTGATAAACCAAAGATTCATTTTGTAGCCCAGCCTTCGTCCAGAATACCTCAGGAAATGGACAAATTTATAGATTGGTTCAACCGGACAGCACCAGAGAACAAAACACCTTTGCCGCCACTGACCAGGGCCGGGATTGCTCATTTTTATTTTGTAACAATCCATCCTTTTGAGGATGGAAATGGGCGAATAGGTCGAGCCTTAGTAACGAAGGTCTTGTCCCAATCTAATAAGAACCCGATTTTAACGGCGGTATCTTGTACGATTAACCAGGATAAAAAACAATATTACAATTCTTTAAATACACAGAATAAAAGCAACGAAATAACCTCGTATCTAACTTACTTTTCAAAAACGATTCTTGAATCCCAACGCGCAATGGTTGAAAAGTTGGACTTCTTAATTGCAAAAACAAAATTTTTTGATGCGCATAAAAGAAATATAAACGACCGGCAAAAGAAAGCGATTTTAAGGATATTCCGAGCAGGTCCCAAAGGGTTTGACGGAGGCCTGAGCGCAAAAAACTATATAGCGATTACAAAAGCGCCTAAAGCGACGGCAACAAGAGATTTAACTGATTTGGCCAAAAAGGGAATCCTGATCAAAACCGGAAAACTCAAAAGCACCCGATACGAATTAAATTTGGCTCCCTTTAATTGTGTTTTTAATATTTTTAAATAGGGTAAATTTGAAAGGGAATAAAATGAAATCACTCAACCGTCGTCAATTTTTGAAAACCATCTCTCTAACCCCCCTGTCCTTGTCTCTGTTTCTCCCTGGTGTGAATGCAATGGATTGTAAGGTGACACATCCTTTAATACCCCCACAAAATCAGTTTCATGGGCAATGTCCGGTTTGCGGTATGGTCCGGTCAATGTGGGCGCGAACCTGGATTAAGTTTACCCCTTATCAGGGAGTAGAAGAGGTCTGCTCTTTCCATTGCCTGGCCGACTGGAGTGTTAAAACAGGCCAGAATCCAACTGACGTTATGCTTTCGGTCTATCACGAACCCGGGAAGATGATACCTGCAGACCAAGCGTTTGTTGTTTTGGGATCCGCTGCAGCAGGTACCATGAGCCCGGTTTCCAAAATCGTATTTGACGACAAAACAAAAGCTGCAGAATTTGCCCAACAGTGCGGTGGCGACCTCATTGATTACCAAAGCGCCCTTGCAACGGCTAAATCCAGTGTTTTAAAAGAAAACAAGATGATCAAGACCCGTCAGATTAAAAAGGGTAAAATTGTTGAACCCTCCCCAACGGACAGATGCCCTGTGTGCAATATGTTTCCGGCCCGCTATCCCTACGGTAAATCTCAACTACAGATAAAAAATGGGAAAACGTTTCACTTCTGTTCGACCCAGTGTTTATTCGCTTTTATGGGAAAGCAGCCCTTATATGTGGATACGCCGGTAAAGCCTTTTTTGATTTGGGTGGTGGATCGGAACTCGGGCATGTGGACCAGTGGACAGACCGCATTTTATGTTGTCGGATCTTCAAAGGTATTTGGCCCCATGGGATATGAGGCGTTTCCCTTTAACTCGATGAATGAAGCCTCAGAATTTGTTGTTGAAAACGGCGGCACTGTGACAAACTATGGAAACGTCACCATTGAAAAAATTGTGCCGGGGTGGGAATACCCGCTTAAGGAATGAGTCCGAAATAACTTTTCCATTTCGGAGGCGGGGACAGATTTAAAAATCTGTCCCCTAAGCGCTAAGCGCACAAATGGGCAACTTATTTAAAAGTCATTCCTAAGATTGTCGGATCAAACGAACGATGAAAAAAGGTAAATATTCGGGTTGGCAATGTAAATGTTTGGCCAGTGCCCCATATTCGCATAGTTGGGACTGCGTAGCATACTAATGCTATGTGAGCAGGCCCAAATAGGTGAATATGGGGTGCTGGTCGAACATTTTTACGAAAAAAGGGCTGCAATCCCATCCAGGATAAGGGTTGCGGCCATGCCGATCATGAGCATCCCCGACAAAATATCGAAGTGCCGCCGGTAGCGACGGGCGATGACCGAGGCCCCCGTACCCAGCAGCAGGAGTCCTGGCAGTGTGCCCACGCCAAATGCAAGCAGAAACGCGCCCCCCTCCAGTGGCCGGCTGGCAGCCAATGCCCTTGAAAAGGCCGCAAAAGAGAGGCCGCAGGGGATGAAGCCCATGAACATCCCGGTAATGACCATTAACCAGTCATCGGATTTTTGAAAGGCGGACCGGACAATAAAACGGTAACCGGGTAGTATCTGGGGATTTGATATCATAAGCCATTCAGACTGACCCAGGATGCCCAGCTGGCCAAGACCAAACAGAGCCAGAAAAATGCCTGCCAGCAAAGAAAAAACCAATTGTATGCGGGCCAGGGTTCCCAGGTAGTCGAGCCCTGTAACCGAGGCAAGTTTTGCCAGTGCCAGGCCCAGACTGCCCATAAGGATGCCAATGCCCGTGTAGGTGATAATCCGACCGGCGTGGTAGTAAAGATGGGAATTAAATTTTCCTGACTTGCCGGGAAAAGCCAGGACAAGGGGCCCACACATGCCGAGGCAATGGCCGGTTCCGGACAGGCCCAGAAGAAATAATGAGAACAGGGAGGATACGTCCATAATCGAAAAGTTCCATTGATCCGTCATGAATTAATTGCGTTGAGTGTTGCTTGCGCGTATAGTACAGACTGTTTGATATTGCGTCAAGCCGGGAGCGTCTGGCCGTGGAGAGAAGATTGAACGGAGTTTTTTTTATATGAAAAGGCAGCCTCCAAGGCAACCTCAGCAGAGCCGCCCCCCCGATGGGCAATAGGAACCGGACAATTGAGCTGTCTACAGTTCCGGTCCGGGCCCATTGCCCGTCGGGGGGGCGGCGGTATAATACCATTTGGCTCCGCGTCTACGGCCCTATATTTGTTGTGTCCGACAGGACATGCGGGTTTTATATGAAAAAGGGGGGAATTTGTTAAAAGTTTTCACAAGGAAAGACATGGCTACCATGGTTCTTGCACTTTTATTTGCATTTTCCATGCTGTTGCTGCCGGGGTGGGCGGCTGGGGCTTCCGACGGGAAACATCCCCAAAGCGGCCTCAAGCCTTTGGACGAAAACGGGCAAATGCAGGTAAGTCCCCAGGATCGTTGCCCGGTTTGCGGAATGAATTCCATCCGGTATCCAAAGTTTAATTGTGCAATTCAGTTAAAGAACAGAGATACTTATTATTTTTGCAGTATTGGTTGTATGATTCGGTCATGGATGCACCCTGAAATATACCTGGGCAGGGCAGGGGATATGCTTGAACGACCCATCGTTAGAGAATACTTTTCCGGGCGGCAGATGGACGCCCGCAACACGATATTTGTATATGGTTCGGATGTCATTGGCCCCATGGGACCCGCCCTTGTGCCCGTTCTGGATGAACGCACCCTGAAGGTGTTTAAAAAACGGCATGGCGGTAAAACCCAGGTGATGCTTAATGATCTCAATGATGACAGGTGGTATAAAATGACAGGCAAGAAAATGGCGAAATAAATGATGCGTGCATCCTGCGATCGATTAGACACATCCGCATATGGCCTTGTGGTGATAACCCTGGTAAGCGTTATCGCACTTGCGGTTATTACCATACTCAGTATCAATACCCCTCGCGATTCCCACCAAACAACACAACTGTGGATTAACTATTTAGCGCTCCATACACCTGCCATTGTTCCCTCAGGGCATGTGCTGCGAAATGCTGGTTATGCCGGTCCGGCAATTGACCGGCGTCACAGTCCGTACCTGCCATTGATGGGCTTTTCCCTGGAAAACTTGATGGTCGGCCGTCTCAAACCAGAAAGAGGAGAGATCTCATTAAAAGAGTGATGTTTAATACCATGCAGATCTGGGCCTTCAGGGATCTATTGCGGCGGCCCTTCGAATCCCTTCTTTTTGGCATCACATTGACAGTGACGCTTGCAATCCTGGGGACACTGCTGCTGTTTCCCCGGGCCGTACATGACACGCTGAACACGTTATTAAAATCCACGCCCTCCATTATTTTGAGACGGGCTGATGCCACAGGTTTTTCTCCCTTGCCAGTTCAGACGTCGGTGCGGATTGCAGAAAATGTGGTGGGGGTTGTTTCTGCAAAACCCAGAATCTGGGGCTTGGTCAATGGCCCCCAGGGTCAGTTGACCGTCATGGGGGTACTAAAAGACAAAATACCCCAAGCCCTGGCTGACCAGTTACCCCGGCTGCCTGACCCGGGGCAGGTGATCATCGGTTTTGGCGTTTCCACCGGTTTATCTGCCGACACCCTTCAATTGGAAGGGGGGGTCAGCCAAAACTATCGGGTTATTGATCGGCTGCCTGAAAAGACAAGCCTCTTTACCCACGATCTGGTACTGATGGATCCTGAGGATGCCAGACAGCTTATCGGCCTTCCCAAAGACCATGCCAGTGATCTGGCCATTGACGTTTTCCATGAGAGTGAGCAGGAGGCCATCTTATCAGACCTGATCGCGTCATTCCCCTGGCCGGTGCAATGTGTCACAAGATTGCAGAGCCAAGGGCTTTGTGCAGGCCGTTGGAATCGTGGCAGGACCCTTGTCACCATCGCAGTGATTCCTGCTGTGCTGGCCTTGTGCCTTCTGGTTGCGGTGAACACCCGGAAATCCATGGGGCGACAATCGGATCTTGGCATTATGAAAGCCATGGGCTGGACCACTGGTGATATTGTCCGGTTTCAACTGTATCGGGAACTGTTTGTCTGCCTGCCTTCGGCCGCGGTGGGTATCTGTCTCTCTTTTTTGTTAGTTTACGGCCCCGGTGTAGGCTGGTTGGCTGATTTTTTTCTTGGCTGGAAAACCATTCCCCCATCGCTTTATCTGGAAACAACGGGAGCTGCAACCGTTGTGCTGGAAGTGACCGCCTTGATGGTGGTACCGGTGATTACCGCGGCTTTCTTACCGGCATTAAAGGGCGCGACCGCCGATGTTCATGATCTGATTGAAGATGCGGGGAGTCGATGAGTTCTGGAATTACATGCCACGATTTATGTGTTGAATTCCCCATGGGCAACGGAAAAAGCCGCATAGTTCTGGACAAAATAAATGCCAGGTTTCAGGCGGGGAAAATAACCCTTATCACAGGCCCTGTGGGTGCTGGCAAAACCACCCTTCTCAATACGCTGTCAGGGCTTTCCCGCCCCACATCGGGGGAGGTGATTGTACATGGTGAGACGGTTTCCCGATGGACCGGACCGCACAGGGACCGATGGCGGCGGCAGGCGGGCATTATTTTTCAACACGATCACCTTCTGTATGATTTGACGGTGTTGGAAAATGTCATGCTGCCTTTGATTCCCCTGGGTCGCACCCTGTCCACATGCCGCAGCCAAAGCATGGAATCCCTTAAAAAAGTAGGCCTACTGCACCATGCTGGCAGTCTAACCAGCTCCCTTTCAGGGGGGGAACGCCAGAAAACAGCCATGGCCAGGGCCATCGTCAACCAGCCGGCCTTTATATTTGCTGACGAACCCTTCGCTCATCTGGATGCCAAAAGCAGCAGACAGATGATGGACCTGCTGTATCATCATGCCTGTGGGAATGCGGTTGTGATCGTTGTCGCCCATGGATTAACCCTGGACACGCTTCCGGAGACCCCCCTGTGTTACCGGCTGGAAAACGGTGTTCTCAATCCATTGATCGCCTGAGGTTTATCATGTTTTGGCACCCCCTGTTCCTGGCCATCATATCAACACAGACTATGGCACTGCTTTTATTGCTGGTGGCTTGCCCCACATGGGTAAACACGGCATTAAACTGGCAGCCCCTTGTCTCTGACCCTCAGCAGTTGTCCTTGGAAACAAAGGCGGAAGGGGCCTCTATCCTGGGAAGGGCATCTTTCTTTGTATCGTTATTTTCCGGGGGGCTACTTGTCTTTGGTATTGCCAATATCTTTCACGAGGATATTCCCGGTGCCATGTGCGGAACCGGTGTCTGTCAGGCCATGTCGGCCAACGGCAGCACCCGGTTGCTGTTATACACCGGTCTTTTGTTGTTGTTGATGAAACTCTGGTATGAACTGGACAAATTGAATCGAACGCTCCCTGAGATGCCGCTAACCGAAACGTCCGCCCGACTGTTCCTGATGATTCCAGTTCTGGCTGTATTAACCTTAAAGAAAACCTATGACGCATTTGCAGGTATCAGGCCATACCAGGCGGTGGATTGCTGTGCCGTTGTTTACGATCAGTTTTCAACCATGGAACAGGCAACAAGCGTTTTCGGGCTGGGGGATACTATGTGGGTCAGCGCTTTTATTGTTCTTAGTATTCTGCTTTTAATTTTGTCTGTGGCCTTAAGCGTTTCAAGGGGGGATCGCCCCTGGGCAAGATCTCTACTGGCCACCGTCACCTGGTTGTGGCTGCCGGTGGCGGGCCTGGTTCTGGTCAATGTTCTGTCTGCCTATCACTATGAAGTGCTTCATCATCATTGCCCATGGTGCCTGTTTCTTCCTGAGCATCGATTGGTCGGTTATCCGCTTTATGGCGCAATGGCCGTGATCGGAATGGAGGGAAGTAACTTCTTCATGCTTCCTTTTTTAGTAAAGCACCACGCTGACATTTACCCCATCGCATTGGATCGTTGCCGTCGCGCAGCAAAAAAAATCACCCTGGCCCACATAATTTTTTTGATCATAGCTGTTTTGCCGGCCATTATCTGGCGGCTGCGCTATGACGCCTGGATGTCTGGTTAAAAATCAAAAGGCCCCTTTCCGGGTCATCAACATGGCTTGAGAGGATTTTGAAAGGTGTACCAGAAAAGATAAGCGGCCAGCAGCACAAAGGCTTTGTCCCTTGCAAAGGGGAACAGGTCTGCCGGAACCATAGGTCAGTAGCCTGAGTTATCCAAATGGTGCACGCCTTTGAGACAGACGCAAAATTTTATGCAAAATAGTAGACTTTTTTTCCGACAATCGTCTGGAAAAATAGCAGGGGTTGGTCATAAGATGGGCCACTATACGGATACAGAATGTGCTACCGTCAATCATCTGTAATTAATGACTTTATTTTTTGATCAAAATAAATTGGTTCAAAGTGGCCCATGTTGTGACCAACCCCAAATAGAGCAACAATGCTTAAAAAAACAGATTTATTATTCGGGTGCATCTATGATATGATCATATCACTAAAGATTTAAAGAAGATTGCAATTTTAAGAGAAACTTTTATTCTTACATAACAAATTAAAATCCCAACCCCCCTTATGGTCAGGAGAAAAGAAATAATGAAAAATTTTACATTGAGGATGAAGATGCTGCTTGGCGGCGTTCTTTTGGTTTTAATTCCCATGATTGTTCTTGGTTCGCTTGCCTATTTCCAATCAGCCAAAGCGGTTAAAAATGAAGCCTTTGACAAGTCGCTTCATATTGCCCAACGACTGGCTGACATGACCCAGACCGTAATGCAGGAAGAGGTGAAGCTGGTGCGCAGTTTGAGCACCGACGGTAGATTGATTGCGGCATTGGAAGCGTTTTCCAAAGGGGATGAAGACGTATCCCGCAAGGGATTACTCAATGTAATGGCCAACTTTAAACGCATGAAGGAGATATGGTCAGAGCAATATGAAGTGGTTGTTGTGACCGATGCCAGTGGTCGTGTTTTGGCGGATAATGCTGGGGGAGGATATTTTGGAATTGATTTGTCCAACCGCCGTTATTATAAAGAAGTCCGTCAAAAAGGGATAAGTGTAGGGGATGCGGTCCTCTCAAAGAAAACCAATCTCCCCGTGGCGGTTATTGCTGCCGGGGTAAAAACCCCTGATGGTGCTTTGGGTGGAATGGTGGCCATGGTGATGAAAACCGATTTTCTGGTGGAAAAAATCAGCGGCACCCAATTGGGTAAAACAGGTTACGGATGGATGATCAATGAAACCGGGGTGGTCCTTTCCCATCCTAACCCCAAAAATTTATTAACATTAAATTTGGCCACCCTTGACGGTATGCAAAACATAGGTGGACGGATGTTAGCCGGTGAAACGGGTGTAACAGATTATGTTTTCAAAGGGACAAAGAAGGTCTGTGGATATGCGCCTGTGCCACTGACAGGATGGTCCATCGGTGCCACCCAGGATGTTGATGAGTTTATGGCCCCGGTGAAAAAAATTCGGAACTGGATTCTCTTTACAACCGGTGCCGCCACTATTGTGGCATGTATCATCGTACTCCTTTTTGTCCTTTCAATAACGCGAACCATTAATGCCGTGGCAGATTCTCTTAGGAACGGTTCCGAAGAAGTAGCTGCTGCAGCCACACAAATTGCCAGCGCCTCCCAGTCCCTGGCTGAAGCATCCAGTGAGCAGGCAGCCACCCAGGAAGAAACCTCTGCCAGTATTGAACAGATTGCCGCCACGGCCAAAGGAACAACAGAATTGACCCATGGTGCTTCCGAGCTCATGAATGATAATATCGCTAAAACAGCCCAATCATTGAAGGCATTAAAAAAGTTGTCGGGTAACATGGCATCCATTGAAAATGACAGTTCTAAAATAGGTACGGTCACCAAAACCATTGATGACATCGCTTTTCAGACCAATCTACTGGCATTAAATGCGGCTGTGGAAGCAGCCCGGGCCGGTGAGGCGGGTGCGGGTTTTGCAGTGGTTGCAGAAGAGGTTCGCAATCTGGCTTTAAGGGCCTCTGAAGCGGCAAGTGGAACCCAGGAGCTGTTGGAAGGGATGCGGTCTCAAATCATTACTGGAGCGGAGTCACTGCGAAAGATGAGTGCAGATTTTGAAGGCATTGTGGAGTCAGCCACCACCATGGGTGAGCAGACGGCTAACATTACCGAAGCCAGCAGACAACAGTCCCAGGGCATTGACCAGATCAGCCAGGCAACCATGAACGCTGAGCAAGCAACCCAGGCGGTGGCAGCTAATTCCGAAGAGACTGCAGCCGCTTCTGAAGAACTGGCCAGTCAAGCAGAAACCATGCTGGCAATGGTAGAAACCTTGTTTCAATTGGTTTATGGTCAAAACAAACAACAGATAAGACACCGTCCACAGTCTGTGGACAGTGTTGATCAATTTAACGAAATACCGGCCCCGGTTCATACCATGCAAAACCCCATCCGCTTGGGTCACAAGTCACAAGAGAGGAAAAATTAATGAAAATTCAGACCAGTGGGGATCAAGAAAAGATCCATATCTCTATTTCAGGTAGTATCAATCAAACGGGTGCTGAAGAATTAAAAAAGCATTTAAATGGATTAAACCTTGAACACACAACAGAGGTGGTCATTGATTTTGCAAAGATTTCCTATATCGGATCTGCAGGTGTGGGTAAATTTTTACTGCTCTATAAAAATCTGGTAATTGAGGATGCACGTATCCGGATGATCAATGTGCCTTCGGATATATACAGTCTGCTGATGGATATGAAATTAGACGAGATCTTTTCCATTGAAAAAGGCAAATAAATCCAATCAGGCCCAAACCTGTCAGGCAAAGGATCTCTCCGTTCATTTGGCCATCCAGATGGTTCTGTCTAAAATATCCACCCATCTGCTCCAGGCCAATAATGAAAATTATCATCTTCAGTTTACGAGGGTGTTGACATTTTTGGGGAGTTTTTGTCATGCAGACCGTTGTTTTGTCCTTGAAAAAGGAGAGGGATTGCAATATTACCTGTTATCCCAATGGCTTGATCAATGGGAGCCCCATACAAAGGCACCTGAAAAGGACTATCCCATTGACCTGCCCCCAGAAATAGAGGTTGCCTTATCATCCCATAATCTGGCCTATTTTAATCCGGGGAAACCCCAAGGGCAGGGCCAGGAACATGGGGTTCGATTTCATCATCACCACACCGCCTCGGCTCTGATTGTACCCCTCATTGAAGGAAAAGAGGTTGTGGGCTGTCTGGGGATGGAATCAGCGGTGATTGACAAATTGTGGGAAGATGGAGATATCAGTCTGCTGCGCAGGAGTGCTGAATATTTTGTCGCCACCATGGCGCGGATACGAGCGGAACAGGACAAACAAAAAAGTGAAGAAAAATATCGTCAACTGGTGGAGAAAGCCCCCTTGGGCATCTTTACCGTCAATGCCGCTGGTATTGTGACGCAACTTAATCCTAAAATGAAGAAAATTATTGTTCAAGTGGGCTTTGATCTGTACAGCCCCATTAATGTTTTAACCCATAAAAACTTCATAAAGAGCGGTTTGGCAAAAGATGTCAGAACCTGCCTGGATGGTGATGATATTCCGCCGACAATCCGCTCATACACCGTTCCAAAAGGCCAAACCCTTTATTTTCGAACCCATATGACCCCCTTGGGAAGAAAGGGGCATGAGATCACCGAGGTACAGGTCATCGTTGAGGAGATTACCCCCCTTTTCCATGCAGAACAAAAACTCAAAGAAAGCGAGCGGTTTTTAACAGATGTGTTGGTCTCTCTGAAAGCCGGAGTGGTGATAATTGATCCTGAAGAGTGTAAAATTGTTGATGTAAACCCCTATGCGGCACATTTGATTGGTCTCGAAAAAAGAGATATCATCGGAAAAACCTGCCATCATTTTATTTGTCCCGAAGCCCAGGGAGAGTGTCCCCTCATCAATTTTGGCCAAGAAATGGATAACTCTGAAAGGGTTTTGTTGACCCATGACAGCACAAGTATTCCCATACTCAAAAGCGTATCCCGGGTTCAACACAAAGGAAAAGAGTTATTTCTGGAATGTTTCACCGACATTCGAGATTTAAAACACCTGTTGGATGAGCAGCAACTGGATATTCAAGCATCAAAAAACATATTATCGGCAATTAACGGGCATTTTCCCCGCTATACAGCGTTGAAAGAAAACTTAACTCTTTTTTCCACCGCGTTTTATCTGCCCTGCCAGGCTGAAGGAGGAGATCATTTTTTCCTTAGAACCCTGACAACAGGTAATGAGTCACCTTTACAAAAAACAATCGTCAGTCTGAAAGATCAATCCGGCCATCAGGTGGGCTGTATACTGCGCTCCGTTATCACTGATTTACTGCACCAGGCTATTTTGTGTCATACACAATTTGCTGATGTGGGTAAAATCATGACCCGTCTCAATGAGCAATTGGATCAAGGCAGATTTATTGATCCCGATAGTTTTTGCACTGCATTGGTGCTTGGCCTTGATCATGAACCTCTCTTGCTGCAATACACCTTGTGCGGTCACCCACGGTTCCTGTTGATCCGTGATGGCAAGGCAATGGAGATCCCTGCAAGGTCAGATCGTCAGGGAATGAATATGCCCCTGGGATTTGCCCCGGGATTATCTTTTGAAACGGGTAACATTTCTTTGGAAAAATCAGACAAACTGATTCTTTTCACCGACGGTTTGACTGAAATTACCATTGGTGAAAAGGATCATGAGTCATCGGTAAAGACCTTGCAGCCTTTGGAAATATTGTCCATGCTGCAAAAACAAAAAGGATTTGATCTATCTGAACCGGTGGAACAAATTGTGGCAAGTATGATCACAATGGTTTCTGAAATTTCGGGGACATCCATCCATGGGAAAAATAAAAAACAAAATCCGGATGATATCAGCGTTATTGGTCTGGAGATCGAAGACCAGGACGAAGAGATAACAGAAAAATGGTACCCCCAGGATCTGGAAAATTTGCAGCATAAAATTAATCAGTTTATTGAGTTGCAGTTAAAAAAATGGAAATCAAGGGGGTTTTCCAGTTTCATGCGGTTACAAATCTGTATGGAAGAGGCCATCATCAACGCCTGGAAACACGGCAACAAAAAAGATCCTAACAAAGCCATTGGTATCCAGTACCGATGGGGCAATGATTTTCATATCTCCATTGAAGATGAAGGGGCGGGTTTTGATGTGATAAAAGCCCCTGACCCCTGTGACATAAAGTCTCTCACATTGGAATTTGGCCGGGGAATTTTTATGATAAGGCGCAGTGCATGCGAAATGTATTACACTGATCGGGGAAATAAAGTTTATATGCGATTTTCACCCCAATACGTATCATTAGGGGTGCCACACCGGCAAGCAAGAAAACAAAGGTTGCCAAAATTATGGGAGACTCTGAAAATCATACCTTCACCAAAGAGAGGGGCATATTGAGAATTCTGATTGTTGATGATGAACTGGTCAGCCGGGCTAAAATGAAAAAGATCATGACCCCTTATGGGGAGTGTGAAGAAGCAAAAAACGGAATGCAGGCCATGGAGATGATCGCCCAGACTGCCAGGGCTGGGAATCACTATACCCTGATGACTCTGGATGTGGATATGCCGGAAATGTCAGGAATGCAGGTACTGACAAAAGTGCGTGAAATGGAACAAGCAATTCATGGGGCAGATCTGACACCGATGAAAATTGTGATGGTCACCTCAATGGGGGATCGAGAAACTTTTTCCCAGAGCCTCTTTGCCGGATGTGATGATTATATCATCAAACCATTCCAGCCGGAAACCATTCATGGCCAAATGCGCATCCTGGGGCTTTGTGTTTTATCCATTGATGATTCATGACTCTGTTGATTTAGTGCAGATTTGTGATTTGCAAATACAATATGGTCGGTTTTGAAGAACTAAGAAAGTCCACATATTGTGTATTGTTTTTTCAAAAATCGACTGAATCAACAGCCTCCTTCATGACGGACAAAATTAAACCAGTAAAGATAAAAAGACAAAAGTAGAAACCCACTATCCCTTGCAATGGTGAACATGCTGACAGGTGATTCCCCTGGAGAGGTTGAGAAACAGCCGCAACTGATGTCCAGCCCCCGATGGATATTATAAAAAATAACTATGGTAAACATAAAAAGAAGTATATTGCTGACAATGATGGTACCCGGCATTAACCATCCGGTGATCAGACAAATACCCATGATCAATTCCAACCAGGGTAATACCAGGGCCGTCAGGTTCACCAGTTCTCCCGGCAGCAGTTGATAATTGTTTACCATGACGGCAAAAGCCCCGGGATGAATAATTTTATCGTAGCTGGCATAGATAAACACCATGCCCAATATCCATCGGGCAGCATGGTAGAAAATTGCCTGCATGGATTTTGCAGTTATTTGAGTGTTGATGTTGTTCCCCATATTATTTTCCCGGAAATTATGCATTTTCATCGTTTTCTTTGGTTGATTCCACGGGCATATCCGCATTGAGCCATGCCTCCCATCCCCCTGACATTACTTTGACATTAAAGCCCATCTCCTTGAGAAAAAAGGCAAGATCATGGCTCAGGGTGCAGGTTTTGCCATCGCAATAGGTAACCACCAGTCCACCCGGGTCTATCCGGGGGGCCACAACCATGAATTGTTCCTGGACATCATGCCATGGCAGACTTAACGCCCCTTTGATATGCCCTTCATGAAATTTTAATACATCCCTTGCATCAATAAAGAGGGCTGACTTGTTTTCATAAAAAACAATTGCCTGGTTCAGCCCAAGGGCCATGGTGTGTCCATTCTCCGTTGTCAATTGGCCATCAATAGACCAGTCCTGAACCAGGGGCAGGGGGTCAGATCGAAGGGTATTGGTTCCAATACCAGCCATGAGTGCCACAGATAAAAGAATAAGAATCTGAAGGTATATGGTGCTTTTATTTTTGGCTTTATTTGAATTTTCCATTTTTGAAATATAGATCTGAGCCGGTTGGGTGTCAACATCAACCACAAAATATAAGAAAAAGATTTACAAAACATGCTTGTTTCTGATTAAATAATGGGATGCGAAATTTTTAATGCATAACAAAATCGAGCTGGGAGTCCAGTTTGGAAATGATCTGATTATGAGGGGAACTAATTGAGTAAAGAGATCGGAGTTAAAGGCATTGTCATCATTGTTGGGAATTACGGCAGTGGAAAAACCGAAACCGCCGTAAATCTGGCACTCAACCGACAAAAGGCTGGTCTTGATGTGAGTATTGTTGACCTTGACCTGGTAAATCCTTATTTCAGAACCCGGGAAGCCAGGGACGTGCTGACCCGACAGGGAGTCAATGTTGTTTTACCCGATGAGAAGTACATGCATGCAGACCTTCCCATTTTATCACCCAAGGTGGCTGGCATCATCAAAAACACCTCGGATCTCACCATACTGGATGCCGGGGGGGACGATGTGGGTGTCACTGTTCTTGCGGCCCTGGCCAACAGTCTGGCAGGGCAAACCGTACAGATGTTGCAGGTGGTGAACCCCTACAGACCCTTTACAGAAACCATTGAGGGGTGCATGAAAATAAAAGAGGAGATTGAATTTTCCTCAAAATTAAAGGTAACCGGATGGGTGAGTAATGCAAACCTTATTGACGACACCACCCCCCATGATATTTATAATGGATATGATCTGGTACAGGCACTGGCGCTTCAGACCGGTATTCCGGTGGAATTTATCACTGCATCGGCAGAATTGATGGACGATCTGGATTTGAACCGCTTTGATTGCCCTGTATTACCCATTGAGAGGAAACTTGCTCCCCCCTGGCGGCGGAGCAGGCAATAGGAGAAAGGCTTATGGCTTTTAAACATGTTGTTGAAACGGAGAGATGTAAGGGCTGCGGCCTGTGCAAAGACGTCTGTCCTAAGAATGTTCTGGAAATTTCTGATACGGTAAGTGCCAAGGGATATTTTCCCATATTCCAGGCAAGACCCGAGGATTGCATCCACTGCACATTGTGCTGTGTGATGTGTCCTGACGTGGCCATCACCATTATTGAAACCAGTGACGAAACCCCTGAAAAAGCAATGGAGGCAAACTGATGGCCAAGGTGTTGATGAAAGGAAATGAAGCAATTGGAGAGGCGGCCATCCGGGCAGGATGCCTTAATTATTTTGCCTATCCCATCACCCCCCAGTCCGAGGTGGCAGAGTACCTGGTAAAACGGATGCCTGAAGTTAATGGCGTCTTTGTCCAGGGAGAGAGTGAAGTGGCTGTGGGATACATGATTTTTGGCGCAGCAGCTTGCGGGGAACGGGTGATGACGACTTCCTCCAGTCCCGGGGTCAGTCTCATGAGTGAGGCCATCAGCTACATTGCCGGGGCCAGATGCCCTGCGGTTTTTGTTAATATCATGCGCGGTGGACCTGGCCTTGGGGGTATTTTACCCTCCCAGGGAGATTATTTTCAGGCCACCAAGGGCGGTGGACATGGGGATTATCACATGCTGGTCATGGCCCCGGATGGGGTCCAGGAAGCTGTGGAGATGACCATGCAGGCTTTTCCCCTGGCGGAAAAATACCGGGGACCTGTGATGATCATGGGGGATGGAATGATCGGGCAGATGATGGAGCCTGTGGAGTTTCCCGAAGATCTTTATGTGGCTCCCACAAATAAAGATGACTGGGCCACCAACGGCATGGATACCCGAAAGAGCGATACAAAAAACATCGTTAAATCCCTCTATCTTGATCCCAAAGTGCTCAACGATCATAATTTGCTGTTGAAATCCCAGTATGATCGTATGAAAAAAGAGGACGTCAGATTTGAAAATTATAACACCGATGGCGATTATGATGCCTTGATTGTCAGCTATGGCACCATGAGCCGGGTGTGTAAAACCGCCATTGATGAGATGAAGGCCCAGGGGTTGGAGATCGGCATGGTAAGACCCCAGACCTTGTTTCCATTCCCAGAACAGGCCATCCATGATGCGGCGTCAAAAAAAGGCTGCAAGGTGGTGGTGAGCATTGAGATGAGCATGGGCCAGATGGTGGAGGATGTGGAACGGGTGGTAAAAGGAAAAGTGCCCGTTCAATGGTATGGCCAGTGCGGTGGTGAAATACCCACACCCGAGGAAGTCATAGAACATATTAAATCGTTGCTGAACAGTTAAACCGGGGAGTTTAAATATGGGAAAAACATTTTCAAAACCGGAAGCGCTTTCCGATGCACATACCCACTACTGCCCCGGGTGTACCCATGGGATCGCCCACCGGCTTGTGGCGGAAGTGATTGATGAACTGGGTATCAGAGGCAGAACCGTGGGCATTGCCCCTGTGGGATGTGCTGTCATGGCCTACAACTACTTTACCTGTGATTTTCAGGAGGCGGCCCATGGGCGAGCCCCTGCCATGGCCACAGGCATGAAGCGCGTAAGACCGGATCTCATGGTATTTACCTACCAGGGGGATGGCGATCTTGCCAGCATTGGCATGGGAGAGATTGTCCATGCTGCCAACCGTGGGGAAAAATTTACCACCATCTTTATTAATAACGCCATATATGGTATGACCGGAGGGCAGATGGCGCCCACCACCATGCCGGGCCAGCGGGCCACCACGGCCCCCATGGGTCGGGATGTGGAACAAACGGGTATGCCCATCCGCATGTGTGAACTGCTTTCAAGTCTTGCCACACCCGGATACATTGAACGACAGACCTTGCTCAAACCCAAGTATATCAACAAAGCTAAAAAAGCCATTAAAAGAGCGTTTGAGTACCAGGAAGCAAAAAAATGCTTCAGTTTTGTTGAATTGGTCAGCACCTGTCCCACCAATTGGGGAATGACTCCCCAGGATTCACTGAAATGGGCCGAAGAGACCTTGCTCCCTTATTATCCCCTGGGAGAGTTTAAATCTCCCGAGTAGGGACTTACCCGAGTATAAACTACCACCATGCCAAGTTTAATATGTTGATATTACATTATAAAAAATTTTTATTTGGTAGTTTATTATCTCTCAAGTCCCTAAACAGGGAAGTCAGGGATTTTTATTAAAATTAAAATTTTATTTATTTTAACAGAACACCTGATATTCCGTAAAACTTCTTGTTTTGAACAGATAGGGGCTTGTTTTCAGTAAAATTCCTGAACGATTGAAATAGAATCTTTCTTAGGAGGCATATATGCAAAAAGAAGTGATGTTTGCAGGGTTTGGTGGACAGGGAATTCTGCTCAGTGCAAAGCTGCTAGCCCATGCAGCCATGAACCAGGGCGCGGAGGTGATGTGGATTCCCTCCTATGGTCCTGAAATGAGGGGGGGCACGGCATATTGTACGGTGATTGTCAGTGATCGTCTCATTGGCTCGCCCATTATCAAAAATCCCACCCATCTGGTGGCCATGAATCGGCCTTCCCTGGAGAAATTTGCACCCGTGGTAAAACCAGATGGGATCATCATGATCAACAGTTCCCTGATTCCGGTGAGAAGTGGTCGAGAGGATGTGGATGAACTCATTGTTCCGGCCAATGATGCCGCCATTGAATTGGGAAGTATCCGGTGCGCCAACATTATTGCTGTGGCCGCCTTTGCGGCCCGGAGCAAGATGGTGGATCTGGAAATTTTAAGGGAATGTGTTAAATCTCAATTTGCTTCCAAGGCAAAATTAATTCCTTTGAACATGGCCGCCTTTGATAAAGGGCTGGAGATCGCCGAAGGTAAATAATTTAATAGTATAGGAATTTTCATTTTATCAATTATTAAATCAATAGGTTATAAAAAATATGCCCGATAGGGCGCTAAGTTCTCATCTACTGGTTTCAGGCTTCCAGGACAGTCCTTGTGAGTATCTGCCACAAAAAGCCTTTTCACTGTTTTATCTTCTAATAAACGGCCATGTCCTTATGGGCACAACGAATATTGAAAATGGTATTATGCCGCCCCCCCCCGACGGGCAATGGGCCCGGCCGGAACCGTAGACGGCACAATTGGCCGGTTCCTATTACCCATCGGGGGGGGGCTCTGCTGAGGCTGCCCGGAAGTTTTATCTTCTAATAAAAAGTTAAGACATAAATTATTTTTAAAAGGGGGTTGTATGATTCGACGTGAGATTTCGCTGTTCATGAACAATGTACCCGGAGAACTTGGTAGGATGACTGCTTTATTAAGTGATGCGGGTATCAATGTGGATGCCATCACCATCCAGGATGCGTCAAGCTATATCCAGAATATCTTCCAGGCCCGGGGAAAATCCATCAAACGATTGGCATCTGCAGCAAGTTACAGCTCTGTGAAACGAGATTCTGCTGAGGTTTCCCTTATCCGAATGCTGGTGGATAAATCCGATGAAGCCGAGGCATTGCTCAATGAAAAAGAGTATATCTTTGATACCAAGGATCTCATCGCCCTTGAATTGGATAACACCCCCGGCACCCTTTCCAAGATCACCCGAAAATTTGGAGAGGAAGAGGTAAACATCAACTATGTTTATGGGTCTGTCTCTGACTCTGATGGGAAATGTCTTTTTGTGTTTTGCCCCGAAGATCTCCAGGCAGCCTTGAAGATATTTGAATCCTTTAGCTGATTTCCTGAAGAGCTTGACATATTTTTAATCAAAAAGCCCCAGGGACAAAATTCATTGTTCCGGGGGCTTTTTATTTTTTCATCCATTGCTCACTTCTTGACTCCAGGGTCACCTTTATATGAAAATGAAGTGTCCAAGTACCCTCAGCAGAGCCCCCCCCCGATGGTAATAGGAACCGGCCAATTGTGCCGTCTACGGTTCCGGCCGGGCCCATTGCCCGTCGGGGGGGTGGCGGCATAACGCCATTTTCCATATTCGTTGTGGGCAGGCCGAGGCCAGAATATGGTCTTCCTGTGGCAGTTATATAGATTCTGGATTTTTAATCAGTTTCTAAGGCTTGCGTTTATCCCTGAGAATATTATTTGAAATCACAATGCGCTGGATTTCAGAGGTTCCTTCATAGATGGTAAAAACCCTGGCATCCCTGTAAAATCGTTCCACATCGTAATCTTTTGTAAAGCCATATCCGCCATGGAGTTGGATGGCCCGGGCCGTGACCTGGTTGACCATCTCCGATGCAAACAGCTTTGCCATGGCTGCCTGGGTGGTATATTTTTCCTTGCGATCCTTCATGCCAGCAGCGGAAAGAATCAGTTGTCGTGCGGCTTCTATCTGGGTGGCCATGTCGGCAATCTGCCACCGGATACCCTGGTGCTTGATGATGGCACATCCAAATTGTTTTCTGCCTTTTCCATATTTAATGGCTGCATCCATGGCTGCCTGGGCAACTCCCAGCGACTGGGCTGCAATGCCGATACGCCCGCCATCAAGTCCTCCCATGGCAATTTTAAATCCATCTCCCTCTTTTCCCAAAATGGCAGAGGCAGGTACCCGGCAATTTTCAAAAATCAGATCTGTGGTGTCTGATGCTCTAAGGCCCATTTTGTCTTCCACATGACCCACAATAAGGCCCGGTGTTTTTTTTGACACCAAAAAGGCACTGATTCCTTTGTGTTTGGCACTTTCATCTGTTTTTGCCGTGACAATGACAGCTCCGCAACTTTTTCCCGATGTTATAAACCGTTTGGTGCCGTCTATGATATAATGGTCTCCGTCGCGAACGGCGGTGGTGGTCTGGCTGACCGGGTCAGAACCAGCATCTGGTTCTGTCAAAGCAAAGGCACCGATTATTTTTCCCGAGGCCAGGGGAATGAGGAATTCCTCTTTTTGTGCTTCAGTGCCAAATTTTAAAATGCTTTCACACACAATGGAATTTTGAACAGACATGACCACGGATGTGGATGCGCAGGAGTAGGCAATTTCTGACAGGGCCAGGACATAGGAGATGGTATCGGCCCCTTCACCCCCATACTCCGGGGGGATCATCATTCCCATCAACCCCAGCTCTCCCATCTGTTTAAAATTTTTTTTAGGAAATTCTTTGGTTTTGTCCCGCTCGGCTGCTGTGGGGGCAATCACCTTTCTGGAAAATTCCCTGACCATGCTTTGAATCATTAATTGTTCTTCAGTGAGGTTGAATAACATCTGGATCTCCTTTTCATGCGGATGGATGCAGTCTCGGGCGTCTTTTTGCCTGTTGCCTTACCTTATTGGGATTAGGGAGTTCGTAACAAATAACTTACCTGTCTTCACTTTTAAAATGCCCGTAAATACGGAGTATTAGATATGAAGGTGGTAGTTTTATTTTTAAAAAATCCCTTATTTTAAGGGGAGGATATTTAAGGGCTATACACCACCACAATCAGTTCTGCATCTGTGTCACCCACGTTTTTCAGATCATGCTTAATGGCAGAGTTGAAATGAAGGGATTCTCCTGGGCCCAGCCGATTGATATTATCTCCCACTGCAATTTCCACTTCTCCCTTAAGCACGTAAGAGAACTCTTCACCCTCGTGTTGAAAGCCGACTCCTTCGTGGGCCTCTCCTGCATCAATGGTGATGCGAAATGCCTTGAGATGTTTGTTCTCAGCCCCCGGTGTCAGGGGAGAATAGGCATAGTTGTCCGTTCGTTTGGTGTATGCTTCTTTACGCTCAGCTTCAGTATCTTCCTGCTCTTTAAGCAAAAAGCCAGAGTCCACCCCCAATGCACGGGATATTTGCAACAATGTTCCCACAGGGGGGCGTTTATTACCAGCTTCCACTTTTTTAATGAATTCCTTGGTCAAACCAGTTTCGTTGGCCAGGAAATCCAGAGTTAATTTCTTTTCCAGGCGAATTTGCTTGATTTTTTTTCCAATGGGAATCAGTGCCGTTTTTTTCTTTGCCATATATAGACTCCTTTTATTAAAAGACAATATGAACGAGCGCTCGGTCATTAATAATATGTAAAAAAAAGGTTGTCAACCCCCAAGGGCAGGGAAGGCTACCAGTTTTGAAAAGAGTTCTTAATTTTTTTTATAAGAAAGAGTAGGTCTGCCTAACATTCTTTTATACTTCGTTGTGGGCAGGCCGTGCCAGAATAGGATCTGCCCGTGGCAGTTTTATTAGAAAGTAAAACTTCCGGGCAACCTCAGCAGAGCCCTCCCCCGATGGGTAATAGGAACCGGCCAATTGGGCCGTCTAACGGTTCCGGGCCGGGCCCATTGCCCGTCGGGGGAGGGCGGTATAATACCATTTGGCTCCGCGTCTACGACCCAATATTCGTTGTGGGCAGGCCAGGGTCAGAATATGGCCTGCCCGTGGCAGTTATATGAATCTCATTGTGCTTTTAAAAAAAAAATAGTTGAGTTCAATTTCAAAAAGAAAAAGTGATTAGACTTTTTCAATCCAGTTTTCAGTGTCTTCGGTCATGCCATACTGGATGTTAGTGATGGCATCATTGAATTTTACCGCCAGTTTACCAGGGGTGCCATCTCCAATGTGCATAACATTGTCACCATATTTAATTTCTCCCACCGGAGAGATTACCGCAGCGGTTCCAGAACCGAAAGCCTCGGTCAGGGAGCCGTCTTTATGGGCTGCAGCCAATTCTTCAATGCTGATTTTTCGTTCTGATACCTTCATTCCCCATTTACGGCCCAGTTGAAGAACAGAATCCCGGGTGATACCGGGCAGAATACTGCCATTGAGCATGGGGGTTACCAGTTCATCGTTGATCACGAAGAAAATGTTCATGGCTCCCACTTCTTCAATGTATTTTTGCTCCACCCCATCCAGCCATAATACTTGGGCATATCCCTCTTTTTTGGCTTTTTCCGATGCCAGGAGGCTTGCCGCATAATTCCCTGCGGTTTTATACTCACCAACTCCGCCCCGCACAGCCCGGACATGTTCTTTGGAGATTAAAATTTTCACCGGATTAAAGCCTTCGGCATAATAAGCCCCCACAGGGGAAAGCAGAAGGAAATATCGATAGGTATGGGAGGCCCGAACCCCGAGGAATGGATCGGTGGCAAAAACCGTGGGGCGGATATAGAGGGAGGTGCCGGGGGTTTGCGGAATCCACTCTTTCTCGACCTTTAAAAGTTCTTTCAGGGCTTTAAGGGCAAAGGCTTCATCCACCTCTGGAATACACAATCCCCGGGCAGAACTGTTTAGGCGTTTGAAATTTTCCTGGGGACGGAACAGCTGAATATCTCCCTTGGCTGTCTTGTATGCCTTGAGTCCCTCAAAAATACTCTGACCATAGTGAAGGGTCATGGTAGCAGGGGAAATTGAAAAATTGTGCAAGGGCTCAATGCGGGCATTGTGCCACCCCTTTTCCAGATTATAATCCATGTTAAACATGTGATCGGTGAATATGGTGCCAAAGCCCAGAGCTGAATCCTCCGGTCTTTTCCCCTGTTTTTCTACGTGGGTAATGGATATATCCATTTAAAAAACCTCCCTTAATATGTATTATATACCTTGTATCAATCAACATATGATAAGTTGAATATATGATCTTGAACCAGGGTCTTTGTCAAGGAATTTTGTTTGAATAGCTTATTTTTCAGCAATTCTAATTATGACACTTGATGGCTTTCCAAACTGCAAATTTACGGTTTCACTCAACGTAAATTCAGCACGTTACACACCATTGGTGCCGTTTGGGAATCCATAATTAGAATTGCTGCTTATTTTTCAACTTTTTAAGTTGGGCGTTGATTTGACAAATGGTGGTTTGTTTAATAAATATGGTGTTTGTTTTTAATAACTGTCACGGGCAGACCTTATTTTGGAGTAACTGAAAAACTAAGCTCCAAAATATATACGAGGAGAGAACTATATAAAATGAATATCATGAATAAAGTAAAAGAGAGTGGATTGATTTTTGATGGTGCCATGGGCTCCATGCTCATTGCAGCGGGACTCAAAGGTGGTAAAATATCAGAACTGTGGAATCTTGAAAATCCCCAGGTGATAGAAGATATTCACAAAGCCTATTTTGATGCCGGTTCTGATGTGGCGGTGAGTAACAGCTTTGGTGCATCTCCCTTTAAATTAAAAAAAATGGGCGTGGATGCCGATCCTGAGAAAATCAATGTGGCTGCCGTT
The DNA here is from genome assembly GCA_964433355.1 of uncultured Desulfocicer sp. GTDB lineage: Bacteria > Desulfobacterota > Desulfobacteria > Desulfobacterales > Desulfobacteraceae > Desulfocicer. Next base: position 32,087 of record CAYSSE010000008.1, read on the forward strand.
GAAATTGCCAAAAGGGCAGCCGGGCCAGGTCAGTATGTGGCTGGGGATATGGGGCCATTGGGGGAAATGCTACAGCCTGCGGGCTTGCTGACACAAGAAGAGGCAGAAAAACATTATGTAAAACAGGCAACCTTTCTGGCCAGGGGGGGCATTGATTTTTTTATCCTTGAGACCTTTTTTGATCTAAACGAAATTTTAGCGGCAATAAGGGCCATTCGCAGCGTGTCAGATTTACCCATTTTTGCCACCATGACCTTTCAACAAAAACCCACTGGATTTTTTACCCTCATGGGAAATAAACCCGGTGACAGCATGAATAAATTGGTGGAGGCTGGTGCCTCTGTGGTGGGGGCCAACTGCTCCCTTGCCAGTGATACCATGGTGGATCTTGCAAGAATAATCAGAGACAGCGTTGATGTCCCCGTGATGATTCAACCCAACGCCGGTGCCCCGAAAAACGAGGGAGACATCGTCGTTTATCCTGAAACAGTGGATTATTTTTGCAATAATATCATGACCCTTAAAGAGATGGGTATTGATGTGGTGGGTGGCTGCTGTGGAACCACACCGGATTTTATCCGGGCCATGGCTGAAAAAATATCAGCCTGATGTTAGCATATAACATACATGGCAGTCACCACTGCCACAACGAAAAACGAAAGTCCTTTAATTTTAGCATGTTGCTGAGACTTTCTTATAAAAACCGACATGGCAGTAAATACCTGCCACAACGAAAGATTAAACTCTAATTATTGCAGTTATTTATACTGAGTTTTATATAAAAATCCCCCCCGATACTACCTTAGGATGGTAATCATTTGTCAAATAAAGTGTGGATAAAAGAAAAAGAAGGTCAAAATCTCAAGTTTTGGCGTGAAACGCTCCTGAATTACGGGATGAATAGATGGGGGCTCAATAAAGCCTACAGTGTCGGGGCCACTTCTGAACTCATTCGAAGTTGTGCCCCTGCTACCTTTGAAGATTGGGAAACTTTTTATTTTGAGTTTGCCAGTCAAAAGAAAAAACAGGGCATTCGAATTACCCGGGAATATATTGTGGACTTGGGAAGGAAACTCCATGTTAAGCTTTCTGAAGTTGTCCAGAATGAGCTTGAATCAATTTCAGAAGAAGAGTGCATTGATTATGTTTACAATCTGATTTTAAACAGAACCTATGAAGGATATAAAACTGAGATTGAAACAATTTATGGGCAACTTGAAGGATGTCTTCATCGTAAAATTAAACCAGCACCCGATGAATGGGACAGGCGTTTTGGTGTGGATTTTTTTATTCAGGTTAAAAATACTTGCCTTGGATTACAGATAAAGCCCATTTCTGCTGAAAATTCCATCAACAACTACCAATGGGTTGAAATACATCGAAAAAAACATTTGAAATTCCAAGAAAAATTTATGGGGAAAGTTTTTTTGTTTATTCCATTAAAGCACAGGGGAAGAAAAAAACAATTCACAATGTAGAAGTCATTGATGAGATAAAAGCTGAAATGGTACGCCTGGAGGCCTTGTGATGACCACTGACCACAAGATTATATTCTCTGATGCCCGGAACTTAAGCCTGCTCTCCGATGAATCTGTTGATCTTGTTGTGACTTCTCCACCCTATCCCATGATCAGCATGTGGGATGATTTGTTTATAACCATGAATCCTGAAATTCAACAGGCACTGGATCAAAATTGTGGAAATACCGCCTTTGAGCTGATGAATCAGGAATTGGACAAAGTATGGAAGGAACTTGACAGGGTTGTAAAACCATCGGGGTTTGTCTGCATCAACATCGGGGATGCCACTCGCACCATTGGCAAACAGTTTCAATTATATTCCAATCATTCACGAATAACATCAGCATTGACCCAACTTTCATTTCAATCTCTGCCTGTGATCCTCTGGAAAAAAGCAACCAATTCACCCAATAAATTCATGGGTTCAGGAATGCTCCCGGCAGGGGCATATGTCACTTTGGAACATGAATATATAATGATTTTTAGAAAAGGGGGGAAACGGGAGTTCAAAGCACCCCAACAGAAACAAAATAGAAATGAAAGTGCTTTTTTCTGGGAAGAAAGAAATCAGTGGTTTTCTGATACGTGGGACATAAAAGGGGTCAGGCAAAAAATGGGTGGTGGGAAATTAAGAGAACGGAATGCGGCATATCCCTTTGAGTTGCCTTACCGATTAATTAACATGTATTCGGTCAAAGGAGACACCATTCTTGACCCATTTCTGGGCACTGGGACAACCACTTTTGCTGCTATGGCATCTGAACGAAATTCATGGGGCTTTGAATGTGATAAACATTTTTCAGATGTCATTGGTGAAGGATTAAAGAACGTAAATCAGGTATCCAAGAAAACGGTTACCCGGCGCATTGAAAATCATTTTGATTTTGTTAAAACGTATCAGCAAAATAAAAAAAACTTAAAACATAAAAGCCATGTCTATGGTTTTCCAGTGATGACAAAACAGGAATCTCAGTTAAAATTTAATTTTGTGAAAGATATTTGTTCGTCTGATTTTGCAAACATATCTGTGAGCTACGAAGAGCTGGTTGCTTCTGATAAGGCTAAACAGGATACTGTAAAACCTTACCAGGGTTCTGATTTTTTTTCAGGAAAACAGATGAACCTGTTTGACCTGTAAAAATCACTGAATCATAAAATATTCCGAGCAAAATGTCTCCCCAATGCCAGGATCATCAATGTAGGGGGTCTTCCCGGTGATTGGGGGAAAACGCTCGCATCACATACAAACAGGTTTTAGATGGGCCAATAGGCAAGCTATTTATATTTTTGGGCACTGGTTCAGTTCAATAGGCAATTTAAATATCAAAATAGTGATTATACTTTTATACCAAGTAGTTGCGATGAATATTAAAATTTAACGCATCCATCACAACCTACTGATAATATTGAATCACCTATTCAACTGAACCAGTGCCAGAAAGTGAAAGTATTTGTTTAAAATTCCAGGTTCAATCTGTCCGGCCCCTCAGCTTCCCGTTATGTTTTTTACAGAGATTGAAATAAATATTGCAAACCCTCTTGATTAATTATAGGGTTCGACCTATAATTAATTATAAAGAGAGTATTTATGTGGGATGTTATTACTACAGATAGATTTGATGATTGGTTCAACAGTATGGACGATGATGACAGGGCTAATATCATTGCTGGCATGTTATTGTTGGAGAGCAAAGGTCCTGCATTAGCAAGACCTTACGCTGATACAGTTGAAGGATCAAAATTTTCAAACATGAAAGAGCTGCGTGTTCAAAGTAAAGGCAAACCGCTAAGAGCATTTTTTGCATTTGATCCAAAACGGAAAGCTATACTTTTATGTGCTGGTAATAAATCGGATAATGAAAAGCGTTTTTACAAAGTAATGATTCCGCTTGCAGACAAAGAATACCAGACTCATCTTGATAATTTGGAGGAAAACTAATGGCCAGGACGCTAAAAGAAATAATGACACAAGAAAAGCCAGAAGTTGTAAAAAAAGCAAAAGATCTGGCATCAAAAATGCTGCTGAATATTCACTTGGCAGAGCTTCGAGAAAAAGCTCAATTAACCCAAAGTGATGTTGCCAACGCTATGGGGGTAAAGCAACCAACTATTGCAGGCATGGAGAAAAATGGTCAAGACATCAAGCTGTCAACTCTCAAAAAATATATTGAAGCAGCAGGATGTAAATTGAAATTGGATATTGAAATGTCAGATGGGAGTCATGTTGGATTCTCTATTTAATCCAGAATTATTTACAGAGAGAATTATCCAGGATAGCTCCTTTGGCAACGACATTTGGCTACATCACCGGCCATTACCGGAACAAAGCCGGAATAGAAAAATCCCATGTAAATGATGCCGTTATCATTGCAGACAAGCAGGCTGGACATATCGAGAGTTGAACAAAACCCCTTTAAGCCAGGCTGAGGTCAGCAAACTGATTAATTCCTGTAAAAATATGAAGCATCGCACACTCCTAAAAGTCTTTTGAACATGGTGTCCTCCTCCTCCTCCTTGCTGTTGTGTATCTCTATCAACCTGTGCTGAGTTTTGTCAGGGTGTGCGTTTATCCTGTTCAGCGGGGCTGTGTTTGTTCAAACTATGTTGAGATAGACTTTATCAACTTGGATGGATATAGCGAAGACGTAATGAGGGGGTTACGGACATGTCCCCCTTGTGGAAGCTGTGGTGGTTTGTTTTTGCTTGTGTTTATTATCTGGAGAACGCTTTGACCATGAGCAAGGATAATTAGTTTATAAATCTTTAAGAATTGTATCAAATATTTTCATTTGGATTTCAGAAAATGCTGCAAGGGCATTACGAGATTTTTGTATAAAGTTGTGTTGGGATCTTCAAAGATGAACCTTTCTGCTTGGATGGCGCATTTATACAGGGTTTCATCATATTCAGCCATGAATGAAAAGTTGGGTGAAACTACAGCAAAATCTTTCTTGACCACCGCTTGATTTTCCAAGACAACTCCTCCCCTTTTGATCCAGTCCATTGGTTTCAAAAGTCATCGTACTCCTGAATTATGAAAAGATCAAATGGTTTGCGGTTTATGGCGCTGGGCCGCGTATTCACACATACAGGCCAGCGCCCGGACGGCCCGTTCAGGTGACGGGAAAAGAACTGTTTTGTAACGATCTTCACTGGTGCCGTGGAGCATCTCTGATGCGGCATCGGACATGAGGCTCACTCCGAGTATGGGTTTTTCGTATTGTTTAACCAGTTCTTTTACCCTGTCTTTGAAAGTCTGATCAAAATCCAACAGGGCTTTTTGCAGGGGAATCATTTCGTTTCTGTCAAAATCGGGATCAGACAGGGCCACAGATTCAAGCATCTTATCGCCAAAAATACGTTTTCCATCAATACCCAGATGGATCACCGCATCACACCCCTCCCACTGAAGCAAGGCCTCCATGGCCACCAGGGGGATATTGATATCAAATTCTCCAACCACATCAATGGGGTTGCCCTTACTCCAGTAATCGGGCAGAAGTTTGTTTAGTTTTTCCAGGATGGTGTCAGGCAGGTCGGGAAGCTCAAGCCCGTTTTCAGTGCACAGATCAGAGGTCACAACGCCCCAGCCTCCCCCCAATGTGACAATGCCCACCCGGTTGCCCGGAGGCAGGGGCAGGGACGAAAATACAACAGAGGCATCCACCATTTCCATGGGTTGCCGTACCTGGATAATGCCCGCCTGGCGGCAGGCCGCATCAAACACCACCCCATCGGATGCCATGGCACCAGAATGGCTGCTCGCAGCCCTGGCACCAGCTGCGGTGCGTCCCCCCTTTAACATCACCACTGGTTTTTTTCTGGAGACCCGGGAGGCGGCATTGAAAAATCGGTGTCCATCCTTGATACTTTCAAGGTAAAGCACCACGGTTTTGGTTTTTTCGTCCATTTCAAAAAGATCCAGATAATCTTCCACCGTGATCATGGCTTCGTTACCAGAGCCACTGTAAACTCGCATACCAACCCCATGTTTTTCTGCAAAATTGAGTAGCTGCACCCCCAGATTGCCCGATTGGGAGACCAGGGCGGTGCCACCCGGAGTGGGATGGGTATGGGAGCTGGTACAGAAAAACTTTTTGTGGGGTGAACAAATCCCCATGGTATTGGGGCCAAGGATAATGATGCCTGCCTTTGACGCCGTTTGGACGATTTTTTCTTCCAGGATTCTACCCGCCTCTCCGGTTTCACTGAAACCCGAGGTGATCAGCAACATCCCCATGATTCCCTTTGCTTTCAGCTGGGGGATCAAATCCATCACCCGGGCCGCCGGAAGTGTCACCACTGCCAAATCCACTGCTCCCTTGATATCGGACAATTGTTGATACACCGGTCTGCCCAGAATACGTCCTCCCCTGGGATTGACCATGTAAATGTCTCCTTCATATCCACCGCTGATGGTGTTGCTGGGCAGAAGATTTCCCCATTTGCCAATGGTGCCAGATGCCCCCACAAATGCGACAGAATTGGGGAAAAAAAGTTTACTTAACTGTTTTTTATCAATGGGAGGGCGGGTGTTTATTTTTGGCTTTGGTGACCCAATTTTCACAAGGGCATCAACCCCCACAAGATCTCCTGCTGCTGTGGCAATGAGGGGATTGATATCAATTTCCTGGATTTCCGGGCATTGAATAGACAATTGAGAAAGCCCCTTGAGGGTAGATTTTAATTTTTCAAAATCCACGGGCATCTCCCCTCTAAATGCTCCCAACAGGCTTTTGCCTGAAAATTCAGACACCATGCTCACGATATCTTTATCAGAAAGCGGGGCCAGACGGAACGCAACGTCGTGCAGGGCCTCGGTGTAGACCCCCCCAAGGCCAAATATGATCACGGCCCCGAAGTGTGGGTCTCGGAACATGCCAGCCACAAATTCGCGTTTTCCCTGGATCATGGGTTGAATCAACATCCCTTCCAGTTCTGCCGGGGCATTTTCAAGTATATCGGTAGCAGCGCATCGCACGGCTTCAGGAGAAGAGAGACCCGGTTTCACCAAACCCAGTTCAGATTTATGGGCAATACCGCTGCCACACCCCTTGAGCACCACTGGGAATCCCATGGTTTTGGCAACCTCTTGGGCCTCCTGTGCAGTGTGCACCATTTTGTTTGAAACAACGGGGATGTCAGATGCTTGGAGAATATCGTTGGAATCCTTTTCCGAAAGAATGGAGATTTCCTGGGCCATGGCAGTGGTTATTTTTTCTTGGATCAAGTCAGACAGGTTCATCGCTCAACTCCTTTAAAAAGAATATTATTGATCTGATCAGTTACACCGGAAGCGTCTATATCCTGATTAAATATAATGGCATCCAGGCAGGCATGTTCAATGGAGCCCACCATCACCTTGAGCAACACATGGGGGTCAATATTTTTTTTGATCTCTCCCTGGGCCATGCCCTTAATGATGATCTCATGTATGGTTGTCTCAATGGAGATCATTGTGCGATGGGCATTAGATTGAAAATATTCTGGGCTGTTTCTCACTTCAAGAAGCAGTATTCTGCCAAACACTCTGTTTTTCAGGTAGGCTTTGGTGGTGGTGGTGATGAAGACGTTTAATTTTTCAATGGCGGTGTTTTTTGTATTAATTTTTGCTGCAAGCAACTGTTGAAAAATTGTTATGTTTTCTCCAAGCAGCTCAAACAGGAGGTCTTTTTTATCTTTGAAATATTTATAAATTAATCCCTCTGTGACCCCGGCTTCCCGGGCAATATTTGCCGTGGTGATGGCGTTAAAATTTTTTTGCTCCAGAAGACAGGAGAGGGCTTTCAATATTTTGGTTTTTCCGGGGGGATGATGTGGGCTCATTATTTTATTATCCAAAATTCATTTTCAATCTTTGTTGTGTCGGTGGCTCGACATAATTTTTTGCAACATTTAATCGGGTGAGTGAAATTTACTTACAAATCTTATTCAAGTCAATGCTTTTTTATTTTTCCTTGCGTGACCATTATTTGTGCAACAGGATTTAACCTCTGGGTAATGTCAGCTCAAAATTGTGCGGTTGAAATTTTTCTTGACAACATCTCTTTTTAGCAATAGTTAATTTGGCGAGAGTAAAAAAGTTTGGTTTTATCAAAAAATTGATATCCTTCATGTGATCCCAAAAGTAATTGACAGTCTTTTGGAAAAAGCATTTGCAAATGGGAAACGCTTTAAAGAATGTAAAATATTTTTGAAAGATGCCAAAAAAATTAAACACTATTTTAGCAAAATCAGCCTACTGCATGGTCAAGGCTAAGATTTGGGATGATAAAGTCCGAAGAGTATTGCACCACGGCATCTTTGGAAATCGGCAATCCTAAAATTAAGCTTTGACGCTGCACTACAACGTTTGAATCAAGCAAAAGGAGACATCCATATGATTGAAATAAGGTTCCATGGGCGGGGAGGGCAGGGGACGGTGCTCGCATCCATTTCCCTGGCCAAAGCTTTTTTTGATTCTGGATACCAGGTTCAGACCTTTCCACTGTTCGGGGTTGAACGACGGGGAGCGCCGGTGGAGGCTTTTTTGAGAATTTCTAAATCTGATATCCTTGTTCGCAGCAATGTTTACACCCCGGATCATTTGGTGGTCATGGACAGTAAGCTGCTCACAGCCGTTGATGTCACCCGGGGCGTTAAAAAAGATGCGATTATACTGATTAACGCCACGGAACCGCCAAAGGACATGACACCATTCAAAGGATTTAAAGTGGCCGTGGTGGATGCCGCCGCCATTGCATTGGAAAACGGTCTGGGAAGTCGGACCCGGCCCATCATCAACACCGCCATGTTAGGTGCCTTTGCCCGGGTGATGGCAATGCCTGATATGAAATACATTGAAAAGGCCATCTTAAAAGAAGTGCCGGTGAAACAAGCCCAAAATGTGGCTGCGGCCCAACAGGCTTACGGTGCCGTGCAACTTTTAAATGATAAATAATGACCATCGGTTCGACCATTTTTTTATAACAAACTGAATTTATTGATATAAAAAAATAGCAAATAAAAAAACTAAATAAAATTTCATTTAGATTACAGTATGTTATGATAGCTATCGAACCGAGGGTAATGAATTTCTGCTTTACCAGTATTTTTTTATAACTCCACATGGCAGTAACCATCTGCCACAACGAAGATAGAAAATGGAACCATGCCGCCCCCAACGGCTGCCCTGACCGGAACGGGAACGTCGGGGGGTATTTTTGCCCTTTTAGGCTA
>CAYSSE010000009.1:0-38440 GCA_964433355.1 uncultured Desulfocicer sp.
TTGTCGTTGATTTAAAGAATTGGGCGGCTTTTGTGTCAGCTCATTTAGGCGTTGGCCTATTTTTGCTTTGAATTGTGAGCTTTGATTTAGAAGAAAGAATATTTTTTTGAATTTTGACATTCCTTGATTGACGGCAATCTGACAGGAATAGTAGTATTTTATATAACTAATATCTTTTTTATACAAAGCAATTTTGAATAATATACTAATATTGCTAAAAATATCAATTATGAGATGCAATATACTGATATTGTTGGACAAATTTATAGCAGATCTCTTGACAAAAATCCAGAACTGAGTTCTTTATTAACAAGGATCTTGAGATTGACATGACAAAACGCTCTCATAGGATATTCATACAATCGTCAGATTCTGTTAGGGAGACTTCGCTTTATAGATAAAAATTCTTGATTACTACGTCAAAATGACTTAATATAAAAATATGAACAAAGTAATCACAAATAAAAAAGCTTTGAAGCAATTAAAAAAACTGCCTGCTCACATTAGAGTAAACTATCAAACCTGGACTAAACTGGTTGAGTTAAACGGTATTAGAGAAACCCGAAAAATCAAAGGTTATCATGACGAACCTCTGACTGGTACCAGGCAAGATCAACGATCAATTAGACTATCAAAAGCTTACAGAGCATTTTATATTGAATACGAAGGCTTCATTGAAGAAGCTATTTATGAGATAGTTGAGGTAACAGAGGTGAACAAACATGAATACTAAAGAAAAATACACCACCAAGGATTTGGAGATTGAATTCGGCCTCCTTACCTTTGGTGCTGCCCTTGAGGCCCATCGAAAATGTGAGGAAGTTTCCCAAAAAGATTTTGCTAAAATGTTGGAGATCACACCTCAAAGCCTTTGTGATCTTGAAAAGGGGAGACGGATACCATCTCCACAAAGAGCAGCTAAAATAGCCAGGAAGATAGGCCACCCGGAAAATTTTTGGCTTCAACTCGCTTTCCAGGATATGCTGAAACAAGAAAACCTTGAATTCTCAGTTTCAGTTGCATAGTGAGTTTGTATGGCACGGTAAAAATCAGACTGGTAGCAGAAATAGCACCGGCTATGGATAGGGAGCTATCCCGATTTCGTAGTCTGCCGGTCACGATTCTGCAATGAATTCTTAGCATTTACGGGTTGTATCGTACTTGAACCTTGTCAGTCTATCCGTATAGCCTTATTGAATATCGTTGATGAATCTGCCGGCCAACAAGTCGCTCAAGCCGACCGCGAGAACGGGAGGCGTTTTCCGCGAAGGCTGTTGGCGCGGCGGCTTAGCTCGGCGTTCGCATATCAAAAAACGGGTCTTGACTATTACCAAATATAGTTATAATATAACTTCATGAAATATGAGGTCAAAATAAAGAAAAAAATTCTTCGTGATTTAAAAAAACTGCCGAAGAATGTCCGAAAATTGCTGTTCTTATTGATTGAAGACCTCAAGGCAGATGGCCCGACACAAAAAAGTTGGGACAATTTTTCACCCTTGGGAAAGGATAAATACCATTGCCATTTGAATTATCGGTATGTGGCTTGTTGGACTTTCCAGAAAGGGAAAATCAAAATTGAGGTGTATTATGTTGGCTCTCGTGAAAAAGCCCCGTATTGAAATCTCTCTTCAAGGTGAGAATGTTGGTGAACTCATTGAATGGATCAGTAAAAAATATGAAGTGAATATTCTTGTTTCTGACCAAGAGGAGAGTATCGCTATTGAAGAGACGGATTTCTGGCAAGAAATGCAATCAAATAGGGTAGGAAACCTTCTTTCTGCCGCACGACTCAAAGTAAATTTATCACAATTAAAACTCGCTGAAAAACTCGGAATTCGTCAGAATATGATAAGTGACTATGAAAGAGGGAAACGCCGCCTTACGCCTGACATGGCAAAGCGGATTGCTGAGACCCTTAACATTAAGGTTGAAAGACTATCTTAATGCGAACAAATCGCTTGAGAGGAACCGGGCTTACTGCGCGGCTTTTTGAAAGTATGTTGTTTAACAAAATATAATTTTTATCTGAGCTTTCGGGTTAAAATCGCCCGGCCCCTCAGCTTAGCGTTGGCATCTGCGTCAATGATAATCAAAATATTTATATTCAAAAAATTCCTGGGGTCAGCCTATTTTCCCTCAGCCGCCAAACCATTGCTGAAGAATATAGATGATTGTTTTTAAGACAAGATGAAGGATGCCAGAAATTTTCATTTTTCCTTGAAAACTATATCACAATGAGTTATAGTTTTTTTATGAAAAAGTTATCAACTAAATGGTTTAAAAAATGGTCTAAGAAGGTTAATTTAAGCAATGAAAACATGCTGGACGCTGTTGAAAATTTAAAAAATTGCTTATCTACGGCGGAGTTAGGTGGTAATCTTTTTAAAATACGGGTCAAAGCGAGTAATAAAGGAAAAAGCGCAAGTTTCAGAACAATTGTTATTTATAAAAAAGAAGATAGAGCAATTTTTTTGTATGGATTTGCTAAAAACGAAAAATCAAATATAAACAAATCCGAGTTACAGTATTTTAAAAAACTGGGTAATGACCTTCTGTCACTGGATTTTGAACAACTTCAGCGATCTATTGAACAACAAATATTGTTCGATTTGGAGGAGCTATAATGAGAGAGTCGATAAAAAACGCAATAGGCGAAACAGTTCAGGATTTAATTAATTCTGGATTTAAGACATCTTTTACAAAAAAAGAGCTTGACTCACTTGGGGTTAAAATTTCTGAAATCCAATTGAGTAATTATCAAATCAAGGAAATCAGAGAGCAAATGAATCTTAGTCAAACCGTATTCGCAAAATTATTAAGCGTCAGCCCCTCTTCAATACGGCAATGGGAACAAGGTAAAAGGAAACCAACTGGTGCAACGCAAGTTCTATTAGAACTTCTTAAAAGATCTCCACATATACTGAATTATCGACTTAAGGGATTTTAATGCCAAATTTTTCCAATTTGACCAACTATCTTTCTGACGGGAACGAAGTTTATGACAAATCTCAGTAATTCTTTGGGGAAACCGATCGGATAAGTATATGAAAAAATCAATAGGTAGAAACTCTCCTTGTCCATGTAATAGTGGTAAAAAATATAAGAAATGTTGTATCAAGTCAACTTCTTCATTACCTTCATATTCTTGGCAGGATAACGAAGGTTCTCATTTGGTCGTACCCGGAGAGAAACCCTCTTCGGCTCAGTTGAAAAAAATGACAGAACAATATCAGAAGAGAATCAAACAGTCTCCGTTATGGCCTCAGATGATTCAACAATACGGAAAAGAAAAAGCTGAGGAGCTTCTGCAACAGTGCCGAGCAGAATTAAAATGAAAGGTATCCTATTCAAATTTCGGGGTAAACGCCGTTTAATCCCAAAAATTAATTTTTTAAATTCAGTAAATACAGAAAGTTATAAAATAATTTATTAAAATTGCATAATTTTACCCCGAAATTTGAATAGGATACCAACAAACCTGCCATTGAAGTTGCTGACATTTTTAGAAAACCTGGCAAAGATTTTTTAAACAATTACGCTGCCTCTCCAGGACAGGTTGGGGTTATCAACCAGATCATTACCTGTCGGACAGCAGCTCAGGGAGGGCATGTTGAGTTCTGCGACAGTTGCGGTCATACCCGAAATGCCTATAACTCATGCAGAAACCGTCACTGTCCCAAATGTCAGACCATGGCAAAGGAGGATTGGCTGAACAACCGGAAAGCAGAGTTGTTACCGGTGCCTTATTTTCATCTTGTGTTTACCCTGCCCCATGAATTGAATCCTCTCATATTGTGCAATATGGAGGCTTTGCTTTCCGTACAAATAGCAAACTGGCAAAATAATGCTGAAATTAAAGAAAGGTTCAGCACGGTCAGTATTCTCAATGCGACCCGCATAGTGTTCAATATTGGCGGTAATAAATTTCGTTTAATTTGCATCGTCAGGTTTGATAAGCAAATAATATTTATACGGTTTATAGGAACACATAAAGAATACGATAACATTAATGCAGCAGAGGTGTAACAATGGATATTAAATTAATAAAAACTGAAGCTGATTATGATGAAGCTCTTGCAATAACAGCTAACCTGATGGAATCCCCTTCTTTATCGAGTGAAGAATCTGATCGCCTTGAAATTTTAGTGACTCTTATAAATGCCTACGAAGAAATTCATCACCCAATTCCTGCACCTGATCCCATCTCGTATTTAGAATTTATTATGGAACAAAAAAACCTAAGCAGGAAAGACCTTGAACCTTTCATTGGCAGACGTGGTCGAGTTGCAGAAATACTTAATAGAGTTAGACCTTTAACTATTGCTATGATAAGAAATTTGCATAATGGTCTTGGGATCCCAGCTGAAGTGTTAATTCAAGAATATCATTAACGTCACACCCAACCAGCAGGTGAACCGGACAGCAAGGGGGCTGCTTTCTATTAATATTGGAACGACTTTGGAACGGTGATACTCTCAATCAACTTTATTGAAAACCCTTACTGCCCGTTACCCTTAACGTTCGCTTCTGCATGATGGACTGAAGAAACCCTCTCAATTTTTTTTAAAGTATGGTATTGTTGGGATGCTAAAAATACAAATACAAGGATCTATAAAATATGAGTGAATTACTGAAAAAGATAGAGAATGAAGCTCTTGACCTCTCGGTTCAGGAGAGGGCTTTTTTAGCCGACCGCTTGCTAAGCTCTCTTAACGAAAATACATTAACCGATATTGATATTGCATGGATTGATGAAGCTGAACGTAGATATAAAGAATATCAAAAAGGGCTGCGTCCTGGAATACCAGCGCATGAAGTTTTTTTAGAGGCTGAGAGATTAATAACCAAATGAATTCTGTAAGATTTGACCCTGAAGCCAAGGAAGAATTTTTAGAAGCCATCTTGTATTATGAGGAGTGTCAAGCTGGTCTGGGACTTCGTTTTCGAGTTGCTATTGAATCAGCCGCTAAGCAAATTTCAGACTCACCATTCGTATATCGGATTCTGCAAGCACCATTTAGGTGTTATTTGGTTCCGAAATTCCTGGGTGCTCTCCCGCTATTACTTTGATTATAACTTGACCATTCTGAGACACGTTTTATGTTTTCATAAAAGACAAAGGAGGATTTTATGAGACGAGCATCAGATTGGAATCAGCCTTGTCCGAATAAAAAATGTATGGATTACGGACAAGCAAATCAAGGAAACATAATATCGATCAGCACGTATATGACAAAAAGTGGAAAACGACATATTTTTCGTTGTACTACATGCAATGAAACCTTTTCTGAAACGCGTGATACAGTTTTCTTTGATCTGAAAACGGAAGAAGAAAAAGTCATGATGGCCTTAAAGATGATATTGGTGAAAGTGGATATCACAGGGATCGCCTTGGTACTTGATATCAAAAAAGACACTATTTTGTCCTGGTTGGATCGAGCGTATAAAAAAATGAATAAAATTAATCAAGTTCTTCTCAAAGATCTTCCTGTGACCCGAGTAGAACTGGATGAAATGTGGAGCTTTGTCCGGCGAAAAACGAATAATGGTGAGGAAGAAGATCCTGTTTCTACTGAAAGTGACAGTTCGGATTCAGAAGAGGGGCAGCAATGGACTTGGATCAGTTTTGCACCGGAATATAGACTTATTTTGGGGATTATTGTGGGACCACGGACAGCTGAAACCGCCCTTTCTCTGATTGCATTGACCGCCGGAATTGTAATGGGAGTTCCTTGTTTTTTTAGTGATGGCTTTAGCTGTTATTACAATGCATTGCTTGAGCACTACCATCAACTCAAAGTTTTTCCCCGGACCGGAAAACCAGGTCGGCCCAAACACCCTGTAAAAGAACCTCATCCCGATCTCGTATATGCTCAGGTAGTAAAAGAGAAGAAAAAAGGTAGACTGGTCGGTATTAATCATCGCATCAGATGCGGAGCGGAGCGTCTTGCCAAATTGGGAATCAATATAGGCACCAGCTTTTTGGAAAGGTTGAACCTTACTATCAGGCAATCCTTGGCACCCTTGGGACGCAAAACTCTCGGTTTCAGCAAAAAAAGAGAGAATCTCAAAAAACAGACTATTTTCTTTCAAGCTTTTTATAATTTTGCGCGTCCTCATATGAGTCTCAGGGAAAAAATATCGAATTCCGATGATCGATTTCAAAAAAAATGGCGCCCGAGAACACCAGCAATGGCAGCTGGGATAACTGACCATGCCTGGGAGTTTAGGGAACTTCTAACTTATAAATATGTAACCAAATCATAATCAAAGTAGCAGCGGGAGAGCACCGAAACTTTTTATAAAAAAAGTTCTAACCCAATGAAATTATTACAAGCAGTTCAAAACGCTCTCATAAAAACAGAGTTCTGATAACCTTAAAATTGAGAGTATCTTTCGGAGATACAAAACGAACTAATCGAATGTTTTTCCAATTCATTCTCTACTGATAGAAAATTGGCTCTTTCAAGAGCCTTGACTGTTTCATGTCCGAGGTGATATTATTGTATATGGAAACGACATTGAAAAAAATAGTGCATTACATGACCATGGATGGAAAAAGCGCTTTCCAGGGATGATTTCGTGTTTTGAGAGATAAGCGTGCAAAAATAAAAATAACCAAGCGTCTTGCCCAAGCAAAGTATGGAAATTTTGGCGATACAAAGCCGATAGGAGAGGGTGCTCATGAAATGCGGATCGACTATGGCCCAGGGTATCGGGTCTATTATGCCAATGATGGAGAGACTATCATTGTTCTGCTCTGTGGTGGGGATAAGAGTACCCAAGATGAAGATATAAAACAGGCCAAGGAACATTGGTCAACGTATAAGGAAAGAAAGGCGGTGAAAAATGTTAACAGCCGATCATGATAAATTTATCGTTGAACAGTTAAAAGAAGATCCCGAATTTCTTGAACTGTACATAGAAGATACCATGAAAGAGAAAGATCCAATTCTTTTCCGTGAAGGGCTTCAGTATATTATCAAAGCAAAAGGCTTTGACCTTGATGTGGTGAGTCGGGAGAAAGAGGAGGCTGCCTGAAATACCCGCACGGTTCATCATGAAATTGTGAAATCCATTTCATCTATTTTGGATCTGAACAATGAATTAAGTCAATGAGAAAAAATGCGGGCTTGATCATAACGTCGGCCACCTACGGTAAAATTTTAAAAATAAAAAAATAAACCCTATTATTCTGGGTATTTATAATGGATATGAATTTATTTGCCGCATAGTGGCCCATCTTATGCTCAACCCCGAAAATGCAAATACGACCGGCTAACCAGGCGCTCCAGGGGACGGCGAGAACGGGAGGCGCTTACCCGTAAGTCACTGGCGCGGCAGGTGAGCTTGGCGTTAGCGCTCTAATAGTGGGATGTCCAAAAAACCACTTTTCCTTCTATTTTTTTTACTCGGTTTTAAGACCTGACAATATTGATTGAAATGCCTGCTTTTAAGCTCTTTTCAACAAGCATAGCAGAGTTCAGAAACCGAGCAAGAGAAGTGGCGGATTTAGACACCCCACTCTAATAGTAACGGTTTTGCTAAAATATCTGAGGTGAAATTGGATTATGCGATATACAGAACAAGGCGAGGAGCTATGAAAATTTTAACGTCATATTATAGACTATTACTTCAATTCCATCAAAGAAATACCGGCAGATTTACCAAGTTTTTCTCGTTATTGATCGGCACGATATTCTTTCTGGTCATATTGCCTATAATATTGTTCTTGCTTTCAGCATGGTTCGGAATTTCATGGACACTTCCACCCCTCGTCACAGATTTCCTTGCCGTATCAAGCATACTCGTTGGGCTTGTGGTCTTATGCTGGGCAACCTATTCGCAACTCACTCGTGGAGGAGGAACGCCGGCCCCGAACGCTCCAACACAACATCTTGTCATCACAGGTCCATACCGCTATAGCAGGAATCCTATCGAGTTTGGCGCCTTATGGTACTATTTTGGGGTGGGCGTGTGGTTTGGGTCACTCTTTCATGGGCTAATCTGCCTGCTGTTCGGCTGGATCGTTGGGAGTGTCTATCACAAATTCGTCGAAGAGCGGGAATTGCTGCTCCGGTTTGGACACGAGTATGAGACCTATCGAAATCAGACCCCCTTTTTAATTCCGAAATGGCCGCGAAAATAGTGTATCAGTGTGGCCCGTGGGGAATATGGAAGGCAGACAATGGCGACATGACTGGCACATAGCAATGTGTTGTGGGGAGACAACACATGCAGAGGCGTTCGAGACGATCAGTTATCCGATAGCAACGGAGAGGCTATGAGCCGCTTTTGCCCCCGCTCTGAAAGGTTTGGGTGGTGATGTCACGCTCAATGTTTGGCGCGGCGGCAAGCGGAGCGCACGAGGTGGCTTTTTCGGAATCTGGGCTGTTGCGTCTCGCTGTATCGCGAAACGCGATGTGTATATTCATATCATCCACAGTACAACATCGGTGATGGTTCGTTTTCGAAGAACTGTCGTGAGATCGTCAACGTAGGGAGAATAGGCAGTGGCTCAAAAAATTCTCACGCTCGCTAAAAACTTGACACCGTCACGCATTCACGTACAGTCCTTGTACAAAAGTTGGATCGTTGGAATTGTTTGTCAAATTGTCAGGAAGGAAGGGCAGTAAAAAGGAGTTTGGAGATGTTGTGGCAAGAAAAGTGCTAACAAACGGTTGGTAACGACCCTAAAAGCGCGGCGCAATTTTAGCGTATGTGTCCGCTATTAAGGTCCAGTGGTTCATCAGACTGAGTACCACCGGTCAGGGCGCTTTTAGGGCTTCACAACCGAGGCGCTATTTTTGCTGATAAAATCAAGCTATTGACTTTATATTCATATGTGATATTTTAAGATCAAACGATTGACCTTAACAGCGAGGTGTTGATGAAAAAAGTGCCAAAAGAGCAAATTATAAAGCGGCTTAATATTGAAAACCCTTGGTGGAAGAACGATAAAATCCCTAAGATATACAGTGCTTATAACCCACGAGCATATCTTGAACTTTTTTTTCCTTTAATAGAGTCAAGAAAAATACGAAGAGCAACTGTTTTAATGGGGCCAAGACGGGTTGGAAAGACTGTATTGATCCACCATACAATTCAAAATCTCGTAAGTAACGGCATATTTTCTAAAAGGATTGTGTATTTTTCTGTAGATCATCCAATTTATAATGGTCTTTCTTTAGATTCATTGTTAGAAATTTTTTCTGAGGCAACAGGAATTGATCCTCTTGAAGAAGAATGCTACATTTTTTTTGATGAAATTCAATATTTAAAAAATTGGGAAACTCATCTGAAACTTATTGTAGACAGTTTACCGAATCTAAAATGTACCGTTTCTGGTTCTGCCGCCGCAGCTCTAAGGTTGAAGAGCAATGAATCTGGTGCAGGAAGATTTACTGATTTTCTTTTGCCACCACTTACTTTTCATGAATACTTAGAGTTATTGGATAAAAACCACCTTGTTTGCCCCCCGATATCCAATAAAGACTTCTATACATCTGACAACATTGATGAATTAAACGATAATTTCATTCACTATCTTAACTATGGTGGTTACCCAGAGGTCATTTTTTCTGAGATGATACAGGCAGATCCTGGCCGTTTTATTAAGAGTGATATTATAGATAAAGTTTTACTCAGAGATTTACCAGGGCTTTATGGCATTCAAGATATTCAGGAATTAAACTACTTATTTACAACCTTAGCCTTTAATTCATCAAATGAAGTTTCATTGGATGAGCTCTCAAAGGGGTCAGGGGTCACAAAAAATACCATAAAAAAATATATAGAATATCTTGAGGCTGCGTTTTTAATAAAGACGGTTCATAGAGTCGACAGAAATGCCAAACGTTTTAAAAGGGCTAATTTTTTTAAGGTATATTTGACGAATCCTTCTATCCGTAGTGCATTATTTTCGCCAATCAAAAATAACGATGAAGCAATCGGGGGGTTATCTGAAACGGCAATATTTTCTCAGTGGTTTCACTCAGACACGCTGCTCCACTATGCAAGGTGGAAAAATGGTGAGGTTGATATTGTAAATATTGATAAAAATCAAATAGTTTCATGGGCAATTGAGGTGAAATGGACAGATCGCTTTTACAATAGACCATATGATTTAAAAAACTTAATCCAGTTTTGCCATTCCAATAATTTAGAGGATGCTGCCGTAACAACACTGACGAAAACTGGGAAGATTAAGCTTAAAAATGTTAATCTGGATTTTATACCAACTAGTATTTATTGCTACACTGTTGGTAGAAATATCATCAAAGGAAAACATACCATAAGAGAAGGTCTAACAAGTCGTTCCACCTGACCGCGAGAATGAGAGCCGCTTACCCGTAAGTCACTGGCGCGGCAGGTGAGGAGCTTAACGGAGACTAAGTGATATTATGTAATTATATTAAATATTTAAAAAAAATTTGAACATCGAGTGATAACAATACCTGATCTTCAAAATTAATGATTTAAACCTTAAAATGAGCGAATGGGGAGTCGTGAGTCCTAACTTTTATAAAAACATAGGGCATCCTTCATTCCTGCTTTACACTTTTACAAGATGGGTGCCCATTTTACGGTACGCGCCCTTTTAAAAGTGTAAATTACTTTTGGGGTGATATGAAGGATGCCAAACATAGCTACTTGTTTTAATTAGAATTATCTTTTGAGGGAATGATCAATGCCGCTTCAATTTTAACGGTTGATTTGATCAACCCCTGTTCCAGCATCATTTGTTCTGTCTGCTGCCAGGCCTTAACATCAATGCGTCCGATATCCTTGGTTCGATCTGGCCATACCAGATCCCGGGTGGCTGCCAGTTGTTTTTCCTGGAGTGCCCTGGGGGTGTCCTTGTTGTATTTTTCAAGGACGGCCAGGGCCATGTCCTGGTTGGCAGGATCCATGGCCATGTGCCACCCCTTTAACAGAGCCTTTTTGAACCGGGCCACGGTGTCTGGATTATTTTTTAACATTTTTTCCGAGGTCACCACTGAGTTAGCTACAAATTGAACCCCATGATCTCCGGGGTTGAAAAATCGAATATCCTCCCCTTCCTTTCTGAGCTTTTCACCGATGATAATGCCCTGGGCATTTTTGTACACCGGCCAGACTTCAATTTTATCCATGTAAAAGGGCGTGTAATCATATCGGACACTGGCAAGGGTCAGTTCATTTTCCTTGATGCCTGCCCGGGCAAGAAGGGTTTTCATGATGGTTTCATCATTTCCGCCATAGGTGATGCCCACAGTTCGTCCCCGGAGATCTTCCACGGTATTGATGGCAGGCTTGTTAGTTTTACTGATCCATTGCAGGGGATTGACCTGGAATAGCTGGGCAATGACCACCACCGGAGCCCCCTTGGCCCGGGCCCGGATCACCTGATCTGCCGATGCCACGCCAAAGGTGGCATATCCCATTTCAAGTTCCCTTATGGCATCTCGCTCCGGCCCACCTGCCTTGACCTTAACATCTAAGCCTTCTCCGGCAAACAGATTCTGATCTTCTGCCAGAATATCCCCTGTGACACTGGCATTGAAAAGCCATTTCAGGCGATAGTTGAGAGTTTCTTCCCCCTGACAGGGAGAAACCGTAAACAGGGAGACGCTGAAAACAGCGCATGAAATAAAAAGGATAAACAACAATTGCGTGGTGTTTTTTTTCATGGGATTTCCTCCGGGTCAAGAATGACCCATTTTTTGATGATTTTTTCCCCCAGCCATTCCAGGGTACCCTGGTAAAGGGAAAGAAAAATACCGATGAGAAAAAGGGCGGCCAGAATCCTTGAAAGATCGCTCTGGTAAAGGGCAATGCGGATGGCATGGCCAATACCGGCGTTGGCTGCAATGAATTCTGCCACAATGGTGCCTGCCATGGCCAGGGTGGCACTGCCGGAGATCACAGTGGTGAGTTTCCGGATATTTTCAAAGGCCCGGATTTTGATTTCCAGCTGCCAACGCATTCTCCCGGTGGCCAGATAAAAATGTTCAATGTCGGTGATGGGTTCAGACATGATACTCACCACGGACAAGAGCAAAGGAAAATAGCAGATCATGGCGGCAATGATCAGGCGTGAGGCGAATCCATCCCCCAGCAGGATAAAAATGATGGGAGCCACGGCCACAATGGGGTATGCCTGGATATTATAGGCGGCAGCCTTTATAAAGGAACCAAGCCAGCTACTTTTCCGTGCTGCAGTACCAATGGAAAAGGCCATGATAATGGAGAGGATCTGGCCGATCATGGCCACCCCCAGGGTATTTAGTACATCGTACAGATAATCATTGGCCACGGCAAGGCCGGTATTCCAGATTTCCATGAACCCGGGGATTACATAATCAGATAGCCCCAGGATTGATTTAAGGGCCAACAAAAACCCAATCCCTGCACCATATACAATAAAAAATTGTGAAATTCGTCTAACAAGCATTCATGATCCCCAATAAAACCGTGTCCAGTTCATGGCTGTTTATGACATCATTGCGATGGATATTCAATCCTTTTATAAGACTTGTCTGGGGCTGTTTTCCTGCCTTTAACAATACCAGGATCGCGTTGCTGAATTTGGATACTTCCATAAGATTGTGGGAGATGTACAGAAAATATTTGTCAGGAAATCGCTCCTTTATTTTAAAAATAATATTTTCCTTGGAGCGTTCATCCACATTGGCAAGGCTTTCATCCATCACCAGCAGATCAAAATCCTGGAGCAGATAACGGATAAGATTGATTCGATTCTGCTGGCCCAGGGATAGCTGGGAGAACTTTTGGTTCATGAAAGGCTCCATGCCAAAGATTTCCACAAGCTCCTGGCAAAGGTCTGCCATGCCAGGAGGGGTGATCTTATCCAGATGGCGGCCAATGGAAGACCATCCGGGTAACCGCTCTTGATTGTAGGTGTACAAGAAGATTGCGTTTTCCTTTTTAAGAATCTCGCCCGTATATCCGTTGATATCACCGGTCAAAAGCTTGGCAAAGGAGGTTTTCCCCACACCCGAAGGACCAAACAGGGCATGAAACCCCGGGGTATCCAGTTGAAGTGAAATATCCTGGAACACAAATTCAGGGGATTGGGGGTAGCGGTATCCCAGATCCCGACATTCAAGAAACATTTTTCAGCTCCCTTTGGGAATTTCCCGGTCATGCATGCCAATGAGATAAAGTAGCCCATCCAGTCCCACACTGGAAATGGCAGTTTCTGCCCGGGCCCGGACAATGGGTTTGGCATTAAAGGCCACCCCCAGGCCCGCAATGGTGATCATGGGTAGATCATTGGCCCCGTCCCCCACGGCAATGGTCTGTTCAATGGAAATATTTTCTTTTTCTGCCAGGTGTTTCAACAGGCAGGCTTTTTTATCACCGTCAATGATGTCACCGGTGACCTCTCCTGTGACCACACCGTCTCGAATCACCAATTCATTGGCATGGAGATAATCAAACCCCAGTTTTTCTTTGAGGTATTCGCCCACAAAGGTGAATCCGCCGGAAAGGATGCCAAGCTTGTATCCCAGTCCCTTCAGGGTCCGGGTGACCAGTTCCACCCCCTCGGAAAGGGGCAGATTGGCCGCTATGTCCTTTAGTTGTTCTTCTTTAAGGCCTTTGAGCAGGGCCACCCGTCTCTTAAAACTCTCCTTAAAGTCAATTTCACCCCGCATGGCCGATTCTGTGATTTTTTTCACGGCATCCCCCACACCGGCAAGTTTTGCCAGTTCATCAATGACCTCGGCCTGGATCAGGGTGGAGTCCATGTCAAATACCACCATTTTTCTGTTTTTGCTGTAAATGTTGTCTATATGAAAGGAAATATCTATGCCGGTCTCCTGGGAGATCTTCATGAAATCCCCCCGCATGGATTTTATGTTGGCAGGGGTGCCACTGACCGTGAGCTGGATACTGGCCCGGGTGGGAAGATCCAATCCATTCTTCAGGGAAATTCTGCCGGTGAGGCGGGTGATGTCGTCAATGTTGAGATCATTGTCGGCAATGACAGCGGTGACCCTGGAAATTTGGAGGGCTGTGACCTTTTTACCCAGTAGGGTGATCACCCGGCGTTCCTTTCCCTGGGCCTGAACCCATCGTTCATATTCATCGATTTCAACGGATTTTATTTCCACCGCCAGGTTTCTTTTATGCCCTTCATAGAGCATATCTTTAAAAATGGATGAAAAGTCGGTGTCAACGGGGATTTCCACAAGTATACCCAGTGAGATGTGTTCATGGATCACAGATTGTCCAATATCCAGTATATTGACATTGTAGTGGGCCAGAATGGCGGTGAAGCAGGTGTCCAAGCCTTTGTTGTCCTGACCTGAGATGTTGATGAGAATAATTTTGTTCATGTCTTTTTGTCTTTTGTTTGTTTCAAATTTTGTTGTGGCAGGTGGTTACTGCCATGTGAGTTTTTATATGAAAGAGTAGGCGCATCTAATATTCTTTCATGCTTATATGAAAATGAAGTATCCAAGTGCCCTCAGCAGAGCCCCTCCCCGATGGGTAATAGGAACCGGCCAATTGAGCCGTCTACGGTTCCGGGCCTGGCCCATTGCCCGTCGGGGGGGCGGCATGATACCATTTTCTATATTCGTTGTGTTCGCTAGGACATGGGTGTTATAAAAAATTGGCAAAAAATCCCTTGGTTTTTTAGATCAGGGAAGAATTGTCGGGTTTGTGAATCTTTAATCATTAGGAACCGGTCTTAAATAACTTACCCTTTGATTTATCTAAAAAAAAAACTGGGGTAACCTACCATGCCATGGCAATGGATTCAATATTTTTCAAATTGAATTAAAAAAGGTTGACAGATGGAGGAAAAACCTTTAAAACCTCTTTCATCTTGTTGAGCCCAGGTAGCTCAGTCGGTAGAGCAGGGGACTGAAAATCCCCGTGTCAGCAGTTCGATTCTGTTCCTGGGCACCACATACAAGAGAAAGGTTGCGGGGGCGTAGTTCAGTTTGGTTAGAACGCCTGCCTGTCACGCAGGAGGTCGCCGGTTCGAGTCCGGTCGCTCCCGCCACCATCCTAACTCAAAAATATAAAATTTTACGTCCCCATCGTCTAGCCCGGTCCAGGACACCGGCCTTTCACGCCGGCGACAGGGGTTCGAATCCCCTTGGGGACGCCATTTATTTCATTAGTATTTCAGTTAAAAAAATAAAGCCATTCAAGGAATAACGATTCCTTGGATGGTTTTTTTGTTTGCTCCCGAACATAATCTTCTCAAAACTCCCTTTTTCAGAAAAATCATTATCCCTCCAGGTACAGCCATTTTAATTA
The DNA here is from genome assembly GCA_964433355.1 of uncultured Desulfocicer sp. Taxonomy (GTDB): domain Bacteria; phylum Desulfobacterota; class Desulfobacteria; order Desulfobacterales; family Desulfobacteraceae; genus Desulfocicer. The sequence continues at coordinate 15,283 of CAYSSE010000009.1, forward strand.
TGGGTTTTCAAACGGCACCAATGGTGCGTAACGTGCTGAATTTACGTTGAGCGAAAGCGTAAATTTGTAGCTTGGAAAGCCATCAAATGTCATAATTAGAACTGCTCACCAATGCGGCCCAGGCCATGGAAAATGAGGCGGGACGCTGCCGGCATACAGAATGTGGACGGTTCCTACAGGGGGTTTGGGAACCCGAGTAAACAGGGTTTCATCATAGTCACCGCCTGCAACTACAATCTTGTCAGGTGGGATATCCAAGATGCGGGAGATATCTGCCTTTTGCTCCGATGACAGGGCGATGATCCTGTTAAGCTTCTGGCAATGGCGTTTTACAAAGCGCCTCAGATGGGGGCAGTTGTTATATTGCCTTAGTTCGGTGCCATGGCAGGTGGTTACCATGGGAATATGGGGAAACAGTTTTTTTGCCAGGGCTGTCAGTAAAAAAAGGTGGTATTCAAGATCATACTGTGATTGGCAACAAAAGGCTTGAACGCCATTCCTGCCTTTTGGGCAATGGGTACCGGCACTGAAAATCCATCTGAATATTCGGCATAATTGACAAATGTCCTGCCATCAATGCGGAATTGGAAACTATTAATTTCCACGCAAATCCGTGATGGGTCACATTTCCTTACGATATATAATCAAATCTGAATCCTTCTGGATATCTGTCAATATAACGCCCATGCCCTGATGGACACAACGAATATAGGGTCGTAGACGCGGAGCCAAATGGCTGTATGCCGCCCCCGGGGAGGGGTAATGGAAGCGACCCGGAACTGTTAGACAGCCCAATTGGTCTGTTCCATCACCCCTCCCCGGGGGCTCTGTTGAGGCTACTTGGACACTTCATTTTAATATAAAAAAACTTGATCATTGTGTAGTAGTGATGGTAGTAACAAGCCGGGTAACTTGATAGTATAGGAATTTCCATTTTATGAACTGTTAAATTAACGAGTTGCAAAAAGTCCGCTCAAAGGGCGCTAATTTAATCACCCCTCTGACTGCTTAGGGATGAGTCCGCAATAACATCATCCCCATTTAAAAATTGGGGAGCACTATCCTTCAACGATAGTACCTTTTGAAAAGGGCAAGTTATTTAAGACTGATTCCTTAAGGTGGGTAGGTGCGATTAAATTCCCCGGGTGGTGGACAATTAATTAAAATAGAAAGGGTCATTGTTGTCATGATAACGGATTTTAAACATCAGAATACCCCCATTGATTTTAAGGTGGTTAAAGACAAAATCAAAGCATCTGGTATTCCATCCATTGGTAATGGAACCATTCGTGAAATCGTTAAAGTTGCCAATGAAATTCAGCAGGCATCGGGTGAAAAATTCATTCGAATGGAAATGGGTGTTCCCGGGCTTGCGCCCCCTGAAGTCGGCATTAATGGTGAAATTGATGCATTAAAAAATGGGGTTGCCGCGAAATACCCCATGCTTGAAGGAATTTTATCCCTTAAAAAGGAAGCCTCCAGATTTATAAAGCTGTTCATGGATGTGGAGGTGCCTGAAGATTGCTGTATCCCAACAGTGGGTTCCATGCAGGGGGGCTATGCAAGCTTCATGATCCTTGGAAATATGGATGCCCAAAAGGATACCATTCTTTTCCTTGACCCGGGGTTTCCGGTTCAAAAACAGCAGCTGAATGTGTTAGGCCAGAAGTATGAGGCCTTTGATGTCTACACCCACAGAGGGGCTAAGCTTGAAGCAAAGCTGGAAGCCTATTGTGCAAAGGGCAATATTTCCGGCATCATATATTCCAACCCCAACAACCCCTCATGGATATGTTTTAACGACGATGAGCTGAAAATTATTGCAAAGGTGGCAGATAAATATGATGTCATTGTCATTGAAGATCTGGCCTATTTTGCAATGGATTTTAGAAAAGATCTTTCCATGCCGGGGAAGGCACCTTTTCAATCCACCATTGCAAAATATACCACCAATTATATTCTTCTTATCTCAAGCTCCAAAACCTTCAGTTATGCCGGACAGCGGGTGGGACTTCTTGCCATCTCCCCGGACGTTTATGCCCGGCAATCTCCCTATTTAAAGGAGCGGTTCGGCTCTGATAAGTTTGGATATACCCTGATCTATAAAATTCTTTATTCCCTTTCTTCAGGCACCTCCCATTCGGCTCAGTATGGCCTTGCTGCCATGTTAAAGGCTGCCAATGACGGTGAATTTGATTTTGTGGAAAATGTCAGGGTGTATGGAGAAAGGGCCGTTGCCATTAAAGAGCTGTTTAAAAAAGCCGGGTTTGAAATCGTATACAGCATGGATCTGGAAGAGGTCCTTGGCGACGGTTTCTATTTTACTGTGTCCTTTCCCGGCATGACAGGGGCAGAACTTGTGGAAAGGCTTTTATATTACGGTGTCAGTGCCATTGCTCTTTCCGGAACGGGAAGTGAGTATGAAGGCATGCGGGTGTGCATGTCCCAGGTTGGCAAAGATGAGTTTCATATCCTGGCTGCAAGACTTGAGCAGTTTGGCAGTGATTATAAATAATTAAGAATAAAAATGGCATTTTTCAAAAGAACTTTACACTTTTTTTGAGCATTCCACATTTGCAGGAGCTTTTTCCAAAAGACTGTAAACTACTTTTGGGGTCATATGAAGGATGCCATAAAAATGCTAAGTTCTCAATAAATCCGGGCATTCAAGGAATCCTTTTGAATACTACCCAACGTTTAAAGGGTAAACAGGCTTTATCGCCCCGAATTATTGAGAACTTACTGAAAACGTTCGAATGGCGAGTATGAAAAATTATGAATAGAGAAGAAATTTCCAGCCGTATCACCGAGATCATCACAAATAATGAATGGCTTGACAGGGTGGATGCGGTCTCATTTCTGGCTGCAGGGGAATACAATGAAAATTATCTTATCAGTGCAGACCAGCAAAAATATGTCTTTCGCATCAATCATGGCACCCAACTGAACCAGGCAGATCAGATTCGGTATGAATATAATGTGTTAAAGTCCGTTGAGGCCTCCGGGGTTACTCCGAAGCCCCGGCATGTGGCATCGGATACGGCCCTGGGAGGGGTGCTGCTTATGGATTTTATCCCCGGCCGTAGCTTTGTTTTTAACCAGGATCTTGATAAGGTCCCCAAAATTTTTGCAGCCATCCACCAATTGCCCCTATCTGAAAAATTGGTATATCAGACAGACCCCATGGGGGAGATTGCCCGGGAGAGTTACCAGCTTTTACATAAATTTTCTGACCATCCCCTGGCAAAAGAAAAGGCAGCACTTCTCAATTACCATGAAAAAATTTTAAAACTCAGACAACAGCGCCAAGCTCTGTTTGCCCATGAACCCCTCTGTATTGTCAACACTGAGGTCAATTCCGGTAATTTCATCATCCGGGACAACAAGGGGTTTCTGGTGGATTGGGAAAAGGCGGTGATCTCCTGCCGCTACCAGGATCTGGCACATTTTATTATCCCCACCACCACACTGTGGAAGTCGGATTTTAAATTCACCCCGGAAGGACGACTTGATTTTCTACAACAATATTACCATTTAATAACGCCTAAGTTTTCATTTGATGAACTTGAATTTAAAACCGCCATGCTGGAAAAAACGATTCTTTTGAGAGCCTTGAGCTGGTGTTTCATGGCCTATGTTGAGTACACCGCCCAGGAAAGGGCCTTAAAAGATCAAACCACCTTTAACAAAATAAAAGTGTACCTCGGGAATATTGAATGTTTTTTGAAGTAAAACAATTGAATAAATCCTTTGGAGATAAGGCATTACTCAAAAATATCAGTTTTGGTGCAGAAAAAGGTGATATTATTTCGTTTGTGGGGCCATCAGGTGTGGGGAAAACCACCCTTCTTAAAATGATAGCAGGTCTGGAACAACCCGATTCCGGAGAAATTTTGTTTACAGCCAGCCACAACGGCAAAAACCCTGCCGTCATGGTATTTCAGAATTTTATGCTTTTTCCCAATATGACGGTTTACGATAACATTGCCTTTGGCTTGAGAGCCTCAAAAACAGATAAAAAACGCATTGAAGAAAAAGTAAAGGAGATGCTGGAATGTTTCCAGATCCAGGATAAGCGGGAACAATACCCCAAATCCTTGAGTGCGGGTCAGCAACAACGGGTGGCCATTGCCAGGGCCATGATCATCAGTCCCTCCATTTTGCTTTTGGATGAACCCTTTGCCAACCTTGATAAAAATCTCAAAGCGGACACCGCTTCATTTATTCACCATACCCAGAAAAAATTTAATACCACCACCATTGCCGTCATGCATGACCAGGAGGAGGCCTTTCGCATGTCCGATAAAATCGGGGTGATGCTGGACGGAGAGTTGGTGCAGTTCGATACTGTCAACCGGGTGTACCACGAGCCCATATCCATTAAAACGGCCTCCTTTTTGGGCCAGGTGAATATTCTTTCCCCGGAAGCCGTTGGTAAAATATTAATAAAAGAAGCGCTGGATTTTACCACCCAACAATATTATTTTCGGGCTGAAGCTGCCACCATGTCCAGCAATCCCCAGGGAAAGTGGAAAATCACGGAAATCGTTTTCTTTGGGGCAAATATCAGCTATCATATAAAAAATGACAATTTAAGCTTTTATGTTAACAGTCTTAATACTCATTTTAAAACAGGGGATACTGTGGATCTTACCATTAATAAGATCCTGAAAGAACCATTGGATAATTGATTACCCACTTAAGGAATGAGTCCGAAATAAATTTTTCATTTCAGAGGCGGGGACAGATTTAAAAGTGTGTCCCCTAAGCGCACAAGGATTTTGGGGTTGATGACCTGTTTGCAAAACCTAAGTTCCAAGGCTGCTAATAGACTTTGTTTTAAAATTTATCCAGCCTTACTTGGGTAGCTGAGTTTATTTTAAGGAGAGGTATATGAAAAAATGTGGTTTGATTCTGTTTTTAGTTCTTCTATTTGTGTCCTGTCAACAGCAAGCCCCTGAGCAGCGCTCTTTGTCCTATGACCAGGCCTTGGAAAAATCCTGGGGAACCACGGTGAACTTTTACATGTGGGGCGGTTCTGCCACCATCAATAAGTGGGTGGATGGCTATGTGGCAAAGAATCTGAAAGAAAAATACAATATTGCATTGAATAGGGTTCCCATGGATGCTGCCGTGTTTGTGAATAAGCTTCTCACAGAAAAACAGGCAGGGAAAAAAAACGGCACCATTGATGTGATGTGGGTCAATGGGGAAAATTTTAAAAATTTACGGGAAGCGGGGCTGTTGTATGGTCCGGTGGCCGATAAACTCCCCAATTTCATCGAGTATATTGATCCAGCCACGGTGGCATCTGACTTTGGCTTTCCCGTTGAAAATTATGAAGTTCCCTATGGTAAGGCCCAGTTTGTCTTTATTCATGATACTGCCAAGATACAGCCTCCCCCTGAAAGCTTTGCTGCACTCAAACAATGGATCATCACCCATCCAGGGAAATTTACCTATCCCCAGCCACCGGATTTCACTGGATCTGCTTTTCTCCGTCAGGTTTTTTACGCCACCACGGGGGGGCATGGACAATATATGAAGGGGTTTGACGAGGATCTCTATCTAAAGAAATCTCCGGCATTGTGGACATATTTGAAAGAAATAAAACCCTATCTGTGGCAGAAAGGAGAGGTCTATCCCAAAGATATCGCGGCTTTGGGGCTTTTATTTGAAAGAGGGGAGGTGGACATGAACATGTCCTACCACCAGGCCTATGCGTCAAGTAAGGTATTGGAGGGAAAATACCCGCCCACTGTACGAACCTTTGTGATGAAAGAAGGGGCCATTTACAACAACCACTTTACGGCCATTGCCTATAATGCCCCCAACATTGCCGGAGCCATGGTGGTCACCAATTTTTTGCTGTCTCCGGAAGCACAACTTTCAAAAAACAATCCTGAAAACTGGGGGGATTTTACGGTGCTGGACATGACAAAATTGGAAGCATCGGACCGTCAGAACTTTGATGACCTTGATCTGGGTAAAGCAACCCTTTCACTTGATGTGCTGAATCAGCACGGTGTACCTGAAATTTCGGCAGCCTATCTCACACGGCTGGAAAATGACTGGAGTCGGTTTGTGCTGGGGAAAAAATAGGTTGTATCGAAACCTTTGGAGGAAATCCTGGTTGAAATTGTTTCCGGCACTTATTCCTTTTACGCTGTTTTTTGTGGGCGGTATTGCTTTGACAATGATCCAGTCTCTGGGGATGATGAACCCCCTGGTTCATTACGATTCCATGTGGACGGCCTATAAAATTGTTTTTACCCATGCTCATTTTATGAAATCCATTGTATTTTCATTTTATGTGGCCTTTGTTTCAGCTGGGCTCTCCATTGTCTTTGGCACCCTGCTGTCCTATGGAATCTGGCATTTGCCCGGGATTTTACAGAACAAAACAGTGGTGTACAAGATCCCCATTGTACTTCCCCACATTGCCGTGGCCTTTATCACCATGATTTTTCTCAGTCGATCCGGTATCATTGCGTCGGTGTGCTACCATCTTGGCATTATTTCACAGATGGAACAGTTTCCAAATCTGATTTTCAGCCGGTATGGTGTGGGGGAGATCATTGCCTATATTGTCAAAGAGACTTCCTTTGTCACTTTGATGGTCATGTCCGTGCTGATGAAATTTGATAAACGCTATATTCAAACGGCCCGGCAGCTGGGGGCCGGGGAGATACGAATTTTTTTAAGTGTGGTGCTGCCCCATTTAAAAGAAATTCTCACCACCACCTTTTTGATTCTATTCATCTACAGTTTTGGGGCATTTGAAATTCCCTATATCCTGGGAAGCAGCACCCCGGGAATGCTCAGCCTTCAGGTGTATGATTATTATTTCCGACATGATCTTTCCCAGCGGCCTATTGCCATGGCCCTACTGGTTATTCTATTTTTGATTTCCTCCTTGTTTACTTATTTTTATTTTATGATTTCCAATAAACTGGGGAGCAAGTGGGATTTTGTTGATAAGGGAAAGGTGTGAGAAACGATAAACTTAAATTGATTTTGCTGTGGCTGGTGTTTTTGTTCCCCCTGCTGGTGCTGGTGTTGCACAGTTTTTCAGGACAGTGGGCATTTCCCTCCCTGTTTCCAGACACCATGAATTTCCGGACTTTTATTTATTTTAAAGAAAATGTGGGGCGAATTTTCATTCACATCACCTCCTCTTTTGTTTACTCGATTCTTGCGGTGATACTTTCCGTTGTTTATTCTCTGTTGCCAGCGGAGTTTTTGAGTCGACGGGAGTTTACAGGGAAAAAAATTATTGAAAGTCTGTTGCTGGCCCCGGCGGTACTTCCGGTGATGACTTTTTCCATTGGGGTTCATGTGATGTTTATTCGGTTGGGACTTGCCGATACCCATTGGGGTGTGGCATTGATTCTTTCTGTTTACAGTTATCCTTACATGTTAAGGGCCTTGATATCCGGTTATAAAACCATTCATCCTGATGCCATTGTGTGCGCCAGGAATCTGGGGGCTGGCTTTTGGCAGATCCTCTGGGAAATTGAGATTCCCATGTTGCTTCCTGCCTTGACTGCTGGTGCCTCCATTGTTTTTTTGGTGGCGTTTTCAGATTATTTTTTGGTGTTTCTCATTGGCGGTGGTTCTGTGCCTTCCTATTCTGGATATTTGTTCCCTTTTTTGAACTCAACGGACTGGTCCCTTGCATCGGGCTTGACCTTGTTGTTTATTATTGTGCCCATTTTACTTTTTCTGGTGCTGGATCTGACTGTGATTCGCCTTTATCGCAAATGGCTTTAGCATTACAGCTACATTTTACCTTAAAAGGTATGCCAATTGATTTTTTATGAGATTAATGCCATCCTTCATATAACTGCCACGGGCAGACCGTATTCTGGTCCCGGCCTACCCACAACGAAGCGTGAAAGAATGTTAGATGCGTCTACTCTTTCATGTAAGCTGACATGTCCTAATGGACACAATGAATATTGAAAATGGTATTATGCCGCCCCCCCCGACGGGTAATGGGCCCGGCCGGAACCGTAGACGGCCCAATTGGCCGGTTCCTATTACCCATCGGGGGAGAGGCTCTGCTGAGGTTGCCAGGAAGTTTTATGTTCTAATAAAACAATTAGGAGTATGGGTATGAAAAATATGAGTTTAGGAGCAAAAATTTCAACCGGATTCGCCACTATGCTAATTTTTATTTGCATCGTTGCATTTATTGGCTTTAACAGCCTCTCAGGCGTTGTAGATCGGACTACAAAATCCGAAGGGGCCAATGAACTGGTGAAATCCATTACGGATGCCCGAGTGCAGGTATTAAATTATATGGGACGCAATGATGATACCTTTGCTGCAAAGGCGAAAGACATTCTGAACGCCACTATTGACAGAGCTGGTGAATTAAAAAATGGTTTTTCCAAGCAGGCAAACAAAAACCAGATGGATCGTGTAATTGACAAAAGTAATTCCTACCTTAAGGCGTTTGACGAATTTGTTGATCTTAGGCATCAGAAAATCCAGACTATGGTTGTTATGGAAGAAAAGGCAGGCATTGTCATTGAACAAGCAGAAGACATTCGAAGTCAGATGAAAATTCAGTTAACTGAGGTTGGGGAAAAAAATGCTGCCCGGATTAAAGAAAATATCGCATTGGCAGATGATGCCAACAGCATGATCGAGATTGCACGGGATGCCAAGGCTTTGTTTACTTCCCGGATACATGTATACAATCCCAAGGTGGTAACCACCTGGAAAGAAATGAACGGGAGATTCCTTGATTTGGCCAGGAATATGAGAACCCGTTTCACCAATGGGGCTAATATTAAAAAAATAGATGCCGTCATTGCAAGTTACCAGACCTATGAAGAAGCAGCCTTGCAATTTTTTGAAAACCGCTCTCAGCAAGCAAATAAGGTTATGAATGAAAATGCTACTTTTGTAATAAATCATGTCTATAAAATCCGTGAAGATCTGAAGACCCAGCTGGCCGGGACGATAAAGCAGGGTGATGCCTATTTCACCGACAAGCTGGTCAAGTCCGATGATGCCAATCGCATTATTCAATGGGTTCTTGAAAGCCGGAAAGATGAAAAACAATTCATCCTATCCGGAGAGCAAAAATCCAGAGATAAGGTTAATGCCGGGCTTAAAACAATAACCAGCCTGGGCCAGGATCTGCAATCTCGTTTCAAACAGCAGGAAAATATTGATCAGATGAATGAGCTTCTGGTAGCTGTCAAGGCGTATGGCGCTGCATTTGATCATTATGCCGACTTGACCGCCCTACAGGACAAGTCTTACGAACGAATGACCAAGGAGGCCGGGGACGCAGTAGCTGTGTGTATATCTGCCAAGGCAGCTCAGAAGACAAAGATGGAAAATCAGATATCGACTGCCAATTATATTATGCTGATAGGAACCATTATTGCAGTGCTATTGGGCATTCTATTTGCATTTTTAATCACCAGAAGTATTACCAAACCCGTCAATCGCATCATCGAAGGTCTGAGCGAGGGATCGGATCAGGTGGCATCTGCATCCAGTCAGGTATCCTCATCCAGCCAATCCCTTGCACAAGGCGCATCTGAACAGGCAGCCTCCATTGAGGAGACCTCTTCATCTATGGAGGAGTTGTCTTCCATGACAAAGAAAAATGCTGAAAATGCAGGATATGCCAATACGTTGATGAAAGATTCAAACCAGGTTGTCACAACAGCAAATGACGCCATGGGACAGCTCATCACATCAATGGAAGATATTTCACAAGCAAGTAAAGAAACACAAAAAATAATAAAAACCATTGATGAAATCGCTTTTCAGACAAATCTTCTGGCCCTGAATGCGGCGGTTGAAGCAGCCCGGGCAGGTGAAGCAGGAGCGGGTTTTGCGGTAGTTGCAGAAGAGGTTAGAAATCTTGCCATACGGTCTGCAGATGCAGCGAAAAATACGGCTCAGCTCATTGAAGGAACGGTTAAAAAAGTGGGAGATGGATCAGAGCTTGTCTCAACAACCAATGAGGCATTCAGTAAAGTGTCGGAAAGCACTTCAAAAGTCGGAGATATTGTTGCTGAGATCTCAGAAGCATCCAGTGAACAGTCCAACGGAATTGAACAGGTGACTCTTGCCATAACAGAAATGGATAAAGTGGTTCAACAAAACGCTGCCAATGCAGAAGAATCGGCTTCAGCCTCGGAAGAGATGGATGCCCAGGCGGAACAACTCAAAGATTATGTAAGCGAACTTATTCTATTGGTAACAGGTAAGCATGATGAAAATCATACTTTTAACGATCATAATCAATTCAAAAAAGATTTTTCAAGGCATCAACCTGTTTCGATGCAGAAGAAAAAAGAGCTGGGCTATCAATTAAAGGAGATAAGACCAGATCAGGTCATCCCGTTTGATGATGATAAGGATTTTGAAAATTTTTAAATAAAAAAGGAAGCTCCATGTTCATGTCCGTTATTATTCCGGTGTTGCATGAAGCAAATATCAATCATTTTTTGTCTGATCTTTTGGAAAAGAAAGGGAAAGAAAATTTAGAGATTATTGTGGTGGATGGTGACCCCATGGGGTCTACACTTAATTTAATATCAGACAAAAAAGTCAAAAAAATAACTTCAGCCAAGGGACGTGCCATTCAGCAGAATAAGGGAGCAAAGAAAGCAAGTGGTGATATCCTGATCTTTCTCCATGCTGACACCCTGCTTCCCCATGATTTTATCCAGCTAATTCGACAGGTGATTTATTCTGGAAATTCCGGTGGTGCCTTTGATCTGTGCATTGATTCTTCCCATCCTTTTTTAAAATTGGTTTCCCGTGTGGCTTCTATCCGTTCCCGTATGACCCGTATTCCCTATGGGGATCAGGCCATTTTCCTTACCCGGGATCTGTTTTTACAGATCAATGGCTTTCCGGAGATTCCTCTTATGGAAGACATTGCATTGATGCAGAAAATAAAAAAGGCCAGGGCAGGATTTAAAATTTTGCCCCAGAAGGTGCTGACCTCTGCCAGAAAGTGGATGAAAGACGGGATAATCTATACCAGCCTTCGCAATCCGCTTTTGGCCATATTGTATTACATGGGGGTTCCCCCCCGGGTGCTGGTTAAATTTTATTATTCATGAAAAAGGGGACAGATCAATTTTTCAGTTCATTTGCAGAACAAAACCATGGTGTACAAGAACCCCATTGTACTTCCTCACATTGCTGTGGCCTTTATCGCCATGATCTTTCCCAGCGGCCCGTTGCCAGGGCCCTGCTGGTTATTTTGTACTTGATATAGATCACGGTCTATACTATTATGGAAATATAATAATGTACACTTTAACAAGGAGCCATACTATGGAAGCAAAATTACAAATAAATCAAACAGTGCAAACTGCAAAGATATTCACAAATGGTAGGAGCCAGGCAGTACGTTTGCCTAAAGATTTTAGGTTTGAGGCCAAAGAAGTTTTTATTACAAAGGAGGGGGACAAAGTTATTCTGTCTCCAAAGCCTGACTCCTGGAGAGACTTCTTCATGTCCAAAGAAAAAGCAGACCCCACTTTTATGCAGGATCGGGAAGATTCACCAGTTCAGGAAAGGATCCTATTTGATGATTAAGTATCTGCTTGACACGGACATTTGTAGCTACATTATGCGGGAAAAGCCTATCAAAGTTTTGCGACGGTTTGAGGCGTTGGAAATGGAACAGCTTGGGATCTCTATTATCACTTACGCAGAATTCATGTATGGTATTGCCAACTCCAGCAACCCTAAAAAACACCAGCAGCTTATTGATAATTTTGTTAGTCATCTGGACATACTTACATGGGAAAGGCAAGCCGCAGAACATTATGGCCAAATCAGAGTCTCTTTAAAAAGTGAACCAATTGGGTCCATGGACATGTTGATAGCGGCTCATGCGCTTAGTCAGGACAGAAGTCTTGTTACAAATAATATCAAACATTTCTCCCGGGTTCCTGGATTACAAATAGAAACTTGGGCATAATTGATATTACAAATTCTGTAGAGCGATTTTGCGAAAATGGGGTCAACCGTGCCTTGTTGAATCCCCATGGAGGATGGGTTTGATACATGAAAAATTATTGATTCTTTTTCTTAAATATCCGGAAGCCAATAAGGTAAAGACCCGGCTTGGCAGGGAGATCGGGTATGCCCGGGCTGCACGGTTATATGAAAAAATGGTGTTGCAGCAGATATCAGACCTTACATCTAACTCATATGAGCTGGCACTTTATGTGGATGACAGACATGATATTGCATCATACAAAGAAAAATTTGGTGGGAATGGAATCTATTTTTATCAGAAGGGAAAGGATCTGGGAGAACGAATGGCCCAGGCCATGGAAGACTCCTTTCAACTGGGGTATGCCCGGGTGATACTCGTGGGAAGCGATGTGCCTCTGGTTGATGTTCCGGCGGTTAATTCTTTTTTTGATCATCTATTAACGGCAGATATGGTGATTGGCCCCGCAACAGATGGGGGCTATTACATGATCGGCTTTCAAAATGCCATTGATATGTCGCCTGTATTTAAAAATATCGCCTGGAGTACGGAAAGGGTATTTGAAAACACCATGTCCAAGGTAAATCATTTGAAGGTTGAGGTGGAGAAAATATGGTTTGATCTTGATACTCTTGAGGATTTTAAGGTATATCAACATCTCTTGAAAACAGGGCATACATTCTCCGGGCTTGATTTAGCTGACAAAATAATCAGTAAGAAACAGGAATAAAAAATGAATTTTATAAAAGGGATTACTTATAATTTCAAGGGGCTTTTGATGGGCCTGAAAACCCCCAGGCTTTTGATGTTGGGGCTATTGCGGTTTTTTATCGTTATTCTCATTTCCATGGCCCTGGCAAGCTCCATTTTGGTGTGGCATCGGGAAATTCTCAATATGATCTGGATCATGCCGGAATCGGGGTGGCTGACATATATCTGGACGGCTCTTTCATGGCTTTTGTCTATTTTTCTGGCTATGCTTTCCAGTCTTATTGCCTATCTCATTGCCCAACTCTTTTTTTGTGTATTTATCATGGATCTCATGTCACGCATCACAGAAAAAATAATTCAGGGAGAAACGCACATCCCCGTTGAAGAGATGTCTTTGTTGAAAACCCTATTTCATCTGATTCGCCAGGAAATTCCCCGGGCTATTATCCCCATGTTTGTGATGCTCATCTTCATGACCCTGGGGCTTCTTACTCCCTTGGGACCTGGGGTGGCCGTGGTTTCTGCCCTTGCTGCCGGGGCTTTTCTTGCCTGGGATAACACCGATCTGGTGCCTGCCCGGCGCATGAATACCTTTGAGGTTCGATTCCGGTATTTTAAAAAGAATATTTTGTTTCACCTGGGATTTGGGATTTGTTTTCTCATTCCATGGCTGAATATACTCTTTCTTTCTTTTGCACCTGTGGGGGCCACACTTTTTTTCATTGAAAATGAGGACGGAAAAAGAGTGAATCCTGACTTGTGGTGAAGATGTGGTAAGTACCCGAACATATATTCCTCAAAATAAAACCCATAAATATTAATGGTATATGTCTGAGGAATGCCGAAAAACATATGTGTGGGTACTTATCTGAAAAAAACAAAAAAGCCCCAACCGTTTACCGGTGGGGCTTTCGTATTATCTGGTAGCGACGCAGGGATTTGAACCCCGGACTCTGCGGATATGAGCCGCATGCTCTAACCAACTGAGCTACGTCGCCAAAACTCGAACTTTATACAATTGCCCATGGATCTTGTCAAGCTTTAAATTATGGAAAGCCTATTTTTTTTATTTTTGATCAAATTTATCCACGGTCACCGTAAAGTTTTCAAGGTTGTCTGGGAGTTTTGAGAAAATAATCATAAAAGGACTGTATTGTCCCGGGGCCAGTGGGGAGGACGCCTGTGGGTCTGGATTGCTCAATATTTTATCCATGGCTGATATCTCCAGTGTGGCAAGTTGTTGATCGGGTATGGTGACCCCGCATACAACGGTTTTAGATTGGATTTTAGCCTTTTCTGTGTTTATCAAAGAGCCTGTTACCCTGACATTGGTGCAGGTAACCTGGGAGGTGTTGTGGATGTTTCCCGTAATGACAAACAAGGTGCCTTCTTTCTGGTTGATTTTAAATTGTCCATTGATACTTTTTTTGTCTGGGATCACTCGGATTGGCGGCGGTGGCGGTGGTTTTGGGGTCACCCATTCTGTTAGAAAGGGAATTTTAAGGTCAGAAATAAAGGGAATGGAGGGAATGGTGATGCCAGTCATCAAAGATGCTGCATGGGCACCCAAAAGAAGTATCAGAATAAAAATAAAAATAATAAATAATTTTACAATGGGTGATGATTTTTTTTCTGTGTCAAGGGGGGTATCCTGGAGTGGGTCTGTTGTTGAACTGGGTGCAATGGGGGTGTCATCCCCAGGCTCTTTGGAGATATCCTTTTTTGGAGGTGATTCTTCCTGATCCTGGATTTTATCTGGCGTGGCAGGTATGTCATCGTCATCAAGATCCAGTTCCAGGTTAAATTTATCATCCATTTTGCCTGGGCCGTCTTGTGATGAGTCATTCAGGTTAAGCTCCGTGTCCAGATCGAGGTCAAGGTCAAAATCCTCTTCCTCGGTATCGTTGGGTGCTATTGTTTCTTGTTTCAGTGTTTCATCATCCAAGTCATCTGCATCATCCGGTGCAGGGTCATCCAACCCAAGCTCCATGTCCAGATCGAGGTCAAAATCCTCTTCCTCGGTATCGTTGGGTGCTATTGTTTCTTGTTTCAGTGTTTCATCATCCAAGTCATCTGCATCATCCGGTGCAGGGTCATCCAACCCAAGCTCCATGTCCAGATCGAGGTCAAAATCCTCTTCCTCGGTATCGTTGGGTGCTATTGTTTCTTGTTTCAGTGTTTCATCATCCAAGTCATCTGCATCATCCGGTGCAGGGTCATCCAACCCAAGCTCCATGTCCAGATCGAGGTCAAAATCCTCTTCCTCGGTATCGTTGGGTGCTATTGTTTCTTGTTTCAGCGTTTCATCATCCAAGTCATCTGCATCATCCGGTGCAGGGTCATCCAACCCAAGCTCCATGTCCAGATCGAGGTCAAAATCCTCTTCCTCGGTATCGTTGGGTGCTATTGTTTCTTGTTTCAGCGTTTCATCATCCAAGTCATCTGCATCATCCGGTGCAGGGTCATCCAACCCAAGCTCCATGTCCAGATCGAGGTCAAAATCCTCTTCCTCGGTATCGTTGGGTGCTATTGTTTCTTGTTTCAGCGTTTCATCATCCAAGTCATCTGCATCATCCGGTGCAGAGTCATCCAGCCCAAGTTCCGTGTCCAGATCCAGTTCCAGATCAAAATCAAGATCCAGATCATCCTCAGTGTCATGGCGTGTTTTTGTTTTTTGTTTCAATGTCTCATCAGGCATCTCACCTGCATCATCCGATGTGGGGTCCTCTAAATCCAGACCGATTTCATCAAAGTCAAAATCTGTGTCTGAAAAATCCAACTCCATGTCCAGATCCATGTCCTCATCAAAGTCAATGTCATCGGCTTCCAGGGTATCTTCTGGGAAGGGTGAGTCTGACTCTGTTTTAGGGGACGGGGACTCCAGTTTTGTTTCATCAGGTTTGCCTACAGGGGGGGGCGGTTCATCAATGTTTTCATCCGGTTTGGGGGGAGATACCTCTTCTGGTGGAGATTTTTTCACCTCCATTGATGGCGGAATAATTTTTTCTGGATCATGTCCTTTGGGAAAGGCAAGAAACAGGTGGGCGCATTGACTGCATCGAACTCTGGAGCCACTGGGGCTCAAAAGTGCTTCATCAAGGTTGAATTTAGCGGTACAATTTTCACAAATGATAATCATACGTTACCGTCCTAAAAAATAAGATAGTTAAATGGCTACCCGTCTAAAGCGGGACAAATTTCAGCCCTGCTGACTATGCATATCAAGGCTATTTAAGTCATTGATTTAACCGCTTGTCCCGGCTTGGGTGGATAGCCAATTAAATAGTATCTATTTTTTTCTTCCTACTTCCCTGGGGCAGTTCTAATGAAAATAAATTTCAGCCTGTGCGACCTCTTCCACAGACTTAAAAATCAGTGGGACTCAACGTATAATTGCCACGGGTAGACCGTATTCTGGCCTCGGCCTGTCCACAACAAAGTATGAAAGTCCGTCAGATTTACCAGGACTTTCATATAAAATAATCATTGCCTGTAGAGAACAGTGCAGTCAAGAAAAAAGTAGTTATAATTTTAAGTCAAAGATGGCTGGGAGATTTCTGTATTTCTGGTCATAATCAAGGCCGTACCCCACAATGAATCCCTCGTCCAGATGAAAACAGGCATAGTCCACTTCCACTGGAACATCCCGCCTTTCGCTTTTATCAATCAGCGTGCACACTTTCATGGAGCTGGGCTCATATGTTTTGAAAAATTTTAAAAGTGCAGACAGGGTACGGCCTGTATCCACAATATCTTCCACAATAAGGATATCTTTTCCTTTAAGCTCAAGATCGGGCTCCTTGGTAAACTTAATGATTCCTGTTGTGCTGGTTCCTGAATAACTGGATACCCCTACCAGATCCACTTTATGATCAATGCTTATCAACCGGGTCAAATCTGCCAGAAAAATAAAAGACCCTTTCAGGATACCAATGAGAATCAACTCTTTATTTTCATAGTCCAGGGAAATTTGCTGGCCTGTCTCTTTTACCTTTTGTGCGATCTCCTCCTGGGAGATCATGGGAACAAGTGTTGTCATAGTTCTTACTTATAGTCCAGTTTTTGTTAATTTTTCAATAAGTTTTTTCTGCGCCCCTGTTAATTTTTCCGGCATTGTCACGTCGATGATCACAAATAGATTCCCGGATTCACTGGAATTCATGAGGGGAATGCCCTGTTTTGAAAGTCGCATCCTGGCTTTATGTCGGGTTCCCGGCGGCACGGTGATGGAAATGGTTTTACCCACCGGGGTTGAAATATCCACTTTAGTACCCAGCAATGATTCGGTTAACTTGATATTTTTTACAATGGAAACATCATTTCCGTCGATTTGAAACTGGGCATGGGGCAGGGAGCGGGATTTTATCAAAAGGTTACCCCGGGGGCCACCGTAAGGGCTGGCATCTCCTTTGCCGGGCACACGGATTTTTTTTCCCTGGGTCATTCCTTTGGGGATTTTTATTGTGATGGTTTCATTGCTTCCGGCATGGTTTAATGTCACCGTTTTTTTGGTGCCGTTGTACAGCTCCTCCAATGTCAGGCCAACCTCATATTCAAGGTCTTTTCCCGTGGTTGAACGCTGTTGGCCACCACTGTGACATCCGCCTCCATGACATCCTCCCCCTGCCTGGGAAAAAGGGTTCCCCCCCATGGATGAGAACCCCCCTCCGCCAAAGGATTGCCTTGCCCCCCCCCTTGCGCCACCAAAGCCAAATTCTTTTAAGATATCTCCAATATCAAAATTTCTGAAAATATCTTCCTGGGAGTATCGTTGCTGGAAGCCTGCGGATCCAAAGGTGTCGTATTGCTCTCTTTTTTCCTTGTCACTCAACACTGCATAGGCTTCGCTGATCTCTTTAAATTTAGCTTCTGCTGCTTTATCATCCTTATTTTTATCTGGATGGTACTTTAATGCAAGTTTATGATAGGCTTTTTTGATCTCAGAAGCTGTTGCTTTTTTCTCAACCCCCAGAACTTTGTAGTAATCTGTTGCAGACATCTTTTAAATTCCTTATATTATTTGATATTTATATGATTTTAAAGAAAAAAATTAGCGATGGGCGCATTCCCATTTTCTTGGCCCACCATATAACCCATTGATTTTATTAAGTCAGTATCCATTGATATAAAATAAAATATTTTGATAAATCAGAGAGTTGAATCTCCAACCGGGAAAATGGGAATGCGCCCCTTAGCGATGTGGGGTCAGACTTGTGGGGCTTGGTTCTAAGCTTGGCCATTTTTGACAGCGTACATCTGAAATCAATAATTAAACAATTGAAGTTTAACATTATATTTAATTGTTGACTGTTTGGTGTATATTCACTGGCTGACGTTAGAACCAACCCCGACTTGTGTTATTGGCATTATCGGTGGTTTTGACGTTTGTACGGGTTTTGGTTGATAACGCCAATAACACGAGCCTGACCTCCGTTTGTCTGAAAATCAGATCCATAGAATACTATGATGGTGCCGGGAAAATGGGAATGCGCCCTCTAAATATTTTCCGGATGATGGTTAAAAATAAACTTAAATTTGAATGTGTCAAGAATTCGATGATCTTCTAAGGGCTGAGATTCCCACCATAATTACTGAAAGGGCCGCTGGGGTCATGCCATCAATGCGGGATGCCTGCCCCAGGGATTTTGGCATTATTTTTATCAGTTTTTCCCTCATTTCATTGGAAAGCCCGTGGATATCCGTAAAATTAAGATCCACAGGTATTTTGATTTTTTCCATATCCTTGAATTTTTTGATTTCCCTTACCTGGCGTGCAATATAACCTTCGTATTTAAGTTCCACCTCCACCTGGCGTTTTACCCGTGGAGTGACAGGGGACTTTGGGGGAGCGATGTGTTCCACTGTGGCATAGTTCAACTCTGCCCTTTTCAGGAGTTGATCCAGCTTTGCACCGGTGGTCAGGGGGGCGCTTTTGGCTGCTTCAATCCATTGGTTTACCGCCACGGTGGGTTTGACAATGGTCTGTCGAATGCGGGAAATTTCTTTGTTCGTGGCAGATTGAATTTCCCGGGTGCGATCCAGAGATTCTTGATCCACCAGGCCCAGGGAGAACCCTGTTTCAGCCAGACGAAGATCTGCGTTGTCTTCCCGGAGCAACAGGCGATATTCTGCCCTGGAGGTGAACATGCGGTAGGGTTCCCGGGTGCCCCGGGTGACCAGATCATCCACCATGACGCCCATGTAGGCTTGGGATCTGTCCAATATAAAAGCAGGTCTCTGCTGGATTTTACATCCGGCATTGATCCCGGCCCACATTCCCTGGGCTGCGGCCTCTTCATAGCCTGATGTACCGTTGATCTGGCCTGCCATGAAAAGTCCGCACACTTTTTTGGTCTCCAGAGTGGGGTGTAGCTGCTGGGGATTGGCATAGCCATACTCAATGGCATAGGCCGGGCGCATTATTTCTGCTGCTTCCAATCCCTTTACCGAACGGACGATGTCAATCTGAACCTCCAACGGCAGACTGTTGCCAAGTCCTGATGCGTATACTTCATTGGTCTTTACCCCCTCATGCTCAAGAATGACCTGATGGCTTTCTCTTTCCGGGAACTTTACAATCTTATCTTCAAAGGAGGGGCAGTAGCGTGCGGACTGACCTTTAATAAATCCGCCGTAAAGGGCCGAGTATTTCAGGTTTTGCCTCACCAGGTCATGGGTGGTCATATTGGTATTGCCCATGTAGCTGCAGAGCATGGGACGGCTCACCCCGGATGTGGAATAAGAAAACGGCGTGGGGTTTTCATCGGATTCCTGGCGATTAAAGGCAGAAAAATCAATGGATCTTTTATGTATTCGGGGGGGGGTTCCGGTTTTCATGCGGCCCAGTGTAAACCCATGATCATCAAGGGACTGGGCAAGGCCCATGGCGGCAAATTCCCCGGCCCGGCCCGCATCAAAGGAGCGGGAACCAATGTGAACGCGTCCCTTTAAAAAAGTGCCTGTGGCCAGGATGACAATGGGGGCGGAAAAACCAAAGCCGGTTTTATCCACCACGCCCTGAACCTTTTTATCTTCAATGACAAGTTCCTCCACCATGGCCTGTTTGAGATCAATGCGTTCATCCAGTTCAAGGGTGGATTTCATGATCTGCTGGTAGCGGTTTTTGTCATTCTGGGTCCGGGTGGATTGCACTGCAGGCCCTTTTCTTGTATTCAAGGTGTGGTACTGGATGGCAGAGGCATCGGAAATTTTTGCCATGACACCGCCCAAGGCGTCAATTTCTTTCACCAGTTGTCCCTTGGCCATACCCCCGATGGAGGGGCTGCAGGGCATGGCAGCAATCTTGTCCAGATCAATGGTTAGCAATAAAACCTCGCAGCCCATGCGCGATGCCGCAAGGGCTGCTTCACACCCGGCATGACCTGCACCTATAACAATTATATCATATTTTTTTTTATAGAATTTCATGGACAGTTAATATATATCTGCTCCGGTGCAAGGTCAAGGAGAGATGAATAACTTCATTCATTTGTGGCAGGGAAGGGAGATAGAGAGCTCACATGGGACGACGATATAATGATTACAATGCCTATTTAAAAGCATTGTTTGGGGAGCGGGTTCAAAAAATTATTGTGGACACAGGGTTGGGATGTCCCAACAGAGACGGTACCATTGGCCGGGGGGGGTGCATCTATTGCAATAGTAAGGGCTCTGGGTCCGGGCTCTGGAAACGGGGGTTTTCCATCACCGATCAGATAGAGGTGGGCCGTAAAGCCATGATAAGGCGCTATAAGGCACGGAAATTTCAAGCTTACTTTCAATCCTATACCAACACCTATACCTCCTGCGAACACATGAAAACCATGTATGATGAGGCCCTGGCAGCCGAGGGCATGGTGGGGATTGCCGTGGGAACCCGGCCGGACTGTGTGGATCCGGATAAAATAGCGGTGTTGGCCTCCTATGTGAAGGATTATTTAGTGTGGGTGGAATATGGGCTTCAGTCGGTGCATGATGAGACCTTGTTACGCATTAACCGGGGTCATGATTTTGCCTGCTTTGCCCGGGCAACACAGATGACAAGGGATGCAGGCATTAATGTCTGTGCCCATATTATTCTGGGGCTTCCCGGTGAAGACAAGGCCATGATGCTTGAAACCGCTCGTAAAATTGGTGATCTTGGCATTGATGGCGTAAAATTGCATTTACTCTATGTGGTCAAGGGAACGCCTCTGGAAACCATGTGGAAGGCGGGTCAATACCAATGCCTTGCGCAACAGGAATATGTGGATATTGTGTGTGATTTTCTGGCCCTGTTGCCAGGCAATGTGATTGTTCAGAGAATCACAGGAGACCCCCATCCTGATGAACTTGCCGCACCCCAGTGGACACTGGATCGAACGGCAACCTTTAAAATGATACACGAATCCCTGGAAAAGCGAAATTTGTGGCAGGGGAAGGCTCTGGGAAAAAACACTGGCGGCTGGTCGTATACAGGCAGCTGATTTGATCCCCATCGTGAATGAACCCTCCGATCATAAAAATTAAGAATGTGTCCTCATTCAGCAATTCTAATTATGATACTTGATGGCTTTCCAAACTACAAATTTACGGTTTTGCTCAACGTAAATTCAGCACGTTACGCACCATTGGTGCGGTTTGAAAATCCATAATTAGAATTCCTGATCCTCATTGGTCTTTTCCGGGAAACCCACTGGAATATCTGTTGATGAAGGATCCATCGGCTTTTTGAATAATAATCAGGCATTCAGTTTTGGCCATGCGGTTGACCAGGGCAATTCCTTTTTGGGGGCCTATGACCATCAATGCCGTTGCCAGTCCATCGGCAAGGGTGCATGTGTCTGCCAGTACCGATGCCGATACCACACCATTTTTTACAGGGTATCCCGTTGAGGGATCAATGATGTGGGAATAAGCTTTTTTGTTCAAGACAACAAAATTTCGATAGTCACCGCTGGTGGCAAGGGCCTTATTCTGGAGAGCAATTGCCCGGTATACTGTTTGCTTGGCAACCTGCTTATCCGGGGTGGCAATCCCCACCTTCCATGGCTTTCCCGGTCTTTTTTCCCCGGAGCCCACCACCTCACCGCCGATTTCCACCAGCGTATTCTCAAACTGATTTTCCAGCAGGAGGTTGGCCACCTGATCCACGCCATATCCCTTGGCAATGGAACCCATATCAAGTGTTATGTTTGGGTTTTTTTTGGCCAGGGTATTTTCAAAGAGAATTATTTTGTCAAAGCCTGTCTTCTCAAGTGCCTCACTGATGGTGGCTTTGGCAGGCATTTTGCCCTTGGCCCGGGCTGTGCCAAATCCCCATAGATCCACCAGGGGTTTGACGGTGCCATCCCAGGCTCCCCCTGTTAAATCATAAAGCACCCTGGCCTGGTTCAACACAAGGACAAATCCATCACTGATGACCATGGGGGTGTGTTCCGGGGCGCGGTTGAACCGCGAGATTTCGCTGGTCTTGAGATACATGGACATGCTGTCATTCACTGCCTGGAGTCGGGCATCAATTTTATTTTTTAAAATAACCCGGTTGATTTTACCCAGATGGGATATTTTTACATGATAAAAGGTTCCCATGGTTTTGCCACTGATTTCATGAATCTGTGCATCATGGGTGCCAGCGGAAGCATCCATGGGCATTACCAGAAAGATGCACGCAATGGAAAATCTTAACAGATCCAATCCAGAGAAATGCCTTTTAGAAGGGGGGAGGCAGCAACGTTTAAAGACATTGACTGCCGGGATGATAATGGCAGATAGAAGAACGTAGCGAAAATGCAAGTTCTGGGACATCATACACCTCATTTTAAAATGAAATTTTCGGCATCCTTCAAAAGTGCTTTACACTTTTTTTGATCATTACCCATTTGTAGGGGCTTTTTTCCAAAATACTGTAAGGTGCTTTTGGGGTCATATGAAGGATGCCAAATTTTCTTCATTAAAATCCAGAACAGCAAATTACTGTAAGGTCAAAGACCAGAGCAATTTGCTGTTCATGTATTTTTTTTATTAGAAAATAAAACTTCCGGGTACCCTCAGCAGAGCCCCCGGGGAGGGGTGATGGAACAGACCAATTGGGCTGTCTAACAGTTCCGGGTCGCTTCCATTACCCCTCCCCGGGGGCGGCATACAGCCATTTGGCTCCACGTCTACGACCCTATATTCGTTGTGTCCATCAGGGCATGGGCGTTTATATGAAAGTCCTCGCAATTATGACGGATTTTCATTCTTAGTTGTGGGCGGATCAAATTCAGAATATGATCCGCCCGTGGTGGTTATACAGTCTCTATATCTGGATTATAACAAGTTCGACAGCAGTTCAGGCAGCGACTGGCCTCTCTGAGTGCCTCATCTTCTGGCAGAACCTGATCCACTTCAATCATGGAATGAATGCGCTCGGCCACGGAAAGTTCCGGCATTTCAGCACGTTTGATGGGGGTGACCCCGGGAACCGTGGTGAAA
>CAYSSE010000010.1:0-38373 GCA_964433355.1 uncultured Desulfocicer sp.
GGCTAATTCAGTTTTTTTTCCCCTCATCATAATTGCAATTTTATCGCCTTTTTTTATCCCTGAACGGAAAAAATACTGACTGAGTGATGCGACTTTCCTATAAAATTCGGAATATGAACATGCTCTGCCATCACAAATTATAGCAGACTTTTCTGGGCAAATGCGATAATTTTGTTCAAGCATTTCAACAAGTGTTATCAATCTTATATATCCTTTGAACTTATGAGTAGAATTCTTAAATAAGGGAGTTCATGACAAATAACCTACCCATCTTCACTTAAAATATGCTGTAAATACTGAGCATTAAATTTGAAAGCGGGTAGTTTTATTATGATGAAGTCCCTAACTGGACGTTAGTGAGTTCATGATAATAAAACTACCCATTTTTGCATGGAGGGTTCCAAATAATGGGGTACATAATTAATTAACATGGGTATATTATTTCCCATTAGCTCCTTTCCTGTACTCTATTCCTTTAAATCATAAAGTTTTCTTATCACCTGATCATATTGTTTTAATTGTTCATTAAAAAAGCCTCTATCCCCTTTAAATTTAATAGCATGCTTTGGGCAGACGGAATAACAGTACATGCATTTAATGCAATTATTCTGAGTTTTTATCAAATATTTAGGAAGGTCAAAGCCCAAAGGGCATACATTTTTACAAATACCGCATTCGTCACAGAGAGTGTTGTCTATTTTCAATTCCTTACAGACCATCTCATCTAAAAGAAAGACATCCTGCCGTAAATCAGTTAGAAAAAGGAATTTTGCGAACCAATCAGTGGATGCAAGGTAGGTAAAAAAAAATGTATTCCTGATCCTAAGAAAAAATTTCTGTCTTTCCGGGCTATGAATAAAAGTGGCCAAAGAACCTGCCTTGGGCGGAGCAAATTTTTTCCGGCTTTTTGAAAGATCTATTGATTCGGCAAATTTGAAATGATCTGGCGTCAGAAGACCTTTTTTCTCCGCAAGTTCTAATGTTCTGACTTTTTTATAATCAAACATTGCCAGATTAGCGCATACCAAGTCAATAAGGTATGGATCTGTTCCTATCAAAAGCCTATCCATACGAACAGGGATACCCTTTGTGGGTCCCAATCCTTCCATAGCTATGAGAGCATCCACAATATGAAGATCTGGTTTTACAACATGGTTTATTCTTAAAATATTCTTTGGTAGGTTATCATGTGTTTTTTTTTTATTCTCTTGCCCCACAAGACAACCCATGAGATTTTTAAGGCACCCAGTCATGCCATTTTCAAAATGGGTTTTCAATTTAGGCAAGTTAATAAACATTTGGGCATCTATTACTTCCTTTGCCACCTGAGCTTTTATACCCTGATCAAAATCAATTTCATGAAGAGCGGAATGGTTTAAATCTTTAATTGTTACCCCAAAATACCTGGCAAGTTTATCAACTCCAAGGCGCGAAATAACACTGATATTATTTCGATAAAAGCCACTGTTTGTACCCTCACCAATCATGATGTTGGTGTAGCCTTCATCTTTTAAAAAAAGAATTATCGAACTTAGAATCCTCAGATCCGTTGTGTTCCCGGTAAGAGAATTCATATTGGAGTTAAGGTTGGGCTTCAGCAAGATCAGGTCGTTTTTTGCCCGGGGCAGAAGATCTTTATAATTTTCGAGTGTTTTTGCAAGTGCTTCTCTGATTTCTTTAAAAGTGCTGCATGAAATAATATCAAATCTGAAAGCCATTTCTTTTTTCTCCATGCTCAAAAATGCAAGTGTCATTTAATAAGATTAGTGCTATCTGGATTTATCAATGGCACATATTGTGGCTTCAAATACCTGTGTGACTGTAATTCCCCTCATATATGATCCTGTTGATTAAGTCGCGATTTTCATATTTCAGTCATCAGCGCTGTCTATATGATGTGTTTTAACTCAGTTAATCAATATATATTGCGATTATAAATTCGAACCAGACTGAAATAGTCTTTAAATCAACAGACTCATATATCTTTAGTTATGCAGACAGATATGCACATTCAGAGCACAGGGACTACAGGGATTTTTTGCCATTATTAGGATATTTTCTCTGTTTTCTGAACCCGTGACATGCGTTGCTGTCGATCCGTGCATGTGGACTCAAGGCATCTGTGAAATATCTGAAGGACAAGAAGGGCGCATTCCCATTTTCTCGGCCCATCATATAACCCATTAATTCATTGATACAAAACAAAATATTTTGATAAATCAAAGAGTTGAATCTCCAACCGGGAAAATGGAAATGCGCCAGACAAGAATCCATCCCCACAAGAAAATTACATCTGTCAATTACAGCCGCTGCTTTAATCAGTGAGATGTTGGTATAATAAATTACCTTGTCTTTATGTTTCATAGTATTATAGATCATATTCAAAGTCTCTTTGTCAAGATCTGTGCCGATGAACCATATTTTTACATCATTTAATGGCACCCTTCATGCCTACTTTACACTGTCACAGGGTGGCTACCCATTTTACGGTGATTGTCCTTTAAAAAGTGTAAAGTACTTTTGAGATCATATGAAGGATGCCCATTTAATTGCATTTTAATTCCCCATGCAATAAGCTAATCGGACATTAGCTGCTTGAGATATCTCAAATTATGTTTGAATTAACACAGGTGGGGAATTTTAAATTGGCCATTGGGGCTATATTAGTATTGACGGATAAGCAAGTTCCTAATATATATACCCGAACTGATAAATATATGTATTTTTAATGTAGTTTACCAGAAAAAAAATTTAAAATCAGGGAAAATGAATGCAGTTGGACAAAATTAATACTGTATCAAAGCTACTTAAAGGGGGCAGTTCTATCTTTTTGAGCGACATTGCAAGAATTGTCCTCAATATGCTCACCTTAATATTTATAGCACGATATATCCCACAAGATCAATTCGGTCTGTTTTCACTTGCCCTTATATGCGCGAACTTTTTTGCGGCCATTTCATGTGTTGGTCTGGAAAATTCACTTCCTGGATTTATCGCCCAAAAAAGAGAGATTGGCCAAAAACCAGTGGTTCGTGGCGCAATTCAGTCATCCTACAGGATAACGTTAGGTCTTTCCTTTTTTTTTATGCTTGTTGTTTTTTGTGCAGCGGATCCCGTCAGCAGAATGATAGGAAAGCCAGATTTATCGACACCTTTAAAAATAATTGCCCCAGCTATTCCATTGATAGCCATCGCGCTCCTGCTTACTACGTTTTTGCGTAGTTTTGAAAATTATAAAGGCAAGATAATAAACCTTCTTGCATTCCCTTTTTTACGTTTATTGCTTGTTGCTATTATTATATATGCAAATTTGTCATTCCATGCAATCGTCTATTCGAATACAGTTTCTTTTTTCATGGTATTTCTGATACTCTTTTTTTATACTAAGATCTCACTTAGGGATTTATTTGGTAAAAAAGAGAGGATATTAGTTACTAAAGAGCTTTTTTGGTATTCACTTCCGATCCTCGGATCTACAATCGGAAGACAATTGATGATGTGGACAGATACAATTATGTTAGGCGTATTTTCTTCCACAGTCGATGTCGGGGTGTATAGTGCTGGCATACGGATTATCAGATTGGTTTCAATAATAGGGGTATCAATTAATTTTGTCGTTTTACCCATTATTGCCCGTTTGTACCACCAGGAAAAAAAACAAGAGCTTCAGGATATATATCATTCAATTCATGGATTTGTTTTGCTGGCAACCCTTCCTGTTTTTTGGATTTTTGTTTTTTCTAAAGATTTCACAATGCAACTATTTTTTGGGACAAAGTTGGGCTCGTCTAATTTTTTCCTGGCAGTCCTGGGTGTCGGATGGTTTGTCAATGCAATGTTTGGGGTTAATACGAGCATACTTTTGGCTCTTGGAAAAAACAAAATCCAGCTCTGTTGTTTTCTAAGTGCTATCTTCGTTAATATTGTGAGTAATTTTATTCTGGTTCCGCTGTATTCAAAAACAGGGGCAGCAACCGCATCATGTATCGCTTTTGTCATCTACGGAAT
This sequence comes from uncultured Desulfocicer sp., assembly GCA_964433355.1. Lineage (GTDB taxonomy): Bacteria > Desulfobacterota > Desulfobacteria > Desulfobacterales > Desulfobacteraceae > Desulfocicer. The sequence goes on from CAYSSE010000010.1 coordinate 4,009, forward strand.
TTTTTCTATGATTATGGTAAACAGGTATGTTGGGTTAAATCCGTTTAAAGAAAAAAGATATATTTTTTTATTGGCAGGGTCCTTTTTATTAACAGGCGGTTTATACTTTTTATATGAAAAAGGTTATTTCTATGTGCAGTCCCTTTCAGATATATTTGTACATATTACATTATATTGTTTGTTAAGCATTGTACTGGCTTTAACATCAGGGTTTTTAAGAAAACAACAACTTAAAACAATAAAACATCTTATTCTCTACAAGGGAATTCGGAAAAATAGAATATAATTTTATGGAATTTAATGTTTTTTTTAAAATACTTGTTCGTAGAAGGTATGTTTTTATACCTTTTTTTCTGCTTATATTGGGAGTGCCGCTTCTGCTATCAATCTGGAAAGAACCGATATATGAAGCATCTTCTACCATAATATTCAAAAAGAGTGATTTGCAAACTTCTTTTCTGGAAGGCTTACCCAAGGCATTTGGCGAAATTGCCTTTTTTGATACCGAGGACACCCAAGAGAATCTCATGACATTCTTAGAGGATGATATAAATATTCAAAGAGTAATCTCAGATCTTGGGTATGATGTCACCATAAAAAAATTTCACCCCTCATTTCCTTCTATTAATTTTTTGATGTCAGCTCAACAACAAGCCCTTTCAATTAATGAAAAATCCGGGAACGAAATTTTTCAGATAAGTGGTTATGCTGTCTCAGAGAAAGAGGCTGCATGTATTTCAAAACAATTCGTTAAAATTGCTGCTGAAACCATTGTCAATTTTAAAAAATCTGCCGCGACTAAAATGGAAAAGGTAATTATACAACATAACCAAGAGACAAATCGTAAACTTAAAGCTGTTCTAAAGCAAAAAAATTTATTTTTGCAGCAAAATAATTATGTTGATATAAACAAACAACTTGACAACCTGTATAGTGAAATCTCGAAGAACAGGGAATTAGAACAGAAGCAAATAATATTTTTGCAAAAAATAAAAAAAAAGCAAAAAGCACTTAAGCAACAATTGAGCAATATCCCAGAATTTCATAAAACCCGTGAGGACATGCAAAGAAATCCAATCCTTGCTAAAGCCGAAGAACAACTGGTTGATCTTCTTTGGGAATTGGCTGAGATGAAGACTAAATTAACAGATGAACATAAGGATCTCATTTCACGTAATTTGCTGATTGAAGAAGTCAAGGAAACAATAAGGAATGAAAAAAAGAACATATTATCCGGTGAAATATGGGAACGCAATGCCTACAATACAAATTTGGTCGATCAATATAACGAAAATTTAATTACGATAATTACCGCACAGATAGATATCCAAGTAATACAAAAATTTATTGAAGTTGCGAAGAAAAAAACGATAACATTGGCCGTTTTGGAAGCTGACTTTCAACTTCTCGCAGATAAAATCCTATTGTATAAAAATATTATTCAACAAGACTTAAATACCCTGAATGCCATTTCGGTTGTTGATAAGATGGATATTGCTGATTTTGAAATCATTCATTTAGCCGGAGCGACTTCAAACGGCAGTACCGCTTTTTTTCCGAATTATAAAACAATTTTGTTTTTCAGTTTGTTTTTGGCCTTCTGGATAGCATTTGTTATTACCCTATTCGTCGATTATATTGATCCTTCCTTGAAAAGCATCGAGAGAGTCGAGTCGCTTTTCGGGATATCCATATTTACCGAAATTTCTCATAAAAAAAGAGGAAGTACAGGTTTGATTCCGTCATCCTTGATGGCATGTGAAAAACCGATACGGCACATATTATCCTGGTTAAAAAAAGGAGACAACGGCTCGTCCAGTCATATGATCGGAGTGGTAAGTTCAAAATTTGGGGAAGGGGTTACACATACAGGATGCAGAGTCGCCAAACAGTTAGCCTGCCTGGGAGAAAGAGTTTTGCTTGTTGAAACGAATGCAGTTTTCCCCTGCCTGGAAAAAACTTTAAATGTCACGGCCAAATACGGGGCAATTGATGTGTTGAACGGACGGAGTAATTTTACCGATAGTGTTGTGGAGATTGAACCGAATCTGTCGGCCCTCGTTTTACTAAAAAGAGATCGGAATTCCTTTTATCTGCGCCAAGATTTCCTTAAGAAAATAGTCTCTTCTATTCCTGAAACGAATGAGTTTCAATGGATTGTCGTTGACCTGCCGCCTATTAACGAAGATGCTGCTGCAGTTGATATCCTTGATCAGTGTGATTCTATTATTTATAATATTGCCCTCATGAAAGTTAGATCAAGGGAAATTAAAAAAGCGATGATGCATCTGATGAAAAAGAAAAATATTCTTGAACGTACAATTTTTATTACCAATCGACACAGACCCTTTTGGCCTGATTTTTTAAAATTTAAAAGATAAAAACCGGGGTTGTTCATAAGCTGGGCCACCATACGGGAAATAGCATTTTACCCATTACAAGGTGCTGTAATAATAGAATTTAATTTTTATTATTAAAATTCTATTACAAAATGGCCTATGTTATGACCAACCCCTAAAAATCTTATGGGTGGCAACTATTCAACACATGAAGCAAACAATCAATGACCCGGGTGCCTCCCTATTGTCTGTTTTTGGCCTGCTTTTCCTACTGGCATCTTGTTTTTTGGGGCTGATTTTAAGTCAACCTTCATTAATTATTCCCTTTTTGATTACAGTATGCTGTGCATTGGTAATATTGCGTCCGGACTGGTCATACTTCCTTTCTCTTATTTTTATATTTATTCCTTCTGTGTTTTTTGAATTGATTCAAAATGATAAATTACGGATTGAATTTTTCGATTTATTTATTCTGTTTTCGGCACTTTCATGGTGTTTCAGGGGAATGGCAAGGGATAGGGAGCCCTATTCATATAACCACATTGATTTACTTGTTATCCTGTTCTATACATGGGCTTTAACCTCGTTAATATGGGCGACCAGTAATGTTCAAGGCGTTTTTGAAATGATGAAACTGGTTACCGCAGTTGGTTTGTATCTGTTGACCAAATCGCTTGTAGTGAACAGGGATATTTTGCGAAAACTGATTGTTTTACTCACTATTGTAGCGGTATTCGAAGCAATTTTAAGTATTATAAGTGTTTGGATAGATACGGGGTATGATTGGGATCAACCCGTTAGCTCCAGCATTGATTTTGTATCTCGTTTCTGGGCTAAAAAAAACTGGGGGAGTGATGGTGGCAGGGGAACTGGGACTGCGGTTGCCCATACCACTGGTTTTTTATTGAATATGGCCATATTCCCTGCTCTTGGTTGTTTTTTTGTATCCAAAAGCATTAAAGAGAAGTGGATATGGGCGATAAGTCTAATAATTATGTCAGCAGGTATGACATCAACGCTCACAAAATCATCAATGGCATCATTCCTTGCCGGATCTGTACTAATTATATTCCACATCAGAAAACTGAGAAAATACTTTGTTATATCTTGTTTGCTATTACTGGTCTTCTTTATTGCGGTTTCAGCTATCTCCAGACTTCGGGACATAGAAAAAAGTATAAACTTTACCAGCCACCAGATGGATTCCAGTGACGACGAAACTTCAATGGGCACGCGCCTTGACTGGTGGGGCGAAGGATTGGAAAAATTAATAGATAGTGCCTGGCTGGGATATGGCGTTGGCGGCTTTAGGGCAGCCATAAACAATGTCGTACCAGACGGTTCCCATCATGCAGTTTTGTTTGATTTAGGGCTTATTGGATTTTCTATATATATCTTTATTCTTGCCTACTCCTTTTTATATTATTATGAACACCTGAAGCGATGCCGGGACGAATACTTTCGAAAACTCATGGTGGCCTATCTGGCTGGCTTTTTAGTGATGGTTGTCTCTTGGTTCGTTACCTTATATTATACCTATCCCTATGTATGGTTTTATATGGGACTGGGCTATGCAATAGTTGATCTTTCCAACAAGGGAGAGGATGATCAAACGGAAAAACCTTTAACGAACTCATTTATTGCTACATTGAAAGATCCTGTTGAATGAACCAAAAAAAATGTAAAAAATATTTTGCTTACCGATCATTTTTTAATTGAATCCATGCCATGTTTTGATGCTAAGGACTCTGGTTCGGCAATTTTACAGAAGAAAATTTGCATTATCAGATATTTTGTGTTAATTTTACCCTTTAATTGATTCTACATTAGCCGGTCAGGCCGTTGCAGTTTGCGGCAGACAAGCCGAATATTTGTAGAGTCAGTTTGTATTTAAGGCGGACACCTCCGGGTCGGAAAGTATTGGATTCAGTATTCAAATGGCCTGTTTGTGAAAGAAGTGCTGGTAGGATAGTCATTGGGCGCATTCCCATTTTCCCGGCCCAGCATATAACCCATTGATTTTATTCAGCCACCAGCCATTGATACAAAAAAAAATATATTGATAAATCAAAGGGTTGCATCTCCAACCGGGAAAATGGGAATGCGCCATAGTCATTCCCCTGAATAACAATAGGAATCCAAAATTAATACTAATTTTTATATGCAACAGCTACAAAGAAAAGCCCGATCGATATTTAATCGTCTACGAGGGAAAAGAGTGCCTAAATTTGTTGACTCCGGTATTTTCGATAAAATTTCCTGGGAACCAGCAGATGTCATTGTTTCTTCCGGTCCCAAACAAGGGACAAATTGGCTTCTTAATATTGTACATCAATTACGCATGTCAGGAGACGATTCTTTTGAAGATATTCTGTCTGCATGTCTTTGGTTGGAAGTTCTCTCGTATCCGGATGAAAGTTATGATCAAAGGCTTCAGAAAATAGAGTCCCACAAAAAAAAATATTCTTTCAGAATTTTCAAAACCCACGACTGTCCGACACTACTTCCTTTCCATGACACCATTAAATATATTATTCCTGTTCGAAATGGAAAAGATACCCTCATTTCAGATTATTATTTTTCTCAAAAAAAGACCAGTGAATTTTTTGAACTGTGGAATGGACGGGAAAGCAAACCACTGCCTTTCGCTTCTTACTTTAAACGTTACGTAAAACGTGGATATTACTGGGAGTTCCTAAATAGTTGGTGGCAATACCGGCATCACAAGAATGTTTTTATGATTCACTTTAATGATTTAAAAAAAGATCCGGAAAAAAATATCAGGAAAATAGCATCATTCCTTGATATTGAGGTTCCCGAAGACCGATGGCCCATTGTCCTAAAATACTGTAGCTTTGAGTGGATGAAAGGGAATGCCCATAAATTCGAAGCCCCTGAATTTATGGGCACAGGTAAAATGATTAAAGATGGCGGCATGATCAGAAATGGGGCTATCGGCGAACACCAAAACCTGTTTTCCGATACTGATAATTACGTCTGGGAAAAGTCACATCATAAAAAATTTTCAGATGATTTGCAGCGTGAATGGAGCGATCATGGCGACAAAAAACTACCGTAGGGTTTTTTAATGAGGATGCCTTTCTGTAAAAAAACTTTTTTGTACTTTCGAAGACGGATCAAGGTTTGGTTTAAGCGGGTTGCTTTTTTGGTTATACACCTCTTTTTTTATTGCAAAAAAACATTTTCGATTGTGCGTTTTTCTGTAGCAGAAATTCGTTCCATATTACTGATTGAGACTGCATTCCTGGGTGATGTAATCGCTATCACTCCAGCAATCCATTCAATAAAAGAAGCAATCCCTGACGCTCTGGTGGATGTACTGGTAGAGAAAAAATACACCCCTCTTCTTCAATTTGAAAGAAAAATCGAACACCTCTATGGTGTCAATACGTCGCACTTTTTTTCTCTCCTGAAGATCATATTTGCAATGAGGAAAAATTCTTATGACCTTGTGGTTTGTACCAGCCCTGGTGTAAAAAATTCTTTTATTTCTCTTTTTTCTGGCAAGCGGTTTATAACCGGATACTTGCTCCACCCTGTCTGGGAAACAAATTTTTTTAATGATTTTTATTCTGTGATGATCGGCAGTGATATAACAAGCCTTTACCCGAAACAAGCGCACCTGACCACCCGTGCACTTAATTCTCTTGCACCTTTGAATCTGGATATTGATTGCGCAAGTTCCCAGGTAAGATTACAACTTTCATCCGTTATAGAAAAACAAAAACTTTTATTTCTTAATGCATCTTATTTTATTAAACCTGGGAAAATCAATATTGTTATTCATCCCTGTGCGTCCTGGGCCTATAAACAGTGGCCTCTTGAGAACATGGAACTTTTGATTCAGTACCTTTTAGAACAGTATTCTGATATGGTTCATGTTACTTTGATTGGCATTCCTTCAGAAAAACACAGTTTGACAAAAATTAAAAAAAGTGTTTCCCAAAAGATTATGCTGCTCGTTGGCACAGATTTGTTGACCATTATGACCCTCATCAAAAATGCCGATGTTTTCATTGGCAATGATTCCGGTCCCAAACATATTGCCGATGCCTTTGAAAAACCAATTATTGAACTTCTCGGCCCCAGTTTACCGCAGACTGTCGGAGGTAAGAATAACAAGGTGAGGTTCTTTTATGAGAATGTCAGTTGCAGTCCCTGTTCGCACCAGGAATGTTCAAACCAAGGGCTCTGTATGAGAAGCATCACGGTTGAATCAGTTCTGTCGCATCTTTGTTCAATTATTGATAGTCAGCTGGAAAAGCGTTCTGTTCTTCCATAACCCCCAAAAGGTGATTGCTCTGTGAATAAACCAGATTTTATAGGCGTTGGAGCCGCACGATGTGCAACGACCTGGATATCTCAGTGTCTTAATGCCCACCCCGACATTTATATGGCCAATGGGGATGGGAAAACATATTTTTTTAATCGCTATTACGAGCAGGGTATCAAGGAGTATAAAAAATTTTTTACCAATGCTCCAACACATTCCATAAAGGGAGAACAAACAGAAACATACCTCTTTGATGACGAAGTCCCATTTAGAATTGCCCAAAATTTTCCCGATGCAAAAATCATTGCCATTTTTCGCAACCCGGTTGAAAGAGCATTTTCCACTTATCTTCACTTGGTAAGAGATGGCTTTTTGAAACCCAACACCTTTGAAGTGGAAATCCAATTAAAAGATAAAATATTTATCAGGGACAACTTATACTATGATCGTTTAAAACCGTATTTTGACCTGTTCCCCAAAGAAAATATTCATGTACAGCTTTATGATAATATTAAAAAAGACCCGAAAGAATGTCTCAGAAATCTATATGATTTTATCGGAGTTGATTGTTCCTTTGTGCCCCATTCTTTTGATAAAAAAATTAATGCTACGGTCGCACCCCGTTTTTCCAGTTTAAACAAAGCGATGACCCTTCTCGGATGGCTCATGCGAGATTTCGGCATGGTAACCCTACGGTATAAAATAAGAAATTCTTCCCTGATGAAATCCCTCCGTTTTAAACAAACAGATCAAGCCAAGCTGCAAATACCGCCTCGAGCCAAAAAAATGTTGCAAGATAGGTTCCATGACCAAAATGAAAAATTTGCACGGCTTATTCAGCAAGATCTGTCGCCCTGGGAATAAATGGGCTGAACAGAAACCCTTTTTCCCCAAAACAACTTTTAACTATAAGAAAAAAAGAATGGGTATTCTAAAACTAATTATTACATATATTTTGCACCCCATTGCCGGGAGACTCCCCCATGCTTTTCTCATGTGGCTTTCGGAAATTGCAGGTCTTCTTCTCATGTATGGCAAAAGTGCCGATATCATGAAAAAGGAGGTCTCAAAAATGCTCGGGCCTGGGTGTTCTCAAAAAAAAATTCATGCCACAGTTCTTGAAGCATTGCAAAATAATCAAAAGGATTTATTTGAAATATGGTCTTTTCCACATATGAATCAGGATAAGATTTCCAGAATAACCTATTTTTCTTCAAAAAAGCATATTGATTCGGCGCTTACCCTCGGCAAAGGCTCTGTTGTGGGGGTAACTCATTTTGGTTCGTGGAAAATCATCATAGCTGCATTAGCGTACAGTGGTTATCCCACATACCAGTTGGCCATCGACCCATTGACTTTTTGTGATCCTTCCAGGCAGAGATATCAAAATAAAATCATGGAGATCGAAAGGGCTTGTGAAGACAGTTTACCGGCACATTTCCTTTATGTGAATAAATTTTTGCGAAAACTTTACAGGGCATTCAAACAAAATGCCCTTGTACTGAATTCATTAGATGGATTGTCACGAGATAAACAGACACAGCTTCAATTGATGCATACACTAATACCGGTTGATAAATCAGCGGTAACCCTTGCATATAGATTTGACGCTCCCATTGTCCCTATTTTTGCGATTCGCCAAAATGACAACAGACATAAACTGGTGGTGCATAAACCGATCATATTTGACCCTGAACTGAATCCAGAACAGGCGGTGGATAAGGCTTTTGATCAATTTATGAGATTTTTTACAGCACATGTGGAAACGAATCCATCCCATTACGTTCGTATTCTCTATCAACTTGCAAAAGATAGATATAAGGTGAGTAAATGAAAATATTGCTTGTTCAATCATTATTAGGTGGCACCTCCTGTTTTGCTGTTTATCCACTTGGCTTGGCATATATAGGGACGGCAATCCACCAACAGGGCCATGAAGTCAGGATTTTTGACCCCAATATCGTTTTAGACCCCATGGACAGGCTTATACAGGAACTCGACTTCTTTCAACCGGATGTGGTCGGCGTTTCCCTACGTAATATTGACAATCAGTATAGAATTGATCCCTACTATTTTTACACCAATTTTCAGCTTACTGTTAAAACAGTTCGCAGTTGGAACAAAAGCATTCCTTTAATAGCTGGCGGGCCTGGATTTTCAATGTTTTCCCGGCCAATAATGGAAAAAAATCCGGAAATTGATTTTGGTGTTTACCTTGAAGGAGAAGAAAGTTTTCCTGAGTTACTCGACAATTTGGGAAATCCTGAAAAGGTAACCGGGGTATACTACCGTAGCGCCCAAAAAGTTATTTTTACAGGTGAACGTCCTCCACTTGACTTTACACAACTTTTTTATCCACGCAGAGATTTTCATGATATTACCCCCTATACTGTAGAACCATTTAGCATTGGATTGCAGACCAAACGGGGGTGTCCGCTCAAATGCGTTTACTGTAACTATCCGTACTTAAATGGCAAACACTTAAGAATTCGCTCTGTCCAGCACATTGTCGATGAGATAGAGTATTTGGTCAAAGATTGTGGGATACAAGAAATTACCTTTGCGGACTCAGTGTTAAATCTACCACATGAGCATTCCATTGGAATTTTTAAGGAAATCATTAGAAGACAACTGAATATTAGCTGGAATGCCTATATGCAGATAAAAAATATTACCTATGATTATGTAAAATTTGCCATGGCTTCCGGTTGCAAAACCATGCTTTTTTCCCCGGATGCTTATTCTCAAAGTGCCCTTAACGGTATGCGGAAAGGAATCACTACTGCTGAAATCAACGCCAACATGGAGTTCTTTTGTAATACACCAGAATTTAATGCCCTAAATGTGGGGTATTGCTTTTTTTTAAGCCCGGTCAATGAGACAAATCTTGGATTGCTGAAGACACTCCTGTTTTTTTTAAAATGGAAACTTAAAAGACAAAATAGAATTAGTATTATTATTTCCTGGATCAGGCTTGAACCATTTACCCGTGCCTATGAGATTGCTATCATGGAAGGCAGTCTCCCCAAGGAAGTTGATCTCCTCCCTCCTGATGCAAATTTATTATCAAAAACTTTTTACATTGCACCGGCAGTTTTATATTTTGACACAGTGCTGTTTTGTACTGTAAAGGTTATGCGGAAAATTGTGCATGGCATTAAGATCCTGTTAAAAAAATCCATGTAGGAACCGGGCAGAAAGAATCAAAAAATAACTTAAAGTCTTTTAAAAAGAAAAATTTTATGCGGTGGCACTTCAAAGCTGTAAGCTACAAAGTTTCATTACATGTTAGGTAAAAGTACATAAACAGTGCTTCTATCGGTAAAGGTGAATTTATAAATACTGGGCGATATTTTATCCACGCTGCTGAAATCATATAAGGCGGCTGCCATCAATTTATAAGTAAAATAGGCTGGCTTGAGTTTCCAAGTTTCTGTTTCAAACAATCCGGTTGAATCCCAGATCGTAATCCGTTTCCTTGCCGTTTTACTGTTGTCGATAAAATCTCCCCAAAAAACTTTTTCTGCACCTGCGGCAAACGCTTTTGTAAAGGCGTTTGCAACATAAATACACTGGGCGTCCGGTGTCCCACCGCCATTTGGAAGTATGATTCGATGCCCTTTACTATCTGGCACACCTGTCTGGGCAACCCATATTGGTTTGCTGTTCCTGAACTTTTGCAGCACCATATGATATTGGCTGATTTTCTCAGTGACAGGTCTGGTAAATGCATCAACACCTGCGATATCAAAATAGTTGGCCCCGCCTCCAGACATCATCTCTTCAAAGTAAGAATTCTCAGTATATCCCGAATTATTAACCGGTCCCATACCAGCGAAAAAAACCTTTACATCAGGGGCTACCGCCTTTATCGAGGCAAATGAAGCCTTTAAAATTTCACGGGAATGGGCAGGGGTCAGCCCGGCTTCGTTCCCGACGCGTTGTCTTCGTCCCGGTGCAGGCTCTTTAAGTAGTTCCCAATACCTAATTTGATGGTTTTTACCCCAGTTGTAACGTTCCTTTGGCGACGGTGCCGGATTCTGGCCATCCCCTTTACTATAACAATCCGGAAACTGAAATTCACATCCCAGGTCTCCATCTCCGTCATATCTTTCCGCCACAGCCTCGACATATGCCAGATACGACGCCATATCTTCGGGTTGGCCTTGTTTTCTGGGATCACCATAATGGAGGGACAATCTTCCAATCAGGTCGATATTGTATTTCCGGGAAAGCTCGGTCAAAAAATCCGAACCACTGAAATTATATTTTCCTTTTTTCTTTTCTATTATAAATCGTCGGGTTCCATAGGAAAAAAAATCACGGGCAATTCCCACACCGGATAAAGACATAATTCGGAAGATTGTTTCCTGTCTTTTATTTAATTCGATCTTTGTTGGGTATACTGATTTAGGAAGCGTTCGGTTTGCCTGGCCTGCAAGCTGTGCTCCGAACATATGATTCGTTTTGGCTTTAAACTGCGAAAAAGGGTATTCTTCAAGGAGAAGCGGCACTGATGTTCTCACCTGAATAGTTTTTTTATCTCTACAGTTAAGCTCTTGAGTCTGGAAATTTTCCAATACATTATTGGTATTAACAGACAGGCTGTTCAAGTCAGGAATAACAGATATTTTACGTACCCGGCAGGAGGAAACAGGCACTGTGATTGTTGTTTCCATTGGGGTATTGGGAAAGATAGTGGTCTGTTGGGTATACTGGGAATTATCGTAGGAATTGCAAGAAACTGTGCCGGAGAAGAATAAAAGCAATAAGAGTGTAATAATGGAAATTTTACCTGACAATATTTGTCGTTTTGACAGTATCATTGCTTTTATCAACATTGAGTTCCCTTTTAATAATTATGCCCTGGACTGGCTGGAACTGGTTTAGCTCAATAAGTAATTTAGGGGGTGGTTCTAACGTCGGCCAGTGAATATGAATCAAACAGTCAACAATTAAATATAATGTTAAATTTCAATTCCTTAATCAGATGTGCGCTGTCAAAAGTTGCCGAGCTTAGAACCAAGCCCGTAATTTATATTATTTCAAATAATACACACCAATTTTTGAGAAGCATATCTTCTATTATTTCAATATTTTATATTGTATACGCCGATCTCTGAAAAAAATATTTATCATGCAAACGCTTCCTCAAATATAGTCGTCATTTATTATTGTGGAATAACTGTCTGATTGTTAATATCCTTACCTGATAGGATATCTATTACGTCTGGAGCAATGTAGATAGCTCTTTCTATTGTATAAATTGGACTAATAATATTATTTAAACGAACCATGAATTTTTCAAAACTGGAAATCTTCGTTTCCGGTACATAAAGGAGATCACCGTTTTTTAAATAGTAGTCCCCTTTGATCAGCCCCTTTTCATAAATTTTTTCGAAGTCCAGCTCTATAATGGAGATAATGGCTTCACCATCTTTGAATCTCACAAGAAGAAGATTTCTTTCATTGGCATCATCTGTGAACCCACCTGCCTGTGATACCGCCTCCCAGGCCGGAACTGGCCTGTCATGGGAAAATGTTCCAGGAGATCGGACTTTTCCCAGAACATGAATCTTGCGACTGGTTATGGATGCAATGTTAACATCAACAAACGGATCCTTAAGATATTTTGACAAACGGGTCGTGATCTCCTTGTTCAATTGTGCAACCGTCATCCCGGAAGCCTCTATCTCTCCTGCCAGGGGCATGCGTATTTTCCCGGAAGGATCCAGCTTTACTGTTCTGGCAAGATCCTCATTTCTCCAGACACTGATGGTAATATTATCACCAGGGCCAAGGGTGAATTGAGGCTCCTCGGAAACGCTCTCTGGAGTTTGAGCAGTTTTCGAGCTTGCTCTGGAATCAATCGGTTTATGACTTGAACATGATATACACACCAATACAGCCAACACCCCAATAAAATTAAGGAGCTTCATAGTCATATTTTTCCTGTAAATTAAATTTTCGCTTTCAGCAGATTTTTAAAATAATCAATGGTCTTTACAAGCCCCTGATCAATGGGTATTGACGGCTGCCAGTCTAAACACTTCATTGCCTTGGAAATATCGGGTTTCCGTTGGGTCGGATCATCTTCTGGCAGGGGCTGGAAAACCAGTTTTGAACCTGATTTGGTATGTTGGATAATTTTTTGGGCCAATTCAAGTATGGTAAACTCATTCGAGTTTCCCAGATTGATCGGGCCGGTAACACCCTCTGGAGATTCCATAAGCCGAATCAACCCATCAACCAGGTCATCCACGTAGCAAAAAGAACGTGTCTGGCTTCCATCCCCGTATATGGTGATATCCTCACCCTTGAGGCATTGTACGATAAAATTGGAAACCACACGTCCGTCATTGGGATGCATCCGGGGACCATAGGTGTTAAAAATACGCGCCACCTTGATTTTCAGGCCGTGTTGCCGATGATAATCAAAAAACAGGGTTTCAGCACAGCGTTTGCCTTCATCATAGCATGAACGAAGGCCAATGGGATTGACATTGCCCCAATACTGTTCTGTTTGGGGGTGAATCTTAGGGGTCCCGTAGACTTCGGATGTGGAGGCCTGAAGTATACGCGCCCTGGTTCGCTTGGCCAAACCCAGCATATTGATCGCACCATGCACCGATGTTTTGGTGGTCTGCACCGGATCAAACTGATAATGAATGGGGGATGCAGGACATGCTAAATTGTAAATTTCGTCTACTTCTAAATAAAGTGGAAAGGTTACATCGTGGCGCAAAAATTCAAATCTGGGATTGGTCATTAGCTTATAGATATTGGCCTTGTTGCCAGTAAAACAATTATCTACACAGATTACTTCGTGCCCATTATATATTAATTTTTCACAAAGATGTGAACCCAAAAACCCAGCACCACCGGTGACAAGAATTCTTTTTGAAATTATAGTGGTCATATGTATTCTCCTGAACAAAAAAGAGGTTTTGATACTCTTCAAGTACCAAATTTACCGATTGGTGTATTGTCTATAATTTATCAAATATTTAAAGAAAACTTTGAAGGCTTTCAATGTTCTTATTGCCTCAGAAGGGTGCAGGATGATTTGCCGAAATTTATAGGCAATATAGCTGATGCGAAGATAAAATTGCCTTCTTGCATCATCACAAATTTCCACCAGTTCATCAGATGTAAAGGTCTCATTTCTGATAACACAATTATGAAGCCCTTCCGGGCTGAGCCAATCTTCATATTTTTTAGCAGTTAAGCATCCTTTTGCCTTATATTCATAATAGGCCTCGGTGCCTGGATATACCATGACCGGATAAAACTGGACAGTATCCGGTTTTAAATCCATTGCAAGCTGAATGGTTTTTTTTATATCAGATTGCGTTTCTCCGGGAAAACCCACCATAAAGCATCCATGGATCATTATGCCTGCTTGTTTGGCATATTCTACAAATTTAAACATCTTTTCTTTTTTTATGCCTTTATGCATACTATCCAAAGTTTTTTGCACACCACTTTCAAATCCAACACACAGGGATTTGCAACCGGCTTTTTTCATCAGCTTTAATGTTTCCAAATCCGGGTCTATTCTGGAATTGGTTGTCCATGGGAGATTAATTTTTTCTCGAATAAGGGCATGGGCAAGCTCAACGCATCTTTTTTTGTTTGCAGAAAGAGTGTCATCTTCAAAAAAGATGGATTTGATCTCTGGAAAATTGATTTTGATATATTTTAGTTCATTAACCACATCCTTAATACTTCTAAATCTAAATTTACGCCCTGTCAAGGTTTGCGGATAAACACAAAAAGTACATCTAAAAGGACAGCCTCTACTTGTGATTAATGTTACCATTGGGAACATAGCATTGGGATTAAAATAGTCGGTGACGCATAAATGTTTTTGATAAACCTTGCTGACCCAGGGCAACGTATCTAAATCTTCAACAAATGGCCTGTCAGGGGTATGAATGACGCGGTTTTCAAAGGGTGCGACTCCCCTTTCAACGAAAGATAATCCCTTTATATCTGACAGAGACATAATTTTTGAATTTTTGGAATGATGACCTGCAAGGAATTTAGCAAGTTCAAGGATAGTTGTGTCGTACTCCCTCCTTGCCACAGCACTTACTGCATCACATTTTAATAAACTTTCTGCGGGAAGGGCACTGACGTGGGTGCCCACAAGAACAATGAATGCAGCAGGCAAAATCTCATTGATCCTGCGACAAACGTTAAGGTCATTATTGATACTGGGGGTACAGGTATCCATAACAATCAAATCAGGGTTTAATTTTGTTGCCATATCAAGGATACATTGAAGATCATTTCCCCTTGCAGGCGCATCTGTAAGTTTAACTTCATAGCCTGCCTCTTCAAGCACCCCTGTACAGCTTGCCAACCATAAAGGATAGTATACGGTGCCACTTTTCGTGACAGCGGGACTTCGCTGGGGTCTTGAAAAATGCTTAAAATAGGGAGGGTTCAGAACCCAAATTTTCATTTTATTTAAGTATCTCCTTCTTAGGGAATTCATAAGACTAAAAGGCATCCTTCATTTACCCGTTTACACTTGTTGGGGCAATAAGCCCATGTTTCCAGAATTATTTCCCCCAAAAGTGTAAAGTACTTTGGGGGTGATATGAAGGATGCCGAATAAAACTACCTACTTTCAAACTTAATGATCAGTATTTACAGCATATTTTAAGTGAAGATGGGTAGATTATTTATCATGAACTCCCTTATTTTTCCCGAATAAATTTACACATAATCAAGTCAGGAAGCGTTGTATGAATATCAATTTTTAAGCTTCTTAATTGAACACAACAATGCCCTCAACTGATATGTACCCATGGCAGGATCATAGGGTGGGGCATCAGATGTCAACACGTTGGCATTGGATTCCCAAAGACCAAAGTCCGTATCTGCCTTTTCAGGGAACCACCACCCATGATCAATACTGACAACACCTCTTGTAATGCGCTTCGTTACCCATGCCCGCATGGTAATGCTTCCCCGGGGGGAGGATATACGTACCATATCATCATGGCGGATGCCATTGTTTTCTGCATCATGGATGTTAATTTCTGCCAGCGGGCAGGGCCGTCTTTTTCTGAGGGTTTTGATTTGCCTGTTATCACTGTGAAAAAACTCCTTTCTTCTACTTCCCGTTGTCAAGACATAAGGATATGATTGAAATGTATCTTTTGTGGAAACGGGACTTTCGGGAGGCTCTCTGTATATCGGCAATGGGTCATATCCCATGCGTTTTAATGATTTTGAATAAAGTTCAACTTTTCCGGAAGGAGTTCTGAAGCCTCCCTTCCTGCATTTGTATTTATAATATAGCGGCTCGGGAAATACAGACTGCTTTTTTTTCAACGATTCAAAGGTAATGCCAAGCTCTGAAAGCCTGAAATTAATGATATCTTCAAGGGAGTCATCAGCCCCGGGCAAGCCCAGTCGCTTTGCCAAATCCATAAGGATCAATTCATCCTGACGACACTCTCCCACGGTAACCACTTTCTGTTGGGCCATGACAGCATTGGCAGTCACATAGGGAATTTCAATGATCTGGTTTACCTCAGGCCAGAAAGCAGCGGGCAGGATATAATCAGCCATGGCGGCTGTGGGAGTCATGAACATATCTGCCACCACCATCAGCTCCAAAGAAGAAATGGCATCATAAACACTTCGGGTATTGGCAAGGGTTAGTAGGGGATTTGAACCAAAATTGAGCAAGGCCTTTATTTTATATGGATATCCATCCTTCATGGCACGCATTACCGCAGGAATATGGGCCGACGGCATAAATGCCCTGCTACCGCCAAGCAGCTTAAATTCAGAACCCCCTAATCGTTTTTTAATCATTCCTTTGGGCAACGCTGATTTAAGGGTGGGATAGGGTTTGAGAATAGACGCGCCAAGGATATCACTGCCGGGGGCATCAATATTTCCGGTAATGCCCCTCAAAAGAGCCACAGCCCTTGCCGTCTGAAGAGAATTGGGAGTCTGATCAATGGCAAGGCCCCATTCCAAGACAGAGGGTTTTTTTAGAGCATACTGTTTGGCGGCTGAGATGATTAGATTCACAGGAATCCCCGTAATTTCCTGTGCCCACGATGGAGAAAAGGAACGTACATGAGTTTTGAGTTCTTGAAACCCCGTGGTATAGTTGTCAACAAATTGACGATCATATAGATTTTCATAAATAATATAATGAATCATGGCCAGGGCAAGTGCACAATCTGTTCCCGGTCGAATGGGAAGCCACATTTTGCATCTTTGGGCGGTTTCCGATTTTCTGGGATCCACGGCAATACCATAAGCCCCTTCTTTTAAGGCTCTTTGCACCAAAGCTGCCAACTCTCCATCCGGGGAGGTTACCAAGGGATTGTGCCCCCAGAACAAAATGGTACGAGGGGGGACTTTCCCATAATAATCAGCAGTCAGGAACCTGCCATAGGTAAAATTACTGGCAGTGATTCTGGGAATAAAACAATTGGCCAGCCCCGGTTCATACCAGTTGGGGGTGCCCAGTGCATTGGCAAACCGAACCACATCCATGTAATGGTGTCTGCCGGTTCCTTGACCGATGGCAATGGATTCAGGGCCAGTGCTTTGTCTGATTGCATCTATTTTTTCTGATATTTCTGTTAATACCTTTTCCCATGAAATTTTCTCCCATTTTTTATTTTGACGGGGCCCCGACCCTTTTAAGGGAGACAAGATCCTGTCGGGATGATACATCATTTCCCTGATGCTCTTTCCCTTGATGCACATATATCCCCTGCTGAAAGGCGATTCCGTATCTGGAGCCACACCTTCCAGTATATTGTCTTTCACAGTCAGCAGGACACCACACCCGCCATGGCATGAACGACAAACGCTTTTATATGTTTTTACCTTACCCATATTATAATTCAGGAGATTGGGTAAAATGAGCAAGAACCTTGCAGTTTTCATCCACAATTTTACCTGGATTTTCAAGCATTTCTTTTAACGCTTCTATACCTTCTGCCACATGGGTGACAATGCTGCCCAACGGAATTCTTCCCTGGCGGTAAAGCGTCATGATATCGGAAAATGCACCGCAAAGATGTCCCCTTGACCCAATAAGAGAAATGGCATTTGTTATCATGTGATCCATGGCATCAATTCGAAGCGGTTTTCCGCTTCTGGCAAGTAGTGCCACCCGCCCATTGGGTTTAATTTGTCTGAAAATGGTATTAATATTCTCCATCTCCCCGGAAGCCTCAATAACCACATCCATATTATCAATTAAATTTTCTTTAATTTCAGTGGGATCATACACGTTGTCTGCCCACTGCCGGGCCAGTTGTCTTCTAAAACTGACAGGCTCAACCAAATGTACCGAAGACGCACCAAAAACCATTTTGCTCAACATTGCAGTAAAAATACCGATTGGGCCGGCACCAAAGATAATAACATTGTCCCCCCCCCGGATATGGGTGTTCTGGCAGGCAACATAGGCAACGCCAGCCGGTTCCACGCAGGCCATGGCAATGAGATCTTCTTCGGTTTTCACCAAATTGGTGATGTCGTGGGCAAGCATTGCCGGCACATTCACAATGTTACCAAATAAACCATCCACTTCCAGCCCTGCCAACCGTGCATTTTGGCATTGGTTAAAATGCCCCTTTCGACAAACATCGCAATAATGGCACACCACTATGGACTCAAAAGTTACATACATCCCCACGTCCACATGTTTGACACGCCCCCCCCGGGCAATTATCCTGCCAACTCCCTCATGCCCAATACGCCGACCTTGGTGCTCAGGAATAGAAAGAGGCGCAGAACTTCGAATGTATCCATTTTCTTTGTTTTTTTCCACAAGATGCACATCTGTTCCGCAAAGCCCTGCATAAATCATTTTTACCTGAATTTCATCTTCACCCAAAGAGGGAATTTCTCTATTTTCAAGCTTGATCAATGGATTGCAGTAACGTTGATGGGGTCCGGGATTGATAACTCCGGGAATGGGCTTTTCATCGGCGTACAATCGTATTTCTGTTGTCTTCATTTGTAATTTCCTTTTAAACGTTCTGGACTTGATCATTGAGTATCAATAGGCATTTTTTTGAAAAAGAAAAACAATCAAGGTTCTGATAATTATTTCCACATCAAATAAAACGGACCACTCCCTGATATATCGCAGATCACACGCTATTCTTTTTTCCATTTTTTCTAGTGTATCTGTTTCTCCCCGGAATCCCTTGACCTGTGCAAGCCCGGTGATTCCGGGCTTTACCTTGTGACGAACCATGTAACCTGAAATTATTTTCCTATATTGCTCGTTCATGGCAACCGGATGGGGGCGGGGTCCCACAAGAGACATTCTTCCCTGAAGGACATTTATAAGTTGGGGGACTTCATCAAGACTGAACTTTCTCAAAAAACGTCCTACAGGGGTGATTCTATCATCATTTTGAGTGGCCTGTTGATAAATACTCGAAAAATCCTCTACGGATTCAAACATGGTTCTGAACTTATAAATATTTATTTTTTCACCATTGATGCCATATCTTGCCTGAACAAAAAAAATGTTTCCCCGGGAATCCATTTTAATACAAAGTGCAATCAATAAAAAAATTGGGGTGAAGATCACCAGTCCAAGAACAGATATGACAATATCCATCGATCGTTTAATCACACTGGATAAACCATGAATTGGCGTATCTTTTAATATAATAATCGGTCTTTGATCAAAAAATATGATTTCACTGCCCATCACTAAATCCAGAAAAAATAGGTTGGGAATATAATGAACGGAAATGGCAAAGCCTTCCACTGCCTGAACCAGTTTACGAATGGTATCTTCACCGTTGCCATTCATGGCAATATATAAAATATCCACATCATGGGTTTCAATGTATTCAATTAATGCAGCCAAGTTACCAAGACAGGGGAGATGGGAAAAATATTCATTAATTTCACAGTCCTTTGAATCGGAAACGGCATCATCGTTGAAAAAGCCCACCACCTCTGTTCCTGTCCAGGCGTTTTCATAAATATGTTTTGCAAGGGTTATACCAGCCTTACTTTTTCCGGCTATGACCGCTTTTTTTAAATTATACCCTTTTTTTCTGATGCCACGAAGCATTTTTCTCATGGCAATACGCACCATGAATATAAATACAGGCCACAGGATCATCCAGTAAACAATACAAGTTCGGGGCAGAAAAGAAAAGGGGCCTGCAATATATTCCACCGTAATCAAAACAATAAATAGAGAAAAGCAGGCCATACAAATCATATGAATTTCACAGCGAAATGAAGAAAACCTGAAAGATCTGTAAACATTATGAAAATGGAAAAAAATAAAAATGCACACGCAAATAATCATGGCAGTCTTTTCCATTTGAAGCCGCATATCTGCTTCCGCACTTTGGGTTACCAGCAGATGGAAAATAACAAAACCTGAAAAAACATCCAGTATTCGTAAAGCTGCAATTAAAATCGTTTCTATATTATATTTCATGGAATCAGATTGGAAAACTCGGGAGCCGACAAAACAAACCGCCTCATTTCTTCAGGTGTAAACTGTTGATGGGCATCGGATAAGGCTGCATCGGGATTATGAAAAAATTCTGTTATGTTTTCGAGAATGTTCCTGTTGATATGGGTCATTTGAGATCTCAATAACTCCAGCGCAGTCAGTTCTTTTTGCATATAAAATTCCCTTTCACCCCCGGTTAAGCCAAGGTAGATGGATCCAAGTTATGGCGAATTTTGTTAATAATAACAGAAATACATGCCCCCATACTGCCTGCTGCGAAAACCCCGGCTCTGAGAAAACAATACACCGGAGAGATACAGGCAAGGTATTTATCTTTTCTAAAAACAGACATGGAAAAAGGGATTGTTGTCAAAAACAACACGATTAAAAGCATTGGCCCCCCCATCAACACCCATCGTGAAAAAAAACATACCGGCAATAATAAATATAAGAGAAGCATGATCAATGTCTGCAATTTGATAACAGCCGGTGTGTATGAGTCCTTGATGGCTTTTCCCGGATACCTGGCATAGACAATCACCCGCCAGTAGCCTCTCCAGAATTTAACCCGGAGATATTTTTTAAGGGTATCTGGATGGGTATGATAAACAAAGGCCCGGGGATTAAACACCAGCCGGTGCCCGGAGGCAACCAACCGATACGACAATTCGGTGTCCTCATTATTTGCAACGGGAAAGGATGGATCAAACCCACCCACACCACAGAACACCTCTCGTTTAAATGCTGCAGAATAGGTATCCACCATATCAATAAAAGCGGATTTTTTCAGCAATGCGAACCGATCTTCAAATTCTGCCTGGGCGAACCTCGCCGTCAGAGATTGCTGGGCTGTTTTATAGGCGCCCTTTACTCCGGATATTTTTTCAGAAACTAAAAAGGGAGAAACCATCTCCTCCAGCCAGTTATGATTCGGAACACAATCGGCATCTGTAAACAACACAATATCTCCTGTTGCGATTTGTGCGCCCTTATTTCTTGCCGCAGCGGGGCCCTTGTTTTCCTGATGGATATAAAGTACAGGAAACGTCTGAATAATCTTTGATGTTGTATCCGTAGAACCGTCATCCACAACGACAACTTCATACTGATCCCGGGGAAAATTTTGCGCCAGCACAGCCTCTAAACATGATGCTATTGTAGTTTCAGCATTAAATGCAGGTATAATTATTGAATAATCCATTTACTCACACCCAGAAATTTAAAAATTTAAAAGGGATATTATAGCAGACTATGATTAAGTCCTTGTTGGAAGGACTCGCTGCGCTCGCCTTCCAACCAAAAGTTGCAACAGACATGCTTCGCATGCTGATGAACTTTTGGTCAGAAGGGGCTAATATAGAAAATTTGCCCCCTCCATGGCGGGTATATTCCCAGAGATCTTCTGATGAACTTTGCTCCTTCTAAGGTCATTTTTAACCTATTATTTGATTATATGTATCTCTTGAAAAGAGATGCTTTGTCAACCTTTTTCACAAACGCCATGGTCGGAGCGATATTTTGACTTGGGTTCGTCCACAACAAAATAAAAGAATCCCCCGGTTTTATGCCGGGGGATTCTTTATATCGGACGTCTAATTGTAAGCCAATCCATGAGCCTGTTGATTAAGTCGCTTTTTGCAAAATGAGCATACAACATCTTGCGGCATGATATCATTTTCAATATTCGTTGTGGCAGCGGTGACTGCCATGTATGTTTTTTATATGAAAGTCTCAGCAACATGCTATAATTAAAGAACTTTCGTTATTCGTTGTGGCTGGTTTTACAGCCATGTATGTTATATGAAAAGGCAGCATCCAAGGCTACCTCAGCAGAGCCCCCCGGGGAGGGGTAATGGAACAGACCCATTGGGCTGTCTAACAGTTCCGGGTCGCTTCCATTACCCCTCCCCGGGGGCGGCATACAGCCATTTGGCTCCGCGTCTACGACCCAATATTCGTTGTGTTCTACAGGCCATTCCCGTTTATATGAAAGTCCTGTCAAACCTGACAGATTTCCATGCTTAGTTGTGGGCAGATCAAGGTCATAATATGATCTGCCCGTGGCAGTTATAAAAAAAATGGTCGAACAGATGGTATTATGATACTGCGTTTTTCATTATGGGGAATAAATCATTCCATAATAGTATCAACCGTCTTATCAAAATCAGTTTCCACATTCCCAATAAACTCATCCCAGTCAAGACCATACTTATAAAATGCCATGGAAGCCAGTTTTTTGGTGATAATGGTATTTCTATAGGCCACCATTTCCCCAGTGGCCAGCAATGCCATGATATTGTCTCTTCCGAGCTTAGCAATGATCATGGACGGGATATAATGTTCCATGATCTGCCACACCAGTTCCTCGTTTTCCACAAGGGTTGAGATATTATTCTCAAAAATATCCTGCAATTTAAAAATCTGCTCACTGGTCTGTTCTGAAAGACTGAACAGGGGTACCAAAGGATCTGCCTCATGGATTTTAATGAGCATGCCGGTTTCCAGGCGGGAATATTTTGCCACAAGCTCAATCATATCACGGATCAGGCCCCACCGGGTGGCCTTATCTTCCAACAGCCGTGTCTCATAATCATCGTTGAACAAAAAGCCCGTCAAAACTTCGGCAATGGAGGAGCTGAACACCCCGCCCTTGTTGGCGGTGGAGTCCTTTATCTCCTTTATCTTTGAGGCCGTGGCAATGTGCCTCCGGGCCGAATCATCAAAAAAGACGTTGGCCCCTTCCACAATAAACCGAAGCTCCTGGAAATTATTAAGAAAGTCATGGACATTGCCATGGTTGATGGTGTCCTTGAACCCGCCACAGGGAATAAAGGCTTCAATGTTGGCCTGCTCAATGAATTTCCGGTTTTCCCCATTGGTGAGAAATGTTTTGTGATATATGGTTCCATCTTCAATATAGGTGCCGTCGGGAAGGGTGATCTCCTTAGCTCCCAGGCGTACCATGAAACCATTTTCACTGAGTTTATCCATGGGATAGGCAAGGGAATTGGCCCGGGGGGATGTATGGCGCATAAAGGCGATTTTCATCAGTTCTTTCTTATCCAGTCCCAGGGGATCAAACAGGATGGAGCCCCCATCAATGAGCAGGCAGATGTTACCCTTATAGCACTGGATCTCATTGGCACCCAGGTCTCCGTCAGGGCCGCCGGTGATCATGAGATTCAGGTCTTCTTCTTTGGCATCATAATGGTCAATCAGAGTGCGGAAGGCTCCCATGACACAGGTGGTGGTCATGCCGCTTTGTTTGATGCGCCCCCCAATGACATCGTAAATTTCTTCCATGTCCGTGGTGGTGACAATGGACTTTCCGTCAATCTGCAACTCAGTGCCCTTGTCTTTTCTGTCCAGGAGCCCGAACAGCTCTCCGGTTTCCAGCATGCCATAGGTGTCATGGGGAATGCCAAAACTTTTTCCCGTGGTGATGGTTCGCCAGTGTTTGTATCCCCGTTCTTTTGCCCGCAGGGCTACGGCATCCATCAGGGGGGCTGTGCCCTCGTCTGGTCCAAAAAAGATCATTTCAGGATGGCCCAGGTAATCCACAATTTCTCCACCGGTAAGCATGAGATCCATGATGCCTTCGGTGTAGTCATACAGGGCATCCATGCTGCATTTGGCATAAATGGAATGGGGGACTATCACGCCCTTGGAGCCACTTTCACAGATATCCTTGTGTTTCAGGCGCTGGGCCTTGGCCCCCAGGGCGTAGTTGAGCATGACCACATTATCAAGCTCTGCAGAGTGGTTGGCAGAGGAGACCCGGATCATACGAAGCCCCCCCCTGGCAATGTCACCGGCTCTCAGATGGGTACCGCAGGCATAGTGACCATTGACGTAGAAGATGCCATACACCGACTGACTGAAGACAATGGGATCCAAAATGGCATTGTCCAGGCGGAAGGCATAGGAGCGTTTAATATCCTTATAAAAATTGGTTTTCAGGGTACTGGTGATTAGTTTGAACATGAAACGAAAAATTTCATACCCCAGATTGAAATCAATGAACCGAACGGCAATGAGTTTTTCAAATTCCTTGAACTTCATGGCCAGAGCATCTGCGGACAGGCGATTGTTCCGGGAGGGATCAAAACGATTTTCAAAAAGGGTGTAAAGAAATTCGATCAGATCTGGGTTTTTCTTGGCCGCCTCAAGGATGGTTTCATAAACATAGGTGGACTTGTTGGCATCATGGATTCTGCCGGCATAGGCCTCTTTATGATCTGGGCTGATGAGGCTGGACATGATCTCCCGATCCACCAGATTCTTGCTCTCTTTAAAGATGAACATGTGCGTAAAATCAACGGCATTGGCTCCAAAGAGCATCTGTTTAAAAGAGAGTTTACCCTCCACATAAAGATCGGTCATATCCGTGATGCTCATGGCCAGGTAGGCATACAGATCCTTGAGAAGTGCAGTCTCTTTTTTTCTGGACAGTTCCCCCCGGGTGTACAGGGAACAGATGGAAGAGGGGGCCTGGGATTTACCGCAATAGGGTTCCCAATAAGCCCGACCCAGGATCAGGTCGTGATCCTGGAACAGTTTGCGCAGCACCGGTAACTGAGGCATTTCAAAATCGCTGTTGAACATCAGGCGGGTTTCGCCGGTTTCCGGGAGATTAAACACCTCAATCAAGGGAGAGATGGCATTTTCAGATTCCCTTAGAATGCTCTCGTATCGTTGGCGGGTGACCTCTGGGGTGTCCTTGTGGTCACCGGAAATATGGTAAAGAAATTTTGACTCATCAAAGGCTTTTTTCTGATAATCATCAACGGTTTCAGGACGGATAATATAGGTGTAATATTTACTTTCAGGAGAGTAGTAATACTCTCGCCGTCTGCCGGAGAGAAAGGGACCCAAAAATTCTTCCATGCTGTCTCTGGTCTCTTCTGTGGCAATGCGAACCCGCTGGATATTAGTCCCCTGTTCAAGGTTGAAATCTATGTGAGCCACCCGGCCGGACAGCCCCACACATCCATCCTGGCACTTAATGCTCATGGCAATGGAGGAGAGGATATGCCGCAGGGACTCCTTGGTGATGTTTTCAAAGAAATAGTTGGGAAGCGCAAGTTCAGTCACCAGGATACCCGCAGCCATGTTGATGGCCGTTGAGGTGATTAATCCTTCTGATGCCAGATCAATGACCGTTTCGTACAATACGCCGGGGTCAAGGTTCACTTCTTTTGCCTGATCGATGATGTAGCTACCTTCGGAAATGGTGCTGGGACAGCTGGCCAATTTTCCCATGCACTCTTTTTGTCTGATCTTCATTTTCATCCTCGTTGATAAAAAAATTAAAGTGATCACACTGAATAAGTACCCGAATATTTCTCAAAATAAATAAATACCAATGATATATGGCTGTAAATACTGACAAGCATATGTGGGGGTACTTACGTTGAAAAAAATATGTTTGGACGGGTGCAAGCCCAAAAACAAAAAAGGTATCCTTTTTTAACTCCTTGGTCACGCCATTGTGGTCAGGGGGTGGAATACCGATTTTCAGGCGTTGGTCTTGACGTTGGTCATGGAATACGCATTAACTCAAATCAGAACCAATCATAATTTTTATTATATTTGCACTCTGCTGTCTTCTATAGAGGCTCACCTGGGATGTCAAGTAAATTAGTGGAGAAAAAAAAATCATTGTGGTACAGATATTCTATATGGTGTGATCAAGATTGGATGAGTCAACTACTCCTCTTGATTCAGAACTTCAGAAGGGGACTCCTTGGAGAAAAGTTGAATAAAGATGCGAAAATGAGGTTCACATGGCTGAAAAAATATTAATTGTTGACGATAACGCTGTCAATCGAAAATTGTTGATCATGATCCTTGAAAAAAAGGGGTATCTTCTTTTTGAGGCCCAGGATGGGGAAGAGGCCGTATCCATGGCCAGAGACATCATGCCCGACTTGATTTTGCTGGATGTGATGATGCCTTTAAAAGATGGGTATCAGGTCTGTCAACAGTTAAAAGCTCAAGAGCAGTTTGCGGCAACCCCCATTATCTTTCTGTCCGCCAAAACCGAAACCCAGGATAAGATCAAGGGGCTGACTCTGGGGGGCAGTGATTATATGACCAAACCCTTTGACCAGGGAGAGGTTCTTGCAAGGGTTAATTCCCAACTGGAGATCCGGCGGTTGAACCAGAACCTGATGGATGCCAACAATGCCCTTGTGGAAAAACAAAAACGCATTGATGCCGATCTCAAGGCAGCAGGTGCCATCCAGCAAACGCTTTTACCCCATGTGATCCCCGATGTGAATTCTCTTAAAATTGCTTGGAAATTTCTTCCCTGCCAGGATATTGGTGGAGATATTTTTAATATTTTCCGTCTGGATGAATCCCACCTTGCAGTGTATATGCTTGACGTAAGCGGGCATGGGGTGCCTGCAGCCATGGTGGCGGTTTCCGTGTCCCAGATGCTCTTTCCCCATGCGGGATTTATTTTAAAGCAGATCATTGCATCCCCCCCTTATTACGAGATTGCTTCTCCGGCAACGGTGCTTGAGGAGTTGGATACCCTCTATCCCATGGATCGGTTTGATAAATATTTTACCATGAACTACATGGTTCTGAACATTAAAACCGGAGCCATTGTCTACAGCAATGCGGCCCATCCCCATCCTGTGATTGTCAGAATAGACGGCTCCACCGAATTTCTTGACCAGGGGGGAACCATTATCGGCATGGGAGGGGTGATGCCCTTTGACGAGGGACGGGCCATACTCAATCCCGGGGATCGACTATTTTTATACACGGATGGGATTCCCGAATATCAGGATGATCAAGGCAATTTCTTTGGTGAAAAGCGGTTTTTTCACCAGCTCATTGCTGGCATGGGAAATCCCCTGTCCCAAACCCTGGATGATATCCTAAAGGGGATCAACACCTTTGGAAATGGGCTGGCACCCAATGATGACATTTCCCTTTTGGGTATTGAATTTAAGGGACTGGAGCAATAGGATTATTATGGATCAAAAAAAATCAGCGTCTGATGAATTCTCGGAACATCTGGGTAAGGTGTTGCTGGCAATGGCCCGGAATACCATTGCCGCAGAGTTGGGGGGAGGGCATCTCATGTGCAATGAACCCTCTCTGGACACCCAGACCCATTTGTTGGAAAAAAAATTGGGGGTGTTTGTGACCCTCCACCACCATGGAGAACTAAGGGGATGTATCGGTACCCTGGAGCCGGTGTTATCCCTTGCAAAGGAGGTCGTTGAAAATGCCCGGCATGCAGCCTTTCATGATCCCAGATTCCCCGCCTTGACCCAAAAAGAATTTTTGGAAATTGATATGGAGATCAGCGTGTTGAGCCCACCCATGGCCATGGACTATGCCGGGCCGGAAGATCTCAAGAACAAGCTCAAACCTGGCATCCATGGGGTGATTCTTAAAAAACAAGACACCAAGGCAACTTTTTTACCCCAGGTGTGGGATCAACTTCCAAATCCGGAAATCTTTCTGGAACACCTG
This sequence comes from uncultured Desulfocicer sp., assembly GCA_964433355.1. Taxonomy (GTDB): domain Bacteria; phylum Desulfobacterota; class Desulfobacteria; order Desulfobacterales; family Desulfobacteraceae; genus Desulfocicer. The sequence continues at coordinate 31,628 of CAYSSE010000010.1, forward strand.
TGCCGCAAGGCAGGCTTGTCCTCTCATGCCTGGAAGGACAGCGATATCGTCATTCAGACCTACACAGTACACTCCTTTAAAGAAAAGGGTTTTTAAAAGCAAATCCCGGCCACCATTTAACCTATGTATCTTTGTGACTCTCGGTTCGATAGCCATCATAATGAACAAATCCATTGCCGATTGGGGGCGCTTTTTTGCGTTTCTTCACTATAAAGCCATGGCACTTTGCAAGCAGGTTGTTCCAGTGCCGCCCTATTATACATCTCAAATATGTTCATCTTGTGGCATATTGGTCAAAAAATCTTTGTCCACCCGTACACATCGTTGTGAATGTGGTTTTGTTGCAAACCGTGATCATAACGCGGCTCTAAACATATTGCGTATTGGGATGAATACGCTTCAGGCTTCGACTTGATAGAAGCCCCTTCTGAATTTTTGATTCAGGAGGGGAGCATTCACTTCAGGCATTGTTGACCAAAATTTTCAGCACATCTTCCTTCCCGATAATTCCCACCACTTTTTTATCCTGGACTACAGGTATGGTGTGAAAATGTTTTTCAACCATGAGCATTGCAATGTCACTGATGGGGGTATCTGGTGTCACGGTGACGGGATCTGTCACCATGGCTTGGGCCACGGTGCTTGCGGCCATTTTTTTCATTTCCTTTTCCATTTTTTTAGATGAGGACAGGGGAATGATGCCGTCCAGAAAGGTGAGGATGGGGGGTAGAGATATATTTTTCTGCTGGAAGATCAGGTCACTTTGGCACAAAATGCCCTTGAGCACCCCATCTTCATCCACCACGGGGACGCCATTGATGTGGTTGTTCAGCAGAATTTCCACAGCCCGGCTGATGTCGGTGTCCGGGGTTACTGAGATGACTTCTTTTTCCATGATTTCTTTGGCAGTTTTCATTGTAGACCTCCCTGATGATAGGTAGAAGTTGGTACATGTATACCGATGCAAAATTTTTATTGAAGTATATACCCTTGTTTAAAAATCTGCAATTAAAGACCCTTCTCCCTTCTCCCTTAACCCTTCTCCCTTTAACATTTAGCTCTGATCCTGATGATCCAAGAAGCTATGAAATTCCAGTTCGTAAATATAGAGCAGTACCAGGGTTAGACCAAAGATCATGGGGCCGTACAAAAGGCCGGTGAGACCAAAGTAATTAATCCCCCCCAGGATGGAAAAAAAGATCAGCAGCGTACTCATGTCTGCCGATCCCTTCATGAAAAGGGGGCGCACCAGGTTATCAATCATCCCCACCACCACCACAGACCATATCACCATGAAGATTCCATGGGCCCAGGAGCCTGAAATAAAAAGCCAGATGGCCGCCGGTATCCAGATCAGGGCCGTACCCACAACGGGAATCAGCGAGGCAAAGGTCATCATGGCCCCCCAGAACACGCCGGGAAGTCCACAGATGGTAAAGGCAATGCCCCCGGCAAGACCCTGGGATGCAGATGTCACCAAGGTGCCCAGCAGGGCCGATTTTGCAACGGCCTTGATTTTGTTTACCACGATTGTTTCATGGGCAGTGGAAAGGGGAATGAGGTGGGAGATGTATTGAAAATTTTTCTCCTGATCCTGGATGGCAAAGAAAAACACAAAGCTCATGAGGAAAAATTTCCCCACCACAGAGGAGATGTTGGAGATGATATCCTTGCCCTGGTTCATCAATAACTCTCCGGCATGGGAGGTGACGGTGATCATGATTGAGTTTAAATCAATTCCCTTTAAGAGACTTCCTTTTATGTACTCCTGGGACAGAAGCACCATTTTGGACACAAAGGGGGTCTGGGTAAGTCGTTCAATGTTTCCCTGGGCCACCCATTGATTAATGGCATTAAAGGAGAGTATTCCCTGTTTGATCACAGCCATGAATACGAGGCTAAGAGGGATGATGATCAACAGGATCAGCAAAAGACAGGAGAGTACGGCTGCGGTTTTTTTTCGACCTTTGCATTTGTTTTTTAACCATTGATACACGGGGCTGGACAGCACCGCAAGGATGACGGCAATGATCACCGGATCAAGATAGCCTTTCATCATCTGGTAGCTTAAAAAAAATACCATGAACAACAATAAAAAAAGAAAATAATGGGCAATGGTTAGCTGCTGTTTCGGGGTGTGATTTGTGTCCAAAATAGTTCTCCTGAGTCAAAAAGTGCCGCCAGAGACATGGCAATCCGTTTCACTGCCAGGGGGATATCCCAGTTAGCCTTGTTGCGGGTTCCCACCGGGTTGGAGCCGGAACGGATCTCCAAAAAAGGAACGCCATGGCGACATGCCACCTGGGCCGCTGCCATTCCCTCCATGGCTTCCATGACAGGGGTATAAGTCCGGGATAGTCGGGCAACGGTGGTCTGGCTGGCGGTGATGGTGGAAACGGTGATAAAAGGGCCGGTGACCACTGGGCAGGTGGGGGGGTAAGAAATTTTTAATGGGTTTATACCCGGCAGAACCTGGCCTGATAAAAAACGCTGGGTGATTTGTGTTCTGGCCGTGTTGATTAGTCCCGGGTGCATGGCCAGTTGACCGTCACTGCCCTCCATGGGGGTACCGGTGAGGGAAAAGGGCAGGGGGTGAAGATGCCCAACCTGTTCCGGGTTTTCTACTCCGCAGTGGATATTGGTTTCTGCCGTGGCAAGTCCAATGCCCCCCATGGAAAGCCCTTTTTCGTGGAAAAATCCGGCAATGCCCGTTTGAATGATCAGTTGGGGACGATGCTGCCCCAGATAACTGCCCAGGGCCAGGGCCGTATTCACCATGCCGGGCCCTGTGATGATCACTTGGAACTTGATGGTCCCAAGCTGTGCCGTGATCACCGGAATCCCCCCGGGCATTGTCCGGCGATGGGTTACCGTGGACAATGCCAAAAAGGGCGCAATCTCCATGGGGGTTGCCACGGCAATGAGAAGATCATGCCCCATGGGTTTTTGCTTGTTGGATTTTCTGGAGCATCTCCTTGATGGTGGCTGTATAGTCCGGCGTCTTGAAAATGGCGGAGCCAGCCACAAAACACTCGGTGCCTGCCTTTGCCACATCGGCAATGGTGTCCAGGGCCACACCGCCATCCACCTGGATGATGGCATGGCTGTTTTTTGCCTTGATCATGTCTGCCAGGGCTTTAATCTTTTCAATACTTGAGGGGATAAAAGATTGTCCGCCAAATCCTGGGTTAACACCCATGATAAGGACAAAATCCAGGGAATCCAAGACCCATTCAAGTACGGAAAGAGGGGTGCCGGGGTTCAGAGCCACCCCTGCCTTGATGGGAATTTTTTTATCATTTTTTGACTGTTTTATTAATTGTACAGTTCTGTGCAGATGGGTGCATGCTTCGGCATGGACACAGATAAAATCTGCCCCGGCTTTGGCAAATGCCGGGATCATCTGATCCGGACGTTCAATCATGAGATGGACATCCAACAGCAGATCCGTGGCCCGGCGGCAGGCCGCCACAATAATGGGGCCATAGGAGATGTTGGGAACAAACTGTCCGTCCATGACATCAATGTGAACCCACTTGGCCCCGGCGACTTTAATCTTTTTAAGTTCGTCTCCCAGTTTTGTGAAATCTGCTGATAAAATTGAGGGTGCAATAATGGCCATTGAGTTTTTTCCTTATTTTGTAATTCGAAATAATTAAACATTTTTTCGGTGCAGGGCCACGGCAAAAAAACCGTCCATGTCCAGGGCCCCAGGCCATGTGCAGAACATTCCATCGGCTGACACAGGGACTAAATTGTCGTTATCATGGCTTGATGCCGCTTTTGCGTCAATGGTAAAATCACTTCGTTGGGCCAGAAACTCCTGGATCACCGTTTGATTCTCCCGGGGTTCACAGGAGCACACTGCATAGACCAAGGTGCCACCGGGGGCCACCAGATCCGCTGCATGGAAAAGCATTCTTTCCTGCCTCACGGCAAGCCTGGCAACATCTTTTTTAGAGCGTTTCCACTTGGTGTCCGGGTTTCTGCGCAAAACCCCAAGACCGGAGCAGGGCGCATCCACAAGCACCCGGTCAAAGGGGGTCGTAAAATCCAGGGTTTCTGGTTTTAGCAGATTGATTTTCCGGATGGAGACAATGGCAATGCCAAGGCGTGTCATCTCCTGCTCTAATTGCGTGAGTTTATTGGGGTCGGTATCTCCTGCCACAAGTTCTCCCCGGTTTTCCATGAGCTGGGCAATGTGGCCGGTTTTCCCCCCAAGACCGGCACAGGCATCCAGAACTCGTTCCCCGGGTTGCGGGTTTAAGAAACGGGCAGTTACAAGCTGGGCCGCTTCATCCTGAACTTGGAATTCACCTGCCTTAAAAGCTGGCAGCTCGTGGATGGCCATGGACGGCTTTTTAAGGCTTATCCCCACAGAACTTGACAGGGTCTTCCACGCACGGTTTGTATGGGGTAAAAGCGCTTCAAGCAAGTCATCCCGGCTGGTTTTAAGGGTGTTTACCCGCAGGGTGATGGGAGGAATTTTATTAATGGCATCCCCCAGGGCCAGTGTCTTTTCCATACCGAACCGCGTGATCCATCGCCTGGCAATCCACAGGGGAAGTGACTTTTCCACAGAGACAAACAGTTCCGGGGTGGCACCAGGGTCTGGCGGGGCAATGGTCTGCCAATGGGTGGATGCCTTTCTTAATACAGCATTGGTAAATGCTGCAGCGCCCTTATGAATATGAAACTTTGCCACGGTCACTGCAGTATTAACGGCGGCAGAGGTGGGAATTTTATCCATGTGGATGATTTGAAAAAGAGCCATGCGCAGCAGCCACATCACTTCGGGGTCAACCTGTTCCAGTTTTTTTTGGGAAAAGGGGGCAATGATCCAATCCAGATGCCCCTTCCATCTCAGGGTGCCATGGATGAGGGCGTTGGTCAGGGCTCGATCCAGCTTTGTCAAGCTTTCCAGGGGAATCGTAAATTCCTCCAGGGTTTGATCCAGGGTCTTTTGTGAAAGCGTACACTCTTTTAATACCATCCATGCCAGTCGGCGGGGTTCATGTTCCACTGTAATACTGTTCTCCATATTTGCAATATTCGTTGTGATAGGTGGGGCTGGCATGGGTGTCAGTCAAAATCGGCAAAACACTCTCCTGTCTGGAGTTTGTTCCCCCGGAGGAAATCTTCTGAACACAGGCATTTACCCGAGGCGCCCTGGAGTCTTAAGATGGCAACAGCTCCAGAACCGGTGGCCACATGGATCTCATGGCAATCGCAGGAAAACACGGTGCCGGGTTTGTGGTCGGTGTGGATGTCAAGGGGGGCCACCTCCAAAATTTTAATTCTTTTGTCATTCAGGAAGCCATAGGCCCCGGGCCAGGGGGTCATGGCCTGGACATGGGCATGGATTTGTTTTGAATCCATGGCCCAGTCAACACACCCATCGGCTTTTTTTAGCAGGGGGGCATGGGTGGCCCGGGTATGATCCTGGGGCCGGGGGGTGATGCGGTTACGGGCAAAGGCATCAAGGGTCTCAACAATGAGATTCGCCCCCATGGGGGCCAACCGGTCATGGAGGCTCTGGGCCGTGTCATCCATAGTAATGGGAGTCCGAGCCTTGAGCAGTATGTCCCCGGTGTCAAGATCGGTGTCCATGATCATGGTGGTGATCCCGGCATCTTTATCCTGGTTCAGGATGGCAGCCTGTATGGGGGATGAGCCCCGCCAGGCCGGGAGCAAGGAGGCATGGATGTTGATGGGATGTATGTGGGGGATGTCCAGAATTTCCCGGGAAAGCTTATGCCCAAAGGCCACCACCACAAGAAAATCGGGGTTAAGGGCCATGAGTTTTTCTTTAATCTCCGGGCCTTTCATGCTTTCTGGCTGAAGTATATCAAGGCCCAGCTCTTGTGCTGCCTGTTTCACCGGGGGGGGCATGAGTTTTTTTCCACGCCCCTTGGGCCGATCCGGCTGGGTGATCACCAGGGAAATATGGTGCCCCGAATGGGCCAGGGCTTTTAAAGGGGGCACCGCAAAGTCCGGGGTCCCCATGAAGATAATGTTAAATTTTTTACTCACTGGCCTTGCCTTTTGGTTATTTTTTTTCGGTACATGTTTCGTTTTAATTTACTGATCCGATCAATGTACAGGGTTCCGTCCAGGTGGTCGATTTCGTGCTGCATGATCACCGCCTGGATGCCTTCTTTGGTAAATTCGAGATTTTTCCCCTCTTTATTTTGAGCCCTCACCGTCACTTTTTCATATCGTTTCACGTCGGCACTGTAATCTGGAACGCTGAGACATGCCTCCTTTTCCGAGGTGATTTGCCCCGAAGCTGAAATAATTTCAGGGTTGATCAATGCGGTGAAGTTCTCTTTTGGAGATGATGTTTCATCTTCGGTTTCCATACCGGCATCGGAGTTGTACACAATAAGTCTTAAATTGCTGCCCACCTGGGGAGCAGCAAGCCCCACACCCGGAGCATCAAACATGGTTTCTCCCATGTCTTCAATGAGTTTGAGAATTTTTTTGTCAATGTGCTCCACGGGTCTGGTTTTTTGGGCCAGAAAAGGGTCTGGATATTCGAGTATTTTTAAAATTGCCATTTAGTTTACCTGTAACTATATACCTTTTTTTTATAAGAAAGTCTCATCAACATGCTGGAATTAAAAGACTTTCATTTTTCGTTGTGGCAGTGGTGACTGCCATGTATGTTATATGAAAATGAAGTGTCCAAGTAACCTCAGCAGAGCCCCCCCCCGATGGGTAATAGGAACCGGCCAATTGTGCCG
>CAYSSE010000011.1:0-38332 GCA_964433355.1 uncultured Desulfocicer sp.
AGGCAAAGGGCAGAAATTACGTTTAAAAATTTGGCAGGAGCTGAAACAATAACCTGACCTGTCATTGTATTAAATTTACTGGAGAGAATAGATACGTCAATTCTCTCCAGTAAAGGCCTTATAACCAGATGACTCACAAACACTGATAAACCTGTTTTCTCCAGTGCAATTCACGTGACAATCAGGCCTGTTTATGGGCATAAATATAAGGGGCTCAGGCATTTTTGATCTACCGTTTAACCAAGGCAAAATTTAGAAAATAATAGCCGTCTGGGGTTTATAAATGGTAAATAAATAAGCTCTGATTCTCTAAAGATTCCATCTCTAAGACGATTGCTGGAAAAGAATATAGGGGAACAGGACTACCATGGCCGTTTTAGATTATAATTGGATAGGAGGTCTGCATGGCTGAATCAACTATCGAGATAACCTCGGAAGCTGCAAAAAGAGACAAGCGAAAACTTTTGACCGAAATATCCATTTATTTAAGCCCAATTATTGCCATCGTCAGCGTGTTTGTTTTTGCTCCCCTGCTGATTATTCTGTTCTACTCTTTTATGGAAACAGGAGAGTTCGGACAGATCATTTACACTTTCACGCTGGAACATTACAAGGATATCCTGAGTGGCGGGTATGGAACTATCTTTATCCGGTCAATCTATCTTGCCTTCCAGACAAATATCGGGTGCATCCTCATTGGTTATCCCATTGCCTATTTTATCGCCATATATGGCGGTAAATGGAAGCCCCTTCTTATCTTGCTTGTTATCATTCCCTCATGGGCCTCCTATCTTATCCGGTTGTATGCTTTGAAAACCATGTTGGGAAGCTCAGGGGTCATTAATGGTTTACTCTTGAGCATGGGATTGATCTCCACCCCCATTCAAATACTGTATACACCCTTTGCCGTGACCATTGGGCTGGTATACGCCTGGCTGCCCTTCATGATTCTTCCGGTTCACGCAGCCCTGGAAGGCATTGACAGGTCCATGTTAGAGGCCGCAGGTGATCTGGGCGCAACCCCCCTTCGAAGATTTTTCAGAGTAACGGTACCCCTGACAAAGGGGGGAATTATTGCCGGTTCAATCTTTGTTTTTATTCCTACGGTGGGAGAATGGCTGGTTCCCCATATCCTGGGAGGGGGTAAAATGATGATGGCAGGAAGCCTGGTGGCTCAAAAATTCACCGTGGCAGGCAATATCCCTGCCGGTTCCAGCCTCTCCGTTTTTCTGGCATCCACCCTGATTTTAATCCTCTATCTTGCCATCAAATATGGTGGAGCGGAATCCATGGAGAAAATGGTATGAAACAGATAAAACTTGCACCCAAAATCTTAGGGGCCCTCAGCAGCCTTGTGATTGTTTTTCTTTGGGCACCGGTCATTCTTATCATTGTGTTTTCGTTCAGCAACAACAAATTTTGTGTAAAATGGGAAGGATTTACCCTTAAATGGTATGGAGAACTATTGCGAAATGACGCCGTAAGGGATGCACTGTGGAGAAGTGTTTCCATTGCCTCAATCACGGTGATTGCCTCGTCCATCATAGGTACCATGACCGCCTATGGGCTTTACAAACTCCATTTTAAGGGTAAAAAATTACTGCGGACATCTATTTTACTTCCCATTGTCTTTCCAAGTGTTGTGACAGGAGCGGCATTGCTGGTATTTTTTACCCGATTCCTTCACATTCCCCTGGGACTTCCCAGTATCATCATCGCCCATATTGTATTCAGCTCCCCCCTGGCGGTATTTGTGATTCTGGGTAGAATGCAGCGCATTGACTGGTCCTGGGAGGAGGCGGCAATGGATCTTGGGGCGACTCGAAGCCGCACTTTTTTCAGGGTAATAGGCCCCCAGTTGATGCCTGCCATTGTGGCCTCTGCCATGCTGATTTTTCCATGGTCCTTTGATGACTTTGTGGTCACCTACTTTGTTTCCGGTGTTGGAAGCACCACACTACCCATTTATGTTTTTTCACAATTACGCTTCGGCGCTACCCCTGTGCTCAACACCATCGGTACTCTCTTTGTGTTGGCAACCATTGTTGGCCAGGGAATTGTGTATCTTGTACAAAATAGAAGATAGAAGTTCAACTTTCGGCGTTGACAGGTCTGATTGCCGCTGGCAAAAACATAGTCGCCAGGGCCGAAACTGCTATTTACCGGGAAGTAAATATTCGGATTGGTAATGTAAATGTTTGGCCAGTGCCCTATATTCGCCTATTTGGGACTGCGTAGCATACTAATGCTATGTGAGCAGGTCAAAATAGGTGAAGATGGGGTGCTGGCCGAATATTTACACCGGGAACAAAGGAATCCTTTTACAATTAAGGGCATAAAATGACAAAACCAGAACTTAAAATACAGCAAATACATGACGAAATTTGTCTGGAAGTAAAGAATGTAGTGAAGGAGTATCCCGATGTAACTGCGGTGGATCATGTCTCCTTAAAAATAAAGAAAGGGGAGATTTTTTCATTTCTGGGTCCCAGTGGCTGTGGAAAATCCACTCTGTTACGATTGATTGCCGGTTTGGAAAGCATGAATCAGGGGGATATTTACATCGACGGTAAATGCGTCAACGATCTTCCTCCCTACGCACGGGACTGCTCCACCGTATTTCAAACCCATGCACTTTTTCCCCACATGAGCGTTGCTGACAATATTGCCTTTGGCCTGGTGGAAAGGAGAATGCCAAAGAGCGAAATAAAGCAAAAAGTAGCTGAAAAAGTGGCACTCGTCAATTTGACCGGCATGGAAACAAGGTTTCCAGAACAATTGAGTGGCGGTCAGCGTCAACGTGTTGCCCTGGCGCGTTCCCTTGTCCTGGAACCGATGATTCTTCTGCTGGACGAGCCCCTTGCAGCGCTGGATCGGAAACTGAGAAAAGAGATGCAGTTGGAGTTGAAACGCATCCAAAGAGAAGTGGGAACCACTTTTCTCAATGTAACCCATGATCAAAAGGAGGCCCTTAGTGTCTCCGATAGAATCGGGGTCATGAACAGTGGTAAATTCCTGCAGATCGGGCCACCGGCTGAAATTTATGAAAGCCCTCGTTCGGTGTTTGTTGCCTCTTTTATGGGTGCTTCAAATATATTTTCCGGAAAATTGATTTCTGAGCAGGAAGGAATCATTAAAATTAAAACCAAAGAGGGCTTCTATGTTTCAGCGGTTTTGCCTGAAACCATTGCATCCCATGAGGTTGCTGGATTCTCAATCCACCCCGAACTGATTCGTCTTGAGCCAGACAATGGGGGAACTCCATCGGTAGATCCAGAGCTGTGTACTCAATTCCATGGAAAAATAGCCGAAGTGTTTTACCAGGGGGATTTCAGCGAATATGCCATTGCCTTAAAAGAAACCAACAAAACTTTAATTGTCAACAAGAACAGGGGCGAGATGGGCCGGGACAATAAATTCCCCGAAGGCGCCGATGTCATTGTAAACTGGGAATGTCGTAACAACAATATTCTGGCGGCGTAACACTTAAATCAGGTCTGTATATTTTTTTGGGTTTAAAAAATATTTGGACCTTTATATTTCTGGATGGTGTTACCGCCATCAATGACAAACACCTGCCCGGTTATGTATGTTGATTCATCGGATGCCAAAAAAGGCAATGAGTTGCCCCACTTCATGGGGCGTTCCTGCGCGTTTCATGGGTGTGTTTTTTGCGGCAACACGCTCACGTTCAGAATTGGCGCCAGTTTCAATCCATCCCGGTGCCACATTGTTTACGGTAATGCCCTGTTCTGCCACCTCTATTGCCAGACTTCGACTCATACTGATCTGCATTGTTTATAAGGATATCAATACGGCTGTATTTATCAATAATGGTTTCGATTAATTCACGGACCTGTCTTTGTACTTGTCTCTGCAGCACCGGGGCGATGAGGTGGAGCTCACTGTCCGAAACCGCCCTCGGATATTTTTAGGCCTAATCAAAAATATCAGAATGTTTAAAATTATCGATAATTAATTCATTGAGACGATCAATATCATCTGTTGACAGACCCAATGCGTTGATGGCCTCATCAAACCGCCTTGAATGGTGTGATTCTCCAGAGGAATTCATGCCGTGAAGATGACTGAGGCAATCTCCCAGGGCAACGATATACGCCAATTTCTCAAATTGATCGGCTTTCTGGGGGGCATGGTGGAATTTGACACAGGCGGCGATATTGCCTGGGATCTTCCACTTGTCCATGAGTCTTCCCCCCACTTCAGTGTGATCAAAACCCAGAACATTTTTTTCAGCTTCAATACTTGGCGTCCCTCCTGATTTTTGTTGTTTCACGATATTGGTATAATCGGAAGTGAGCTTTAGCAAAATGGAAAGTTTACCGATGTCGTGGAGTAATCCTGCCACAAACGCTTCTTCTGGGGCATGGAATCCGACGATTTCAGCAACGCGTTGAGATGCCAGACCACACTCTTTGGAGTGCTGCCAGAGGATTTGGCTCATGGCTTCAAGTTTGGCGTTATCTTTTGGAAACAGAGAATGGGTTGTGGCCGTTAAAATCAGACTTCGTACGGTTTTAAATCCAAGACGGGTAACAGCATTGTCCAGCGTGCTTATCTCCCCACCCGTACGATAAAGGACTGAATTACTGACTTTCATAAGCGTCGCCATCATGGATTGATCCTTGACAAGAACGGTTGTGAGGTCATTCACGGAACTGTCCGGTTCAGACAGAATTTGCAGCATTTTTGAAGACAGATGGGGCATGGGGGGAAGATCGTCGATTATTTCTGCAAGAACATTCGCTGTCTTATCCCTTGGTACCATGGCATCATTGGACGGTCGGTGGCCTGTTGGTTGGTTTTGGATAGACAGCTGTCCCAACGCGTTTGCTGTCCTGGGATGTTTGATTTCCGGGTTAATCAGCCAAGAGAGGAGTTCAATATAGTGAAATGGGCTTATCTTTGAAACAGTAGTGGCTGATACGGCATAAATAAGGTTCATCCTATCACCTCTTTTCCCCAATGGAATAACGGCACACTCTCCTGTGACAGGTAACTTCATTATGTGATTGATGATTTTGGCTGGAAAAACTTTACCAAAAAAGGAGTACCCGGAGCTGTAGGCCCTTGAAAAAACCGGGTCATCATCAATGTTGTATTGAATATTTGCAACGCTGCTGCTTTTCTGGTGCTGATGCTTGTCTTTAAAAAAAACAAAACCACGAACCAGTGTCTCTTTTGTTGTTGATATCACAAAGATCTGATCAAAATGGTCCTTGCAAAATCCGATGATACCTTTAATCTTTTCGCTATTCTTTTGGGTGCTGATGATTTTTTTGTAGGCAGCCTTGTAGTTATAAAACAACTCATCACCCTGGTTGTTAGGACTGTTACTAATGCTTGCTTTTTCCTCCGATTGCTGGAGAATCAGCCTTTTTTGACTGATTGCAGTGTCGATTACCCCAAGGGCCTTGTAACTCAGCAGTGGAGCTTGGTTGATGAGGGTTCTGATAGTCTTACCACTTTGTATCATTTTGAAAAGAATTTTTTCGCTGTCTGAAATATCATCCTGCCGACCTTGGCATGATGGGATGACCTGTCTGTCAAAGGTCGTCAGTTTTCTTTCAATTTCATGCCAGTCATCAATCCAACTTGCGATTTCAATTGCAATGGCCTGGGGGGTAAGCAATGCGTTGAATTTAATGGCATCAACGTGGATATTGGAAAAGATGAATTCGCCTTGTTTCAGCAAAAAAAATTTAAATAGAACCTCCTTGACTCTATCTATAATAATGTCATTAATATCGTTGAATGACAACAGATCCATTTTTTCAATAATCTGCAAAACATCCATGCCGGTTTCTCTTTTGGCCTGGGCGATTTGTCTGTATTGATCTCGGTTTATGTGTTTATGCAGGTAAAAAATTTTTAACAGTTTTTCATCCGAAGCATTTGAATGGGCATCTGTTATACTGCCATTTTTAAAGCTGATGCTGAGAAATTCTTTGTTGTGTGTGACTGTAAGCACTCCTTCCTTGCCAAGGTTGGCAAGAAAAATCAGTAAATCCGGTGGAAAAAATTTGCTTAAATCACCTTCGAATTTCATTTAAAAACGACTCCTTTGTAAGACACTCCACCCTGAGTTCATATCCCCCTGGTTGTGAGGCTTCTTCTTTAGTTTGCTGTGAAAACCCTGGCCATCTGGCCAGGTCAGAGGCAGAGGCTTGCCATCTGTACCGCTCAATGCTACTCCAATACTTGAAGTTGTCCCCACAACTCATAAGAAAGGAGTAGCAAGTGAGTCGATTCCGTAAACTATCACAGAAAATAGGGTCCTGCCAATATCATATCGTTTGGGTTCTTAAATACCGGTTCAGAATTTTGACCGGTGAAGTTCCCAGTAAGGTGGCAAATTGCATCAGGTCATTTTCAGAGCAAAAAGGTTGTGAAATGACAGAACTGAATGTTCGACATGATCATGTACATTTGCTTGCAATGGTGCCTCCTAAAATTTCAATATCAGATTAGACCTAAAAACTTGAACATCGAGTGTCAAGGTCAATGGATCTGATATTTTTGCAGTTTTCTGGCAACACCCGACTGACTGAGTCCCAGTTTATGGGCCATTTTCCGGGTTGTCCCATGTTTTCGGCGTGCCAGGATCAGTATCTGTTTCTCCACCTGGTCCAGTTTTTCTTTAAGGCTCACAGATTCCCAGTTTTTTAGATCTACATAGCTATCTTCTGGAAAGTCCTCTTTTCCTTCAAGATGCTGCTCAAAAAAATCTTTCAGAGACTTTTCCCGGGCCAGGACGACCCCTTTTTTTATGAGATTATTGAGTTCCCTGACATTACCTGGAAAGGGATATTGGGAGAGAACTGCCATACCTTTGGGGCAAAGAATCTTTTGGGTCCGGTATCGTTCATTGTATCTTTTAAGAAATTGTTGTGCCAGAGCCACAATATCTTCCGGTCTTTTTTTCAGGGGAGGAATGTGAATATTAAAGCCGTTAAGTCGATGAAAAAGATCTTCTCTAAACGCTTTTTTTCGACAAAGGAATAGCAAGTTTCTATTGGTGGCGGTGATGATATTGCAATGGATGGTAATGGGATGAACCCCGCCCAGGCGCATGATTTGATCCTCCTCCATGCATTTGAGCAATTTGGCCTGGGCCCCATGGGACAACTCTCCGATTTCATCCAGAAACAGGGTTCCCCCCCCGGCAAGCTCAAACATTCCTGGCTTGCCGCCTTCCACAGCACCGGTGAAGGCGCCTGGCTCGTATCCGAATAATTCCGCTTCCAGCAAATTTTCTGGCAGAGCTGCACAGTTGATTTCAACCAAGGGTTTTTCCCTGCGGGGCCCATTGTGATGAATAAAATGGGCCACCACCCTTTTGCCGGTTCCAGAGTCACCTGTAATGAGAATATGGGAGACATCCTTTTTCGCAAAAGTTTCACCCATCAGCATCACCTGTTGCATCCCGGGACTTTCTGCAATGATGGTATCCATATTTTTTCCTGCAAGTTTATTATCAGTGTTACTTCAAAACATCATTTTTCCCCAGTGCCACAGGCACAAGATCTTGTGCCTGTGGCACTGGGAGTGCATATTTCATGTTCTTAGCATTTTTCGATACTTGACTTGACAAAAAGCAACTTCCTATCTGTGCAAAGATACGGAGGCACCTGGAGGAGAAATGCTGCCAAGACCTTTGTTTACCAAGCCGCCAACACAGCTTCAATCGCATCGTAACCTTTTTCTTTTGCATTCTCGGCAGCGGAAACGCCCTCATGATTTCTAATAGATGGATCCGCACCTCGGGATAGAAGCTTCTGCACAGACTCGAGTTGATCATGAAGAACAGCAACAAAAAGGGGCGTAGCATCATACATGTTCTTCTGATTTAAATTGGCACCTTTGTTAATCAAATGGTCTATTACGTCAACCCTTCCGACATAAGCTGCTCTGTGCAAGGCGGTCTCACCACTCTTGTTCGTTGCATTGATATCAGCACCCTTTTCAAGGGCCAAATCAATTAAATCAATCTTGCCCTTCTCAGCACACCAATAAATAAAAGGTGAGCCCCACGTATTGATAGTATTTGGGTCCGCCCCCTTGGCTACTAATAACCTTGCCTTCGTATAATTATGAGAATACATTGCTTGTTCTAGTCTACTATTAAGAAGTTCCTGTTCAAAAATATTGTCATCTCCCATATTTTCCCTCACATTTCTGGTGGTTTTTTGAAATACGACATTAACTTATAATACTGAAGTTTCACCGTTTTTGCAAAAGTTTTTAAGGCCCTTGCCCAGCAGACGGCAGAAGCGACCGAAAAAATCATCAAGAATATCTACCAGGTGAGTCAAGCTGCAGATTCGATGAACGCAGGAAGCCTTAAGGTGAATACAAGTGTGGTGGAATTGTCTGAACTGGCCAAAAGCCTCCATGAAATGGTCAGCATGGTTAAGTTAAATTAAAGATGTGGCCGATGTCGACAATGATATGGGCGTGATGGAATTATCTGTTTTTTCAGGTATGTTCTGGACAACGGATTAGTCGGTTTGTAATTTAATTTCCCTGCCAGTTAAACATAAGTATAACCGGGCAGGGAAAATCGTTTGGGCAGATAATAAATTTAGTTGCGAAAACCTAATTCGAGGGTAAAAAATTGCGGATTTAGGCCAGCCAGGGGTTCTCTGAGTTTTGCCAGTTCTTCTTCCGGTCCATGAACTTCCAATTGAGTGATATCAGAAATTTTCAAGGCTTCTTCCAGTAGAGCCCCGACACTATCAAGGTGCAAAAGCAATCCTGCAGCATCTTTATAACCTTCCCTGCAATGGGCCTGATCACCGTTAAAGGTAAACCCATAATAAAGACAGTCTGCTTCAGCCTTGGTTTTTTTAACAAATTCTTTAACTAATTCTTTAAATGCTTCCAGTTGACCACTTTTAACTTTAAAATAGGGTACGATCGTACAACATGTGTCCTGGGTTGTCATAGTTTCCTCCTTAATCATTTAATCGGGTTAGATTTAAATTCTGCTAAACTATCTTTAATTGGCTGTTCATGAAAAATTCACTGCCAATGGCACAGAGGGGAATACTACATCTCCATGAGTTTAGGGTTTGTCTTACCAAAGGAACACGAGAAATCGATTCTTTCTTACTTGTTCTCAGATCCCCATGAGTAGACCTTTTTCCTCAATTCACACCGGTCTTCTACATTCATGAAACTGCCGGTGGCTGTATAAGCACGGCCCATACACCCGCCGGCGCAGTGTTGTCTGCCCGGACAATCATTACAGGCCTCTAATTCAACAGATCTTCTGTGATGAATCTCGGATAATTGAGTCCATAAGGAAAGTCCTTCAGAAATAACCGCATCAAAAGGTCTTTGATAAACGCCTTTAACAGCCATTCTTTTTATGGGCAGCAAAAGACAGGGATACATCTCACCTATCGCATTAATGTAGGGTTTTTCTATACAGCAACAACAACCATGTGCAGAATATGATTTTCCTGTAAACCATTCAAGGGCTGCAATATTTCCAAGTTTTTTGTAGAGTGATCTGAATTGAGAATCAGAATGGTAAAGATCTAAAAGCTGACTATATTGCGAAGGTTTGGGAAGAGCTATCTGATCGTCCTTTACAGCCCGCCCCCCCATAAGCAGCGTTCCGCTCACAAGACCGCCTATCCCCAATTCGTTTAGAAGTCGGAGTAAATTGGGGAGTTGTGCAAAATTGTGCCGCATCTCTGTGAATGCTGCAATAACCTGTTGTCCCAGTCCAGCATCAACTAATAATTTTAGACCTCGAATAATCTTTTCAAAAGAACCCGACCCCCTGACCCTGTCATTGGTCTTGGCAGTTGAGCCCTCGAGACTCACCTGTATAATCAGTTTTTTTGAATCAATTGAACAAAAAGCCTCGATATCAGACGCGGTCAATAAGGTACCGTTTGTCTGGAAACGAACTCTTTTCAAATCGAGTTGTTTACAGGCAAATGACAGGATATCAAACCACTCAGGGTGCATTAACGGTTCCCCGCCTGTAAGACAAATTTCTTCCGCTCCCAAAAGGGTGAATCCCTTGATCAATCTTTTGATAGTCTCTGCACGAAGTGGGTGGGCAGCACCATTAAACTGGCTGTCCGGCAAACAATGTCGACAAGAAAGATTGCACCTGTTTGTGATCATAATTGTAACAATTTTCGGAGGTGCCAAACCGGCACGGATAATAGAATCAAAAGTATTTTTTAATTTAGTGACCATGAGACTATGTTTCTCTTTATGGATTTTTCAGCCAATTTTTTTCAGCCTTTTCATCTAATTCAATATCTTTATAGTGTTGAAAAACCGAATCGGCATCCTTTTTTAATTTTTTCTATCTGCCCTCAGCGATTAGTAGCAATTTATATACCAGTCCATATTTTAAAATAAATCAGTTCAATCGAGACCCCGGACTGCAGCTTTTAATTCGGATCGTTTGCTTCTCAGCTTCCTGCCACTCATAGATGCATGCGTTTATGCGTATGTATTTCGCTGTCCTGGATAAATATTATTGGTGCACGGGGATAATACAAAAAAATAGTGTGAATTACAATATCGTTTCTTTGTTTGTTTGAACAGGACTTTTTGGCCCCTTTAGTCACAAACGTGGTCTGTCTTGAATTTTTCTATTTTATATTAGATAGTTAAGCACCAACTCGCATAATAAAGATGGGGTATTTTACCCCAATGGCCGAACCGTGTGGATTCGTGTTTTAGTCAAAAACAAATCAGGATTCCATAAAAATATAATTTTTAAGTCAACACTTTTATCCTGAATTTTTCATGGGAATTCTTGCCAACAGTAACCTTTCATCCCATACAAACACTGATTAAAATTTTTTATTATTTTTAAAAAAAACCTTTTCTCAAATATGGCATACAACTTGCTCTTTGTTTTGCCACGATCAAGCATTTGTTCATTGACAGGGATCACCAATGATTGCCGAATCGGTTGTTAAAAGCGGAAAGAATAAATTATAATTTTAAACGATTAAAGTGAAAGAACGCGGAAGGGAGGTGATGTAGAAGTATCGGGATAGAACTCAAGGAGTAATGTATGAATTTCATCAAAAACTTACAGGAACTAAAAAGGGAGTTTAAACATGGCGCATTTTGCGGAAAGTAGAAGAACCGTTGGAAATGAGAGAAGTGAATATCCCCTTAAGATGATGCACGCATACCCGAGGATCATTATCGGATGGGGCGCCCATACAATGGTAGGCCAGGAAGCAAAAAACCTGGGGATGAACAACGTCCTCATCGTGACCACGGGCTTGAAAGGCACCGGAATTGTTAATGAACTCCAAGGGATACTGAGCCACGTCGATATCGAATCCAGCGTTTTCAGCGGTGTCACGGGAAATCCCAAGGACCACGAAGTCATGGCTGGATACGAGATACTCAAGAGCGGCGGATTCGACGGGCTGATCAGTGTCGGTGGGGGCAGTTCCACTGACTGCTGCAAGGCCATACGCCTCGTTCATGGCCACGATGGCCAGGACGTAAGAACCTTCGAAGGCGCGTTCAAGGCGACCATGCCTAACAAGCTGCCACATCTTGCCCTCAACACCACGTCAGGCACCGGGTCCGAGGCTTCATGCTTCTCCATCATCAATCAAACAGACAAGCAGTACAAGATGGCGTTGTTCGATCCCAACTGCACACCGAGTCTGGCCCTTGATGATCCGTTTCTCCAGCAGTGCATGTCCCAAGACATCGCCGCCTACACCGGCATGGACGCTCTCACCCACGCCATAGAAGCCGTCGCCTCCCGACTTGAGGTGCAGGCCGCCTACGGCCCGGGGCTGTTTGCCATTGGAGAAATCTTCGACAATCTTCGTCAATCCGCCGCCAACCGGAACAACGACAAGGCAATAGAACAGATGGTCTGGGCTGAATTGGCCGCCGGCATCAGCTTTAACAGCGCTGGCCTTGGGATCGTTCACTCCATGGCGCATGTGCTGGGCGGCCGCTACGACGCGCCCCATGGCCTGTGCAACGCCATCGGGCTTGTGGATGTCTGCCGGTACAACCTGTCGGCCTGCCCGGAACGCTATAAAATGATGGCGCACGCTGCCCATATCGATACTACCGGTCTTTCAGACTACAAGGCCGGAGAAAAATTTATCGACGCGGTGGCAGATCTTCGTACCGAGCTGGGTATCCGAAAGAATTTCAAGGACCTGGGCTTGCAGGAGAAGGATCTGGATGCGTGTGCACAGGGCGTGCTCAACGACATCTGCACGGAAGGCAATCCCCAGGATGTGAGTCTTGAGGACGCCAAGGATATGTTCCGATGCTGTGCTGGCGAGGATGTCGACTTCGGAAAGAGATAATTATTAGGAGGTAGTGTAAGTGGAAGATCAATCAATACGCAACAACGAACCGGATGCAAGAACGGATAACGTCCCAAAGACGGAAGATCCCATGTTCTTGGAAGAAATCGTAATAGAAGAACTCGCCGTGGACGGCATCTGCGGCGTTTATTAGCGTAGCGGCGTCTCCGGAAGAGCTGTGAAATTCTGGGTGGGGGGCCCCGGCGTTGTTTCGCCGCGGTCCCTTCTCTGGATAGGAAACCGTCCTGAGGTAAAGATATGGAACTGAACAGCATTCTTATTTCTCTAGCTGCCAGAGGGATCCGCTACCGCTACCTGAAAGCCATGGGCATGCCCGGCAGGCCGGAGGCTCTGAGTATAGAGGTGACCCGGCGCTGCATCGCCAAGTGCGTCATGTGTAACATCTGGCAGATGCCGGCGACAGCCCCGGAACTGGTGGCGGACGACTGGTTGAAACTCCTCCAATCTCCGGTCCTGTCCGATCTGAAGGAACTGGACATCACGGGTGGCGAGCCGTTCCTAAGAAATGACATCGTCGAGCTTCTCCTTGGGATCGGCAAGCTGAAAGCGACCCATCTGAAGCAACTCTGCTCGATAGCAATTACGACCAATGGATTTCTGACGGAAAGGGTTCTCAAGGATGTGGGCGCAGTGATTGCCCCCTTGGAACAGGCCGGCGTTTCCCTGGTCTTTGCCTGCGGATTTGACGCGGTGGGGAAGGTCCATGACCGTATCCGTAACTTCAAAGGGGGTTGGGATCGGCTCAACGCCACCCTGCAAGGTTTGAAGGCACTCAGGGAAAAGCACCCGAGCCTGATTCTGGGGATTAAAACCACCGTAACCCGCTACAACATTGATGAACTCGACAAGGTTTGCCGCTACGCCGACGAACACCGACTCTTCACCATCGTCTCCCCCTACATCCTCACGGCCAACCGCTATGACAACATCGACAAGGAGGATTCTCTATCCTTTTCTATTGAGGACTTGGAAAAACTCCGGGAGTTCTACAATTCACCCCGTTTCCAGTGGAGCTATTACCGCGATGAACTGCTGCGCTTCCTCGATACTGGAAGGATGGGAAAACCCTGCTCAGCAGGATTCAATTATTTCTTTATCCGGAGCACCGGAGAGCTCTATTCCTGCCCGATCATCGATGCACTGCTGGGGAATGTCAAAGAGGCATCGCTGGAGAGACTGATCCGCTCCGACGGGGCCGCCCGCTTCCGAAAGAACATCCTGAAGTCCCCCGAATGCGCAGGCTGCACCGAGCCGGGACTGGAGCGCTATGCACTCCCTTTCGAGGGATTTCACTACCTTCGCCAGTTTTTCAGGCTCGGTCGGAATGGATTCCTCTTGCTGCACAGCCATATGGGGCTGGACAAGTACTTCCCGGACAGATGAAGAAAAACCGGATGAATCTAAATTAAGAAGTTGTTTTACTGCTGTTCCAACATCAACATATTTTGTTTCCCTTATCATCGTTGTGATCCAGATCAGCAGTCTTGTACGGTCCTGGTCAGAAAGACGACAGGCAGTCGACAGGCTGTTACGGAATCCATGATTTCACAAATCATACCACAATATATAGTAGTTCATTGATTTTATCGTTACCATATATAGTGATCCTGTGAGGATATTTTTAGTTCCGTAACAGCCTGTCGACAAGCATTTGTTCATTGACAGGGATCACCAACGATTGCCGAATCGGTTGTTAAAAGCGGAAAGAATAAATTATAATTTTAAATGATTAAAGTGAAATACATATGGTTGACCATCTTTTTTCACCCCTGAAATTAGGGCAGACTGAATTACCCAACCGCATCTGTCTTTTGGCCCATCGGACCAACTTCGGCAAACGCGGCGTTTTAAACGACCGTCATATTGCCTATTATCGAAGACGTGCTCAAGGCGGATGCGGATTGATTATTATTGGCGAACTGGCTATCCACCCGGATGACCGGCCCTGGGAAACCCTTATTGATTTACGGAACCCGAAAGTCATCACAGATCTGCAAAGACTTACAGATGCGGTCCATGAATTTGATACTCGAGTATTTGCCCAGCTGAACCATCACGGATTCCAGAGTAGTGGGCATATTTCCAGAAAATCAATCTGGGGACCGTCGGCTGTGTCCGATATCGTGTTCGGTGAAACCTGCAAACCCATGGAACCCGAAGATATGACGGAACTTACAGACGCTTTTATTCAAAGTGCCCTGCAGGTTAAAAAGAGCGGGTTTGATGGTATAGAAATTGATATGGGACCCGAATCCCTGCTCAGGCAGTTTTTGTCTCTCATCAGCAACCACAGGAATGATGAATATGGTGGAAGCTTAGACAATCGGTTGCGTCTGCCCTTGAAGGTGGTGGATGGTGTTCGTTCGGCTGTGGGTAAGAATTTTACGGTGGGTGTCCGTCTGTGTGTGGATGAAATGTTCTGGGGCGGTATAACTGCCGAAGAATCCTTACCCATGGCCCAGACCCTGGAAAAGACAGGGCAAATCGATTTTATTAACGTGGCTGTGGGAACCTATTATAATCTTCATATGATTATGCCTTCCCTGCATGTTCCCTACGGACTCAGCATTGAAGCAGCCCAGGGGATTAAAAACAATGTAAGCCTGCCCGTGTTTGCAAGCCATCATATCAGTTTTCCAACCATGGCGGAAAACATTATTGCAGAAGGAAAAGCAGACGTAACGGGTTTTGTTCGATCGTTGATCTGCGATCCGGATATGGCAATAAAAGCCAAAGACGGCAGAACTAAGGATATCCGGTATTGTGTAAAAGATAATAAGGGCTGTCTCGGGCGCTTGAACCAGTCCAAAACCCTGGGCTGTATTCAGAATCCGGATGTCGGCTGTGAACCCCTTGATGGGGATAACGCTTTGAAAAAGGCCTTGAAAAAGAAAAAGGTAATGGTTGTCGGAGCCGGACCTTCCGGAATGGAAGTTGCCCGGGTGGCATGCGAACGCGGGCACGAAGTCGTCATTTATGAAAAACAAGACCGTGTGGGCGGCCAGATCAACCAGATTGGAAAACGTCCCGGACGTGAATCCATGCCCGGGGTGGTATTGTATCTTAAGCGCATGCTGGACAAACTGAATGTTCCTGTTCATACAGGTGTTGCCATTACCCCGGAACTGGTTCTCAAAGAAAACCCGGATGCTGTGGTCATTGCAACAGGTTCAAAACCTGAAGCAAAACCGTTCCCCGGCAAGTATGGGCCCCCCTCGGTTATTTTGGGATGGGACGCCATCAAAGGAACATATCCTGTAGGAGAAAAGGTTCTATTTATTGATGAAGACGGCGGACACCATGCCATGGCAACGGCAGAACTCCTGCTGGACCAGGGCAAGAAGGTGGATATTATCACCAGTGACCTGTTTATCGGTATCGAACTTGCACCCCGTGGTGAACTTTACCTGGGAAGACAGCGTCTGCTTCAGCAGGGGGTCACATTTGCCACGGATGTCGAGATTGTTGAAATAAACGGCAACAATGTAAGAGCCCGTGATGCCTACACCGATGAACCTATCCTTTATGAAGATTATGATACTATTGTCCTTGACACAGGCAATGTGGCAGAAGATGCCCTTTATAAACAGATAAAAGGCCAGATGAATGATCGACTCAAAGAGGTTTACAGGACAGGAGATTGTGTCGCACCAAGAGGTATCGACATGGCAATAATCGAAGCAAGAAAAGTGGGAGAACTATTGTGAGTGAATTCAAATATCTGTTTTCTCCGCTGAAAATCGGTTCCGTAGTGATACCAAACAGACTCCATTTTGCACCCCACATGACCAATTATGCGGAAGACAACCTGATCAGCGACAGGCATGTTGCGTACTATCAGGAGCGAATAAAAGGGGGATGCGGACTGATCACCACCGAAGAGATGGGCGTTCATCCCACCGATCATCCCTATGACAAACTTGTGGATGCATATGAACCTGCAACAATTCCGGGATTTTTGAAACTGACCCGAGCCATTCATGAGTATGACGGCAAAATCTTTGCCCAGATAAATCATAATGGAATGCAGGGGGACAGTAAAATATCCCGTCTTCCGGTGTGGGGACCTTCAGCCGGGAAAGACCCCATTTTCAGAGAGACCTGCAAGGAGATGGAGATTGAGGATATCAAAGAGTGCATCGAATCCTTTGCCAAAAGTGCCTTAAATGTGATTGAAGGCGGTTTTGACGGTATTGAAATACAATTGGGACACAGTTCTCTGGTACGGCAGTTTTTATCCCCTTTGACCAATCATCGCGAGGATGAATACGGGGGCAGTTTTGATAACCGTATGCGGTTTGCACTGGAGGTGAATGCAGCGGTAAGAAAGGTCATAGGGCCAGACTTCACCCTGGGTGTCCGCCTGAATGCAGATGAAATGCATCCCAAAGGAGGGCTGACCCATGAAGATGCCAAAAAAATAGCCATACGCTTTGACCAAAGTAATGAGCTTAACTTTATGGATTTGAGCATAGGGACCTTTTATAATCTATATCTGGTTGAAGGCTCCATGCACACGCCCCTTGCGTATACGGCTCCGCTTGCCGCAGGCATCCGATCCGTCATCAGTCTGCCGGTCTTCTGTACCAACCGGATCAATGACCCCCATCTTGCAGAAAAAATCCTTGAAGATGGTCAGGCCGATATGATCGGCATGGTCCGGGCGTTGATCTGTGATCCAGAGCTGCCTAACAAGGCCATGGAAGGCAGGATCGATGACATTAGAAACTGTATTGCCTGCAACCAGGGGTGTATCGGACGGATGGGACTGGGTCACAAACTGGGATGTTTGCATAACCCGGCTGTTGGAAGAGAAAAAAAACTCGGCATGGGAACACTTGTTCCTTCGGACACACCGAAAAAAGTGGTGGTCGTTGGAGGCGGTCCGGCAGGACTTGAAGTGGTCCGGGTGGCAACCTTAAGAAAACACAAGGTGATCTTGTTTGAAAAGAATGCAGAGGTCGGGGGACAGAACATCACAGCTGGAAAGGCAGTAGGCCGTCAGGAAATTACGGGTGTAACCCGCTGGCTGGTAAGTCAGTTGAACAAGCTGACTTTTGATATGCGTCTTGGCGTCGAAGCCAACGAAGAGATGATCCTCAAGGAAGAACCGGATGTCGTGGTGTTTGCCACAGGATCAATTCCCAAAACCAACCCTTTTCCGGGCGAATATGCTCCGCCCCAGGTGGTCACAACGGTGGATATCCTCACCGGAGCGGCCGAGGCCGGAGACAAGGTGCTGCTCATAGACATGGACGGACACCACCAGGCGACCGGCACGGCTGAACTGCTGGCGGATCAGGGTAAAAAGGTTCATATGCTCACGTCGTCTCTTTTTATCGGATCAGCCCTGGGACCGCTCCAGGACCTTTTCCTTACCCGACAGAGACTGGCCAAAAAGAAGGTAACATTTACCCCTGATATTGCCGTACTGGAGATACAGGGAACACTGGTTAAGGGACTGAATGTCTATTCCAACGAACTATTTGATTTTGACGGATATGATACCGTGGTTCTGGCAGCCGGGAATGTGGCTGAAGACAGTCTTTATTTTGCGCTTAAGGGCAAGGTAAAAGAGGTGTACCGAGTGGGTGACTGTGTGGCCCCGAGAAAAACCGACATGGCCATTATTGAAGGCCATCGTATCGGAAGAAAGATATAGGAGAATTCATGTTTGATATCTGGATATTGGTTCAGCAACGAGAAGGAATCATTGAAGCACCCACATTCGGCCTGACGGCCGAAGCCCGACGACTGCTGACCGAACTTGGGGAAGGCGGTATTGTGACGGCCATAGCGTTTGGAACCGTTTCAGAGGCGGAACTGGCATCATTGGGTTCCTATGGCGTAAACCGGGTTCTGAACATAACCGGTGACGCTATGGAACAATACCAGGGAGAATATTTTTCCCTGGCATTGGGAGCTATTGTTAAAGAACAAACACCCACCTGCCTGCTTGCAAGCCAGACAGCTGAGATAGAGGACCTTTTTCCCCGGCTGGCAGCTGGTTTGGAAACCGGTCTGGTTACCCGTGCAATGGATTTTCATATGGCATGCAAGGGAAACGCCCGGGCCATTCGTCCTCTTGCAAACGGATATCTGTTTGAGGAGCTTGAAATAGGTTGTGAGAAACCGCCCCTGGTCTCTTTTCTGCCATCTGTATTGTTTGACACAAAACCAGACAAGCAAACAGATGCAGTCGTGGAAAAACTTGCGCCGGGAGTATCAATGAGTTCCCTGAAAACAAAAGTGGCACAGGTCATCGCATCTGATCCTGAAAACCTGGACCTGGAAGAGGCTGACATTATCGTGGCCGGGGGCCGGGGTGCCGGCAAGGGTGACGAATTTGATATTATTCACCAGTTGGCCAAGGCTATCCAAGGAACGGTCGGTGCAACCCGCCCCATTATTGACTGGGGAACCCTGCCCTATGAACGGCAAATCGGTCAGACCGGAAAATACGTTGCTCCCAGGCTGATTATTAACTGCGGTATCTCCGGTGCCAATGAATATACTGCTGGAATTGAAAACTCTCAGAAGGTCATTGCCATTGATCGCAATCCCGGAGCCAGGATTTTCAGATTTGCCGACCTTGGTGTAGTGGGAGATGTCCATGAAATACTTGAGCAGGTGATATCACGAATTGAGGAACTTAAAAAATGATCTATAGGATAACGAGCATAACGGGATGTTTTCTTCTGGGACTGTTCTTTCTGGCCGGACTTATGACAGTCCCGGCCTTGGCTTTGGAAAAACCACAGGGATATACGGCACAGGAGTGTATGGAATGCCATATGTCGGAAAGTGGCGACAGTTCGCTTCAGATTTCACCTGAACACTGGCAGGGATCTGTTCATGGCCAGACCCTCACCTGCATGGGATGTCACACCAGCATAACAGGCGAAAAACACATGGAAGGAGAGGGTGTCGATCCGGCAAATTGTAACCGGTGCCATGCCATGAAAGCCGGAAAAGCAGGACTTTTTTCAAAATTTTCAACCTTTCAGATCTCCTCACACGCAAAAGCGGATTTCGCTGGCCATTATAAAATGGATAACTGCCTGGGATGTCACCAGGGAGTAGGGGCCCATGGCGAGACAGACCCGATCAATGAACAGGACTGTTATACATGTCATGATCCGAATCTTGAAAACGCCATGTGGGGAACGATGCATGCCGACCGGAAAAACACCGCATTACCCATTGTTCTTTTGTACGCGTGTTTTGCCGTATTTTTCCTGCTGGTTTTCATTAGACTGGTCAATCCCGTTTTTGACAAGGTCTCAGGTAAAATCAATAAAAATAGGAAGGGATAAGCTTTGAAATCACTACTAACTTCATTTGATACTATACTCATCGCTGCTGCCTTCATCATCCTGGTTATGGGGTTTTCCCGGCGCTGGTCTTTGTGGCGGCAAAAAAAAGACAGGCAGGTTACAGGCAGTTGGCGCATTGCAATCAGCAGTCTTGTCAAACATACAGACATCCTTAAACGTCCCTTTGTTGGAGCGGCTCATATGGCGGTCCTCTGGGGTTTTGTCCTGCCCATGGCTGTCATTGTTCTGGCACAGTTCGGTTTCTCCATCCCGGCTATTCCTGCCAGGCTACTGTCTCTGCTTCAAGAGGCAGCCGGTATTGTCATGCTGGCCGGAACCATATACCTGCTCAAACGCCGGATTCAAATGGGAGGTCAGGCAGCTAAACAAGACGATGAATCAGCACAGGAAGCCGAGGCCCCCAAAAGAACCCTGCTGCCCATGATGATCCTTCTGGTCATCCTTATCTCGGGTTTTCTGGCAGAGGCAACCCGCCTTTCCATCACCGGAAACGCCACGGCATGGGCATCTCCAATGGGCTGGGTTCTGTCCAACGGGATCCCTGCATCCCCATTGCTCATGCAGATGATGATCCGGATTCATTTCTTTGCCGTCCTGCTCTTTATCGCAGCTATTCCTTTTACCTTTATGCGCCATCTGGCGGTCACGCCCTTGAATATTTTCTATAAAAAACAGGGCCCAAAGGCAGCACTGAGACAGATCAATCCCTCTGCAGGAGAGATCGGCGCAAAGACAGTAACAGATTTTTCCTGGAAACAATTGCTTGAAACCGAAGCTTGTGTCTCCTGCGGCAGGTGCGAAGAAAACTGCCCGGCCTTCATTTCAGGCAAACCCCTGTCTCCGAGGAGGATTATTCGTAAAATTCTGGAACAGGCTGAAAAACAGGCTGTTGGCCAAAGTCGATTATCTCTTTCCAAACCATCGGCCCAAGACCTTCTTGAAGATACCGTAACAGAAGATGAGATCTGGGCCTGCACCACCTGTATGGCCTGTGTCGAGCATTGTCCCGTGTTTGTTGAAGCCATGGACAAAATAGTGGATATGCGCCGCTATCAGGTCATGGGTAAGGCCGCATTGCCTTCAGAGGCCCGCCCCATGATCCGTGACCTTGAACTTTACGGTGATGTTCAGGGCAAAGGCGCTGCCCATCGTGGAGACTGGGCCATGCACAGGGATGTTTCCAAAATAGGAAATGTCAAGGATGCCGAAGTTCTGTTCTGGGTCGGTTGTTCCGGTGCTTTTCACCCTCGGAACCAAGAGACGTCACAGGCAATGGTCAAGATTTTAAAAGCCGCCAATATCAGTTTCGGTATTCTGGCACAAGAGGAACTCTGCTGCGGCGAACCGGCCAGAAAACTGGGGGAAGAAGCCTTGTACCAACGCCTTGCAAAGCAAAACATCGAACTGTTTAAACAGCACAAGATTAAAAAAATTGTTACCCTGTGCCCCCATTGCCTGAATACCCTGAAAAATGAGTATCCCGAGCTGGGCTGCGATATCCCGGTGGTCCATGCAACTGAGTTTGTTATGGATCTGATCACCCAAAATAAGATCACATTAAAATATCCAGTTGCTGAAAAAATGGCCATTCACGATGCCTGTTACCTTGGGCGGTATAACGAAATCTATGCGCCTCCGAGAGATATCTGTAAGGCAGTTCCCGGAACCCGACTCACGGAACTGACACGCTGCAAGGAAAACAGTTTCTGCTGCGGCGGCGGCGGCGGAAGAATGTGGCTTCATGAAAACATTGGGCAAAACATCAACCTGATTCGGGCTGAGGAGATTGCAAATGCAGATATTGACATCATCGGCACATCCTGCCCCTATTGCCTGGTAATGCTGGATGACGGGGTGAAATCCCTGGAGAAAGAGAAAATACCAATAGTAGCCGATATTATCGATATTGTGGCTGAGGCGATAAAATAAACCTAAATTGATTCCATTATTGGATAGATACAAAGCGAAATGGGCATCCTTCATTTGGCCCCAAAAGTACTTTACAGTCTTTTGGAAAAAAGTACCTGCAAATGGAGAATAATTTAAAAAAGTGTAAAGTACTTTTGAAGGATGCCGCGAAATGCTATTATGAGGATAAAATGAAAATCATTGTTTGTGCAAAACAGATTCGCCATACATATGCCAGAACCGGTATAAATCCCGACACCCGGTATATCAATCCTGAAGATTCCATATTTCGTGTAAACCCCTATGACGAGGCAGCCACGGAGCTTGCTTTGCGTCTGAAAGAAACTATCAAAAACACCGAGATCAGTCTCCTGACACTGGGAGACATGATTTCAGGATCCCAGATGAGACGCTGTCTGGCAACAGGTGCGGATCATCTTTACCAGGTGTCTTTTAAAGGGTTAAAAGATACGGATTCGCTTTCCCAGCCTGATCCCTGGGTTAAGGCAACTCTTATCTCACAAGCCGCAAAATCTCTTGGTGCCGACTTGATCCTTTGCGGCAAACAATCCCTGGACAGGGCCAGCGGTCAGGTCGGTGCGCTGGTGGCACAGCAGCTGAATCTGCCGTTTGTCTCCGCTATTACCGATCTTTCCTTTGATGCGGAACAGGGGTTGTTCAAGGCTGTACGGAGTGCAGGACGGGGAGTCAGACAGATTATGGAATGCAGGCTTCCTGCTGTATTCAGCGCTGATCTGGGTCCTGAGCTTCGCATGCCGACCATTGAGGCTGTAAAATCAGCCAATGCTTATGATATCCGCACACCCGATATTGGCACGCAAACAGTCCCGGCAAGGACTATTTGCAAACATATCTTTCAACCAAAGCCAAGACCTCGACTGCTCCAGACACCTGACAATACTTTGAATGCATTTTACCGTATTCGTCAGCTGTTGGCCGGAAGCACGGTTGAGAAAAAAGGTCGGATGCTCACGGGAAGTATAGAATCTCAGGTTGAAGGTATTATCAGTTTTTTAAAGGAGAACGATGTTATTGACTCGGAAAAAGCCATCTGATACCTCCCTTGCATTCAGGCTGAGGTCATCGGTACAGTACACGTTGTTGCCGGGTAATCAACCGATACTGATCCTTGCTTATCCTCTTAAAGTGGTCTATGTCAACCGTTTCTGGAAACCTGTTCTGAAAGCCTTTACTTGTCATGAGTATTTTACCCTTGAAACTATCGCTGAAAAACTCCCTGAAATCAGTATCCAGCAGATCGAATTTTTTCTGAACGACCTGACACGCAAGGGATTCTTTGAGCCAAGAGGCATCCCTTTCATTGAAGAGGACGACCTGCCCTTTGTTTCAATTATCATACCGGTAAGAAACAGGCCAAAAGACATATCCGCCTGCCTTAAATCCCTCAAAAAACTTGATTACCCAGAAGACAAAACCGAAATCATTGTCGTGGATGATGCCTCTGATGACATCACACCTGAAACGATAAAACGCTTCCCCAATGTCAGACTCATCGCTCTTACAGAACACAGCCAGGTCTCTTTTTGCCGGAATACTGCCGCCCGAACAGCAAAAGGTGACATTCTGGCATTTATAGATTCTGACTGTCTGGCTGATCCTTCTTGGCTCAAAGAACTTGTCCCGGCATTCCGGGATGAATCATTAGGGGCGCTTGGCGGACTAGTGGATTCATATTATACTGAAAAAAGCCTGGATCAATATGAAACAGTCAAGTCAGCGCTTAACATCGGATCCTGGTTTAAGCGATCAATTAAAAAAGAGCGCTTTTTTTATGTGCCCTTTTGCAATATTCTGGTCAGGCGCGATCTGTATCTCAAACTGGGCGGCCTTAAGGAAGAACTTCATGTGGGCGAGGATGTGGATTTTTGCTGGAGACTGCAGGACAGCAATGCCATACTGGAATACAGGCCAATGGGCCGGATCTTTCACAAACACAGGAACAGTCCTGTGTCTTTCTGCGCCAGACGCTTTGATTACGGAACCTCGGAACCTCTTTTGCAGAGCCTTCATACCGACAGGATAAAAAAACTGTTTCTTCCTCCCCTTGAATTCATGTTTTGGATTTTTCTGTCCTTATCCCTGGCCTTTAACAGCAGCCTGCTTTTTTTTCTGTGCACTGTAATCTTTATATCGGATGGGGTCGGGCGTCATATTAAACTGCAGAAGAAAAAACTGCCCATCCGTTTGTTTACGGTCTTAAATTGCGTTTTTCGCAGTTATCTTTCTTTATTTTATCATTGTGCAAGCTTTGTGTCCCGGTATTACCTGATACCGGGTTTACTGCTACTGCCGGTTTTTCCAAAAATCTGCACCAGTATTATTTTACTGCACCTGACAGCAGGCGCTGCAGAATATTTTATAAAAAAAGCGTGCATGAATCTTTTGCCCTTTCTTTACTTTTTTACCTTAGAACAGCTTTCCTACCAGGCTGGAGTGTTATGGGGGTGCATCAAATATAGGAATGCAAATCCTGTATTACCCAGGATTGTATATAGACATGACAGAATTTAAGACAAACCCAACATTAAAAGGAGATGAAAATGCCAAAGTACATCATCGAACGAGAATTACCCGGAGCCGGAAATCTTTCTAATGAAGAAATTCAGGGGATTTCCCAGAAATCATGCGAGGTCCTGAATAATCTGGGACCACAGATCCAGTGGGTGCAAAGCTATGTAACAGATGATAAAATTTATTGCGTGTATATTGCGCCGAATAAGGAGATGATTGAAAATCATGCAAAAGAAGGCGGATTTCCTGCAAACAGTATTGAAGAAGTAAAACGGATGATTGATCCGACAAGTGCGGAAATAGCCTGATTAAAAACTCAAAACCAGGAGTAAATGCATTATGGCTGAAAACAAAATCACAGTTGTGGCAAAATGCAGGGCAAAGCCAGGTATGCAAGATACAGTCAAAAAAGAGATCACTCTATGGGAGATGATCAGTGAGGTTAACGATTAAGACGATTGATTTTTATTTTTTGAAAACAGTAATGGACATTGATTAGATTCATTAAAAATCCTTGTCCATTTCTGTGTTCCTTTAACCGGGCCTAATTTTTAATAATTGAAATATTCTTTCTAAAGGTTTAAGTTCAAATAATTACTGATATTTGAAAATATGAGATGGGTGGGAAACTATGCTGAACCAGGACGATAATATTTTAAAGTTTGACATTCCGGAAATT
The DNA here is from genome assembly GCA_964433355.1 of uncultured Desulfocicer sp. Classification (GTDB taxonomy): domain Bacteria; phylum Desulfobacterota; class Desulfobacteria; order Desulfobacterales; family Desulfobacteraceae; genus Desulfocicer. The sequence goes on from CAYSSE010000011.1 coordinate 24,855, forward strand.
ATTTTCGGCCGGGGCTCCCTTTCCAAAATTGGACAGTGTGCCGCACGCCTCGGCGGAGAAAAGATACTTGTTGTAACGGATCCGGGTATTATCGAGGCCGGATGGGTTGACAAATGCCTGAAATATTTAAAGCAGGAGCGATTAAGATATGTTGTTTATGACAATGTCGTCACAAACCCCCGTGATTTTCAAGTGGATCAGGGAATTGCACTTTACCGGAAAAAAAATTGTGATGTGATTGTTGCCATTGGAGGCGGAAGCGCCATTGATACAGCCAAAGGAATTGCCATCCTGGCAACCAATCATGGCTCTGTTCATGAATATGCAGGATGCAACCTGGTTCACCACCCCATTCCCCCTTTGATCTGTGTTCCCACAACCGCCGGAACCGGTGCAGACATCAGCCAGTTTGCGGTTTTTCTGGATTTCAAGGAAAAAACAAAGAGGTGTGTCTTAAGCCGTGCCATTATGCCGGATATATCCCTGATTGACCCGAAACTTCTGACCACCCTGTCCACTGAAATGATTGCTGCCACCGGTATGGATGCCCTGACCCACGCCATAGAGGCCTATGTCTCCTCCCTTTCCTGGCCAATGACAAATCCGCATGCCATTCACGCCATTGAACTTGTGGGCCAGCATCTGGTCAATGCTACCAAGACAAAAGATATTACAGCCCTGGAAGGAATGTCCATTGCCTCTCTTGAAGCGGGCATGGCATTTTCCAATGCCATTTTGGGGGCCGCCCATGCACTGGCGCATCCCCCGGGGGGATTGTATGATCTACATCACGGCCTCATCAATTCAGTGATTCTACCTGTTGTACTGGATCAGAATTTAAGTTCCGCTATGCCGAAATATGTATATATTGCACAGGCAATGGGCCTTGAATTAAGGGGAATGAAGTTTGAAGAGGCGGCGTTGCATACACCGGAACTGGTCAAAAAACTCATTGCGGACCTGGAGATTCCAACACATCTTTCCAAGCTGGGTGCGGATATCAAAGATATTCCCATCATGGCGAAAATGGCCCAGGAAGATATCTGTATGCAGACCAATCCGCGCTCCTATTCAACAAAAGAACTTGAAGACATGTACAAGGAGGTCTGGTAGAAAAAATGATGAAGACAAAAGAGGATTCACCTGAGCCTGATTTCAAGGGGTTGGGTCATTCAAAAATAGGCTATTTCAAACAGGTTCGGTCGAAAATAAAGGAACTTGAAAGCCTCAACCTCAAGCTGGCCCGCCGGCGTAACCGCCTTGAAGCCGTGTTTAACAGCATGGACAACGGGCTGGCGATCCTGGACAGGGACCTTAATGTTGTCTATAGCAATCACGTACAAAAACAGATGTTCCCGGGTATTGACGGAAGTCGGGGCAAATGCTTTCGCTTGTTTCATCAAAAAGAAGCAGCCTGCAAAAGCTGCCCGGCCCAAAAAACCCTGGAAACGCATGAAACACTTCATGGAGAAAGATTTTACAAGCATGGGACGCTTGCCGGACGGTACTATGAATGGACGGTATCCCCTATCAAAGATCATTTTGGCAAGGTTGAAGAACTCCTTTTGATTATGAGGGATGTCACAAAGAGAAAAGAATATGAACTAAATATGATGCAGGCGCACAGGATGGCCTCGGTGGGATTTCTGGCATCCGGGATTGCCCATGAAATCAACAATCCTCTGACATCCATTGCAGGATTTTCAGAAGGGCTGTTAAAGCGTCTGAAAAAAATGGATATCGATCAAACTGATAACACCACGTTTAAATCGTTCTCGGAATACCTGACCATTATCAATGATGAGGCATACCGGTGTAAGGAAATCATAGAACGGCTCCGTGAATTTACCCAGAACTCGTCAAATGAATATGAGTTGCTTGAGATTGACAAAATCATAAAAGATACCCTGGTGCTGATCCGGCAGAATGCTAAGGATAACAATATCAATATCGAATTTCAAAACTTTCTTTCCAAAGGGTTTAATACGATCAGCGGCAAAGAGCTCCAGCTGAAGCATTTGTTTTTGAATCTATTTAAAAATCTGTTCAGATCTTCTGAAGACAACAGCAGGTTTTGCGTTATTGCCAGAAATGACGGTGAAAGAATTGAAATTATCATACCGGACCCTGAAAGACTGCTCTGTGATGAATTGTCTGAAAAAAATCTGTATTCCGTACCTGATCCTGCGCAGGGGGTGGAAAATGGTATGACATTGGATTTATCGGTATGCTACAGTATTATTCAGCACCACAAGGGTGAAATTCGGTTTAACCGGACTGAAGAAAAAGAAGGCTTGATTATGCTGATGTTTCCGGCAGTTTTACCCTGATACTATTGGGTGCCGTGTCATTAAATAAGGAGAGGTACAAATGAGGCCGGGAAAAATCTTAGCCATTGATGATGAAAAAAATATTCTGCACCTGATACAGAATGAATTTTCAGAAGAGGGTTTTGAAGTCACCACCGCCCTGAGTGGTGAGGAAGGTCTTGAAATTGCTGAAAACCAGAAATTTGACCTTGTTTTCCTGGATCTGAAGCTGCCTAAAATCGGCGGTATTGAGACCCTTAAAAGATTAAAACAAAGATCATCCTCCATTGAAGTCATCATGATAACAGGCCATGGGGATATAAAGTCAGCTATTGAATCCATAAAGCTGGGTGCCAGGGATTATATTACCAAACCCTTTAAGCTGGATGAGCTTCTCTTTCTGGCACGGCAGGTGATCGAAGATAAAAGAACGGACTCTGATGCCTCTGATGATACTATCAGTACTGTCCGGTATGAAGACAAAACATTTATCCAATGCCCCAATCCTGAAATGCAGAAAATTTACCAGGTCATCAACCGGGTTGCCCCGACTGACAATACCATTTTGATCCAGGGAGAAACCGGTGTCGGCAAAGATGTTCTGGCAACTCAGATTCATTTTTGCAGTGACCGCAAAGAGGGTCCTTTCATTATCCTGGACTGCGGCATGCTGAATCAAAGTCTTGCCGAAAGCGAACTATACGGCCATAGAAAAGGTGCCTTTTCAGGTGCTACAGAAAAAAAAGAAGGTCTGGTGGAAAAAAGTGACGGCGGCACTCTTTTTCTGGATGAAATCGGGAATATCGATCTTGATCTTCAGAAAAAATTTCTGCGGTTCCTTGAAACCGGAAAATTCAGGCGAGTGGGAGAGACAAAGGAAGTCAGCATTAATACCCGGATTATTCTTGCAACGAATATCGACCTGCATGAAGCAGTTGAAAAAGGTCTGCTGCGAAAGGATCTGTTATATCGAATGGATGTAATATCCCTGACGCTCCCACCCTTAAGAGACCGGCAGGAGGATATCATCCCACTGTCCGAATACATGCTTGAACTTTATGCAATCAAAAATAGGAAAATGGAAATCTCTTCGGATGCCGCTCAGATTTTAACAGAGTATTTCTGGCCGGGAAATGTAAGAGAACTGAAATCCGTCATCACAAAAGCCCTTCTCTTTGTCGACTCAGATATCATCATGCCGGATGATTTACCCGGATATCTTGCCCTGAATAAAAAAATTCCAAACCCTTCGCATAAAACCCTTGAAAAGATGGAAAAAGAACACATCATGGCGGTCCTGGATGAGACAGGCGGCCATCAGACAAAAACGGCCGAAATACTGGGAATCCACAGAAAAACATTGTATAAGAAAATCCACAAGTATGATCTTTTCTCATAGCATTTGAGTTGGTGTTAAACTCTGCCAAAGAACAGTTTCATAGAAGCAACTTCATAAAACCGAGATTGCTTCTATGAGATATTCACGGATTAAAAGGGCAAAGCGCTCTTACTCATTAAACTGAAGAAAAAATGTATCTGTTCAGCAGCACCCCATCTTCACCCATTCAGGCCTTCTCGAATAGCAATAGTATGCTTCGAAGTCCTGACTGGGCGATGAGGGCACGGGTAGGCAGATACTGAGCAGTGGTTTTCCCAACTCTGGGGTGCTATCTGAATAGTTACGAAAAAATAATCTTTATAATTTTATACTGTTTTAATATGGTGTTTAGGCCTGAATGTGGCAGTTCGTCCCTTTTGACCTCAATCGATCTGTTTTTTCGGTTTTTTCTTTTATATTAGCAGGTTATTTGATTATTCGGTGATCAAAGGTGGAGATTCGCTCCATCCGGTATGAAACCCGCTTACGGGGTTGCCTGAATTCAATTATCAAGATTGTAAATTTTAAACTCTGGCTATCTACCTGTTTTCATAATGATATCTACCTGTTTTCATAATGAATTGTTATTATGAGGACTCCTTTTTTTTAAATCAAAAAATTATTTTTAATGCCATCGGCATGCAACTTGCGATAACAGCATTGAATTAAGTTGTCGTTGACGGGATTTGGGGGATTAATTAGAGGGTTTAATTTCCGGGACGTACAGACGTCCCGGCTTAATTCTCAACTCATTGAGTGGGAATAAGTCAAAAAATCAGGAAGGGTCTATGAATTCAAGGATAGGTTATACACTTGCAAACGGCGTTCAGGTTCGCAAAGAAGTTTTTGGACTTTTGTTTTATAATTATAGGGGACCCAAACTTTATTTTGTCCCATCAAAGGATCTGCTGCCCGACACTTTTTTTAATGGGAAACAGAGTATTAAAGAATTGACTAAAACCCTGAATACTTTAACAATACCATCCCAAGAACGGATTCAGGATCAAATAGAACACCTGCTTAAAATGCTTGAGGGAAAGGAATTGATATATGGCCAACCAATATGTTGAAACAGGGCTTTGCGCGCCTGCAAACGCCACATGGGAAATGACCTACAAGTGCAATCTTTCCTGTATCCACTGCTTGTCTGATTCAGGATCGAAAAGAAAAGATGAGTTAACAACAAAAGAGTGTATAAAGGTTATAGACACACTCTCTGCAATGAAAGTATTTCAACTGAATATCGGTGGTGGTGAACCCTTCATGAGATCTGATTTTCTATACCTCATGGATTATGCCCACGAAAAAGGCATGGTCACCTGTATCAGTACCAACGGAACCCTGATTGACAGACAGATTGCAAAACAGCTTGTTCATCCGCTGGTCTATATTCAGGTAAGCCTGGATGGTGCCACCCCTGAAACCAATGATCCCATCCGGGGAAAAGGAAGTTTTGAAAAAGTCATTTCAGCTCTTGAATGTCTTAAGGAAAGAGATATTGAAGTCAGTATCAATACAGTTTTAACAAAGCTGAGCATTCATTCCCTGGATAAAATGGCCGATCTCGCAAAAGCATATGGGGCAAAATTCCGGGTATCCAGGTTCAGACCATCGGGTCGGGGAAAGGATTCCTGGGAACAATTGAATGTATCAAAAGATGAAATGCTTGAATTTTCTGCCTGGCTGAATAACCATCTGAGCGTTTCCACGGGAGATTCTTTTTTCTCCGTATCCAGCGAAGATCGCCGGTCACTTGGACTGAATATGTGCGGGGCCTGTAAATTGACCTGCTGCATTTCCCCGACAGGCGGAATTTATCCCTGCGCATTTTTACAGGAAGAAGATTTCAGGGCGGGAACGCTTCGCAAAGATTCCTTTTCCGAAGTCTGGAAAACCTCGCCTGTATTTAATTCTTTCAGGCAGTTGGAAATTAAATCATGTGAAAGCTGCCACAGGTTTGATCTTTGCCATGGCGGATGCCCTGCCATTGCATATCATACACAAAGAAAACTGGGCATCGCCGATCCCGGCTGTCTTGAAAATTGCGTAAAGGTTAAACCCGTAAAGGTGACGGCATAATGAACGAAATCAAATCCGAATGGGAAGAGATCAGGCCGATGTCCTTACTTTTGCCCGGGCATTTGGCGTACCACATGTATGTATCAACAGTGAAGAGCTTAAAGAATCGGATTTTTACAAAAATCCAAAAGACAAATGCTATATTTGCAAAAAACTTGCCCTGGAAAAAGGGATTCCTTTGAAATTCATAATGGAAGAGGTCAAATCCAAGATTCTGGGAAAAAATGGGGAAAAAGTGGGCATCCTTCATATGACCTCAAAAGTACTTTACAATTTTTTGGGAAAAGCCCCTGCAAATGGGAAATGATCAAAGAAAGTGTAAAATGTTTTTGAAGGATGCCAAAAAGTGTTATAATAATTTTATATTAACAAATTAAGGAGGGTTATCAAGTGGACAAAATTTTGAGAATTAATGTGAGCGCTGAAGGCGGTCCAACGGTTATTGAAGAAGTACTTGGGGATTATGCTGGTCTGGGCGGAAGAGGAATGACATCCGGTATTATTTCAAAAGAAGTCCCGCCACTGTGCCATCCCCTGGGAGGGGACAACAAACTGGTTATCGCACCCGGTATGCTGAGCGGAAGTGCCGCTTCCATGTCAGGCAGGATATCTGTGGGGTGTAAAAGTCCACTGACGGGCGGCATAAAAGAAGCCAATTCCGGTGGACAGGGTGCACAGGTTCTGGCGCGGTTGGGGTATGCCGCCATTGTTTTGGAAGGAAAACCGGCTGATGATACGCTTTACAAGGTATTTATCAATAAGGATGGTGTGAAGATAACACCGGATAACAGCCTGAAAATGCTGGGGAATTATGACGTTGTAGAGAAAGTTAAAAATGAATATGGTGAGAAGGTCTGCAGCATATCAATCGGTCAAGCCGGTGAAATGAAGATGAGCGCTGCTACGATTGCATTCTCAGACATGGAACAAAGACCCACCCGTCATGCAGGCCGCGGCGGTGTTGGCGCTGTCATGGGTTCCAAAGGGATTAAGATCATCGTCCTTGATGATGCCGGCATGGGAATGCGGAAACCCAAAGATCCGGAGGCATTCAAAGCAGCCAATAAAGAATTTGTTGCCGGGCTCAAAAAACATCCTGTCACCGGAGAAGGACTTCCTGCTTTTGGAACCAACGTTCTCACCAATGTCCTGAACGAGGCCGGCGGATATCCCACCCATAATTTTAGTACCGGCCAGTTTGCGGGATCCACAAAAATCGCAGGTGAAGCCCTGGCTGAGATTGAAACCGCAAGGGGTGGATCTCCCACACACGGCTGTCACAGGGGGTGTGTGATTCAGTGTTCAGGTACCTACAATGACAAGGACGGAAATTTTCTCACCAAACAACCGGAATATGAAACCGTATGGGCACATGGCGGAAACTGCGGTATCAGCGACCTGGACACCATTGCCATGCTGGACCGGCTCGACGATGATTTCGGATTGGATACCATTGAAATGGGCGCCGCTATTGCCGTTGCCATGGAAGGCGGGGTTGCCGCATTCGGTGATAATGAGGCTGCCATTAACCTGGTCAAAGAGGTCGGAAAAGGAACCCCCCTGGGAAGAGTTCTTGGCAATGGTGCCAAGGTCACCGGACAGGTATTTGGTGTAGAACGGGTTCCCGTTGTAAAAGGCCAGGCCATGCCTGCGTATGATCCCAGGGCGGTTCAGGGAATCGGTGTCACCTATGCCACGACAACAATGGGGGCTGATCATACAGCGGGTTATGCAGTAACCGCAAACATTCTCGGCGTTGGCGGAACGGTAGATCCTCTCAAGCCAGAAGGGCAGATAGAGCTTTCCAGAAATCTCCAGATCGCCACAGCTGCGATTGATGCAACCGGCATGTGCCTGTTTATCGCCTTTGCCATCCTTGACCAGCCCGAGACGTTTCAGGCGCTTCTTGATGTTCTTAACGGCTTTCTCGGGGCGAAGCTCACGGGTGATGATGTGACGGCGCTTGGAAAATCCATCCTTGAAAAAGAGAGAGATTTTAATGCCCGCGCCGGGTTTACTTCCAAAGACGACAGACTGCCGGAATACTTTAAAAATGAGCAACTGGCTCCCCATGGTGTCACATTTGCAGTAACTGACGAGGAACTGGATCAAGTTTTTAACTGGTAGGTTTTATCTGTCTGAAAAATTAATCTTAAAGATTTAGAATAGATAGGGAGGCCCGCATGGGACTCCCTATCTATTATCTTGACTGTTCAGCGTTTATCAGGTTTAAATTAAAGCCAGACAATACTTTTTTAAGTAGAACACCTTGTAATTCATGATGGCGAGGATAGTCTATGAGCAAACAAAATGTTCCAACAATTTCTTTTAGAATTGATAAAGACAACACTTCGATTTTTTCTCCTATTCTGCAGCAGGGATTCATGCTTCCCGCCTTAGTTGGATGCAGCTTCAAAAGCCTGATTTGTAATCAATTCGGTGTCACACCCGAGTATCTGTCCGGTCGAATTAAAACCATCTTTCTTAACGGCAAACCCGTGGATGATGTTGAATCCACCATTATCTGTGACGGTGCGATACTGGCACTGTCAGCAGCCATGCCCGGACTTGTGGGAGCCACTTTCAGGAGTGGGGGAGCGTTGTCTGTATTTAGAAGTTCCATCTCCCACAGGAATGAAACGAATCAATCTGAATTTTCTGATCAAGGAATGATCACCTTAAAATTATTTAATCTGCTTATCTCTGAAATGGGACCCAGTTTCCTTGAAAGAGGCATCTGTGTTGAATGCAGTATAATGAAGGCTTTTATTGAAGAAAAAGAAACAGATTGGCAGTCTGTATTTAAATCGATAATCATTGATGGACAGGAAATAGAGTCTGATGGATTAAACCACTTAACGTGGAATGACAGCCACAAATTTATTTTTGTCACTGTTCAGATAGATAAATGAGATCTCTTTTAAAATACTGTTTTTAACTTGAAGGATATTATGTTTAAAGCTGAAACTGTAGTATCGAAAAAAGAGTTTTCTTATGATATGGGACTAAAACTGGGTGAAGCATTAATTGAAAAATTAGGGCAAATGCCTTCGGCCTGCTGGCTCTTTTGTGAACCCGGAGACAGAATAAAGGAGGTGAATATTGCCGGGTTAATGCAGGAGGCCCCTGTCTGTTCCATAATGAATCGGCAACTGTATCGGTTATCGGGATATAAATGATGTCAAATTTTCAGGCAATAAATAAAAGGATTGCAGAACTGGAAGAGCTGCTGGAGATTTCAGAACGCAAAGCCGACATCCTGACAAATTTGTTAAAAGAAGCCAGTGCAGAATTTGAGCAGACACTTGAAAAGATAAAAATATCAGAAGCAAATTTTCGTGCCATTTTTGAAAATGCGCCTGAAGCCATCTACATAATTGAAATAAACACCAGGAAATTCGTCGACTGCAATCCCTTCATGGTGACCTGGCTCGGATACACCCGCAACGAATTGCTGTCCATGAGAGTGGAGGATTTGCTTGAAGTCGAGGACTCGAAGACGATACAGAAAAATATTGAACAGACCATCAATGCAGGAATTATCCGTATCCAGCCACGGGGGTATAAAAAAAAAGACGGTACTATCGTGGAAGCGGAAGTTACAGGGACTCTTCTGGAATATCAGTGCAAAAAATGTGCGGCCGTGCTGGTAAGGGATATCACCCAGCGAAAAAAAATAGAAGCACTTGGCAAATATAAGGAGCTTTTTGAAAATGTCAGTGATCCGGTCTTCATTAATGATTCCCGGGGCAGATTCCTGGAGGCGAATGACGTTGCCTGCGATTTTTTCGGGTTTACACGGGATCATTTATTGGAGATGAGCTTAAGGGATCTGACATCCCCGGAACATCATTCTGAATTGGTCCAGATGAGAAACAAAAAAATAAACAAAGGAGAAACCCTCCAGTTTGAGCTTAATTTGCTGACCAGAGATGGCTTGATAGTCCCTTTTGAATTCCAGGGCAGATTAATTACCCACCAGAAAAAAGCAGCCTTTTTAAGTGTTGCCCGTAACTTGAGTTTTCGCAAAAAACTCCAGGAAACGCTCATAAGGGCGGAACGTCTTTCCGCGGTCGGAGAGATGGCAAGCGGAGTCGCCCATAACTTTAACAACCTTCTTCAGATGATAATGGCCAGTGCCGAAGTAGCCAAGGTCAAGCTGGAATTCGGCAAAAATATGGGATGTAATGAAGCCATTAAAAACATTATCAGTGCTTCCCGCCGTGGTGCGGATGTTGTCAGAAGAATCAAGGATTTTACCTTGGCAGGAAAAAACAGCATTGATACCGGCAAAGTGTTTGATCTTGATACGCTGGTTTCTGAAGCCGTAGAACTTACCCGCCCCTTATGGAAACCCCCGTCCATCCCCCGGAAATATTGTCTCCGCGTCATACAAGGCAAAAATTGTTTTATTAAAGGAAAATCATCTGAAATTTACGAGGTGCTGGTCAATCTGATCAAGAACGGCCTGGAAGCTATGGATCAGGGTGGCAAGCTTACCATTACGACTTATGCCATAAATAAAACGGTGTGCTTGACTATTTATGATACAGGATACGGAATACCGGAAGAACACCTCCAGCGGATATTTGAGCCTTTCTTCACAACTAAAGGTTCCCAGAGCAGCGGTCTGGGTCTCTCGTCCTGCTATGGTATTATCAAAAAAAACCAGGGCAGTATTCAGGTGAAAAGTCTTGTGGGTAAGGGTACAGCGTTTACCGTAACCTTTCCACTTGCACAACCGGAGAAAGCTGCCACAGAGACCCAAAAAATTTCACAAACACATATTCCCATCCATTTCCTTCTGATTGACGATGAAATCAATATTCTCAGGTCCATGGAGATGTACTTTGAGGATTCGGAAATAGACATTACCACAGCCAGTTCGGCAAGCGAAGGTATCAGATATGCCCGTGAAGATAATTTTGATGTGATATTGTGTGATTTTGGAATGGATGACATGAACGGGTTGGAAGTCGGCAAAGAAATAAAGACATTTTGCACTGACAAAAAACTTAATAAGATCCCCTTTTTGCTTTACACCGGTCTGGACAAACAACTGGATGCAGGGAAGCTGGAGGAATCAGGAGTAGACAGGGTAGTTAACAAACCCACTTCATGCAAAGACCTCCTCGATATTATCAGAGGCGTTGTTGCTGAGCAATGCTGCCTCCGGTGAACTTTATGTGGCGTCTTCAGGGATGTCTTTAACATTTATGGTTGCAGCGTGGATCAAACCTATCCCAGGTACAGATTAATCCTAATTCTCTTTCAATGCATTGATTTCCCCTTTTCTCATTTGTATCATTCTGCTGTCTTTGTCCATGATTTATTTTTCCCAGTCGTTACGGTTTCTCAATAACTGAAGGCGGAATGAAACCTCTGTTTTAATCACACCTTCTATTCTATTTATGTGTTCAATCAGCATTCGAAGCTCTTCCTGGGATTTTGCACTGAACTCAATATCAAAATCAAATGCTCCGGTGAGGTAAGCGATATACCATATTCGGTCAATCTTATCGAGTTCCTTTTTTACGTCATCTATCCTTTTAATATCGGCTTTGATGTTTATGTTTCCCCTGAACATATAGCCCATTTTTTCCTGATTAACGACTGCTACGATCTGAATCACTTCATCATCAAGAAGTTTTCGAATTCGTTTCCGAATAGCTGTTTCCGATAATTTTAATTTTTTGGCAATTTCCGTATTAGGGGTTCTACCGTTTAGATTAAGTATTTTTATAATCTGGGCATCAATATCATCGACATGCAAATTCAATGGCCACCTCAATAATTTATTTGTAGTTTCAGGGCAGATTTTCTTCAACTGTTTTAGTCTGCCTGCAATAAAAGTTATTTATTGATAGAGTCCTATCACGACAGTCTTTGTAAAACAAGTTCGAATATCGTATATTCGAATTTGATATCAATATTACCTATAATTCGCACTGAAAATTTAAAAAAAAGGTTGACAATCGAATAAAAATCATATTATTTTAATTGATATGGGTCATAATTCTTGATCTGATGCCGTCAACTTAAACATCAGATCGACAAAAATCAAACTTATCAAATAAATTAACTAAACGTTCAACCGCTAATTATAGCAAATTTAAAATTTTAATTACTTTTTTGGAGGTTTATATGGAAACAACAAATTATATGACAGAGCGAAAATTGGATGAAGCATTAAACGAAGCGAAAAAAATGGTTGATTTGATTACCCGGCCCAAGGTTGAACTTTCCATGGAGGAAGGTAAGCAATTGGCTATTGAAACGACTGAAAATTTTCATAATCATATCAATAAAGGATTTCTGGAGTATCGAAAATCAGTCACCGAATCAGGCGATTATGCCATGACTGAATGGACTGGGCAGGGATCTATACTTAAGGATGCCCTTGGACGCGAATTCATAGATGTCCTCGGTGGTTTCGGTATCTACAGCCCGGGAATCCGCCATCCAAAGATTGTGGAAGCAGTCAAGGGACAGCTCGACCGTACCCCCCAATACAGCCAGGAAATGCTGGATCCCTTACGGGCGCACCTGGCAAAGATTCTGGCCATGATTACGCCGGGTGATATTCAATATGGATTTTTTTGTAATAGTGGAACTGAAGCCGTTGAAGGTGCCATGAAACTTGCCAAGTTTCACACCGGAAAAAAGGGGTTTATCTCTATGCTCAAGGGATTTCACGGAAAAACTCTGGGATCCCTGTCCCTCATGGGAAAATCAGTGTTCAGGAAACCCCTGCTTCCTCTTTTGGGGGGGGTGCAGTTTACCCCGTTCGGAGACGCCAATGCCGTAGAAACCGCCTTGGCAACAGCCAAAGCGGTGGGTGATGATATTGCTGCGGTAGTGGCAGAACCAATACAGGGTGAAGCCGGTGGCATTGTTCCACCGGATGAATACTGGCCCAGGTTGCGGGAGATTTGTGATTATTATGATGTTCTTTTGATTGCCGATGAAGTACAGACCGGCATGGGACGGACGGGTAAAATTTTTGGCGTTGATCACTGGAATACGACACCGGATATCATGTGCCTGGGTAAGGCGCTGGGGGGCGGTGTTGTTCCAATGTCCGCCTTCCTTTCAACTCCTAAAGTCTGGAAATGCATGGAGCCCAATCCGTTTATGCATACCACCACTACAGGAGGAAACCCATTGGCCTGTTCTGCTGCATTGGCACATATTCAGATCATGCTTGAAGAAGACTTGCCGGGTCAGGCCGCAGAAAAAGGTGAGTATATTACGGGAAAACTGGTAGAGCTACAAACCAAATACCCGAGTATTTTGTCTAAAGTCCGGGGCAAGGGATTGTTGATCGGCATGGAGTTTGAGACGGATGAACTTGGATACAAAGTGGCTTCAGGTCTTTTCAGTCGCAATGTCATCACCGCCGGAACATTGAATAATTCTAAAAATATTAGAATTGAACCGGCTTTAAATATTCCCTATGAGCTCATTGATGAAGTGCTGAGCCGCCTGGAAGATACATTTAAAAATATTTAGAACAAATGAAAGGAGATGCCATGGAGATGCTAAGGGTCAACATGACGAATCAATCAATTACTTCAGAAAAAATACCGGAAGAATACAGGTTTCTTGGGGGGCGGGGGTTGACTTCAAACCTGATCAACAATGAAGTAGACGCAACCTAGGCTGTCGAAAATAGATAGCTCAATAATATCAATATATTATATTAATTAAAA
>CAYSSE010000012.1:0-38229 GCA_964433355.1 uncultured Desulfocicer sp.
GTGCCGTCTACGGTTCCGGCCGGGCCCATTGCCCGTCGGGGGGGGCGGCATGATAGCATTTTGAATATTCGTTGTGGCAAGGGATCGTGCCATGATTGTTTTTATATGAAAGAGTAGGTATTTCTAACATTCTTTCAGGCTTCGTTGTGGTTAGGCCGGGGCCAGAATACGATCTGCCCGTGGCAGTTTTATATGAAAGTCTCAGCAACGTGCTAAAATTAAAGGACTTTCGTTTTTCGTTGTGGCTGGTCTAACAGCCATGTATGTTATATGAAAATCAGGGTACCATTCATTTTCCAGTTTGCACTTGCTGGAGCAATCATTTTATTTTTTGGGAATCATCACCCCAAGCGTGTAAGTTATTTTTGGGGTGACATTAAAGATGTCAAATCAGGATAAAAAAATGGCAAAAAAACCATGGGACGGCAGATTCTCCCAGAGTACAGACAAGCTGGTGGAAAAGTTCACCTCCTCCATTGATGTGGACAGGGAGCTTTATAATTATGACATTGACGGCAGCATCGCCCATTTGAAGATGATGGCCCATCAATCCATGATCACCGGGGAAGAGGCAGATGTCTTGGCCCAGGGTCTTGAATCAGTTCGCCAGAAGATCAAAGATAATGCCTTTGAGTTCTCTGACACCCTGGAGGACATCCATATGCACATTGAAAGTGCCCTGGGCGATGAAGTGGGCAGCGTGGCCCGTAAGCTTCACACGGGTCGCAGCCGGAACGATCAGGTGGCCCTGGATGTGAGAATGTATTTAAAGGCTGAGACCCACTACATCATGGACAGCCTAATGGCCCTTCAAAAGGTGCTGGTGGAAAAAGCCCATGAAAACCTTGATGTGGTGATGCCGGGGTACACCCATCTCCAGCGGGCCCAGCCGGTGTTGTTTGCCCATCACCTCATGGCCTATTATGAAATGTTCAAGCGAGATTATGAGCGATTTGAAGATTCCCTTAAGCGCACCGATGTCATGCCCCTTGGCAGTGCGGCCCTGGCTGGCACCACCTTTCCCTTGAATCGGGAATACACCCGGGAGCTGTTGGGCTTTGCCAAGGTGTCAGATAACAGCATGGATTCTGTTTCTGACCGGGATTTTGCCATGGAATTCATTTCCCATGCCACCATCTGCATGGTGCACCTGTCACGGTTTTCCGAAGAGCTGGTGCTGTGGTCCTCGTCGGAATTTGCCTTTATTACCATATCTGATGCGTTTACCACCGGTTCCAGTATTATGCCCCAGAAAAAAAATCCCGATGTGGCCGAATTAGTCCGGGGCAAGACTGGGAGGGTGGTGGGCAATCTCATGGCCATGATCACCCTGATGAAATCCTTGCCTCTGGCCTATAACCGGGATATGCAAGAGGATAAAGAGCCGCTGTTTGATACGGTGAATACCTTGAAGGTCTGCGTGGACATCTATGCCCGCATGTTACCCAACATTGCCGTGAATGCCCCCACCATGCGAAATGCCGCTGAAAACGGATTTTTAAATGCCACAGACCTTGCCGACTACCTGGTGGTTCGGGGCATGCCCTTTAGAGAGGCTCATTCGGTGTCAGGAAAGGCCGTGGCCTTTGCCCTGGGTAAAGAAAAAGAGCTGCATCAACTGACCCTTGAAGATCTTCAAACATTTTCCCAGCTTATTGAAGGGGATATCTTTGGCTTTCTCTCCACGGAACAGATGATTTCCCGCAGGGTCACCCATGGAGGTACGGGCTATGAGAATGTTAAGCTGGCAGTGGAAAAGGCCCGTGGGCAACTGAAGCTTTAATTTGTACAACGGGGATGACATGCGGAATATATCAAAAAAGATAGCCTTGGTACTCATGGTGGTTTTCTTGGTGGCAGGAGGGGGCATGGGTTGTGGCAAAAAAGGACCGCCCTTGGTGCCGTTGGCATTGATTCCACCGCCACCTGTTCGTGTCAGTTACCAGTTGACGGCAGATCAGGTGATGCTCCAATGGGAACTTGATGCTGAATTTCAAAAAAAGATCAAAGGAGGCGACATGGGCATTGAGATTTATAGAGCCAGTCGTCCCCTTTCCGAAGATGCATGCAAAGGATGTCCTTTGACCTTTGAAAAATTAGCAGACGTTCCGGCAAAGACCTTGGAGTATAGGGATTCCCTTGAAAGAGGCTTTCGATATTTCTATCGCCTGAGAACCACCCAGGGTGCCAATATTGTCAGTGAGTATTCTGAAACGGTTGAATTTGATTTTGAATAACTGCCATTGCAGATCTGTCAATCACAATTAAAATCTAAATGCTTTATGATTCAGGTCTGTTGAATGGGATTTAATATAAAAAAGAAAGATAAATATAGTATGGAAAAACAGGTGCCGGTTTTTATCTCCATCGGGTCTAACATGGGAGACAAGTATGATAATTGCATCAAGGGCATTGAGCTTTTAAACCAACTGGAACACACATCAGTTACCGATATTTCCCCCTTTTATCAGACTGATCCTGTGGATTTCACTGAGCAAGACTGGTTTGTCAACGGCATGGTAAGGATAACAACGTTCCTTTCACCTGTTGACTTAATGGCCAGCTTAAAGGCGATTGAACAGACCTTGGGCCAATTTGAAAAAACGGTGCGTTTTGGGCCCCGCCTCATTGATTTGGATATTGTGTTGTATGATAATCTGGTGATGAATCAGGAAACTGTCATTCTTCCCCATCCCCGGATGCACAAAAGGCGCTTTGTCTTAAAACCCCTTTGTGATATAGATGCGAACATACTGCACCCCGTGATGAAGCAAACTATCCAAAGCCTTCTGGACGAACTCAAAGAGGGTGAACAGAATATTTTAACATATAAAAAAGGGCAAGAAACTGCCCTGAAATAACCCACCCGGAATGGGTGATTCATATAGAAAAAAATGGAGAGCATAATTATGAAGTTTTTTATAGATACAGCCAATATTGAAGAGATCAAAGATGCCAACAGCATGGGCATGGTGGATGGGGTTACCACAAATCCCACCCTTATTGCCAGAGAAGAAGGTGAATTCAAGGATATTATCAAGGAAATATGTTCTGTGGTGGACGGCCCGGTGAGTGCAGAAGTGATCAGTCTTGAATATGACGGCATGGTGTCCGAAGCCAGAGAACTTGCCACCATTGCCGATAATATTGTGGTGAAGATACCCATGACCATTGAGGGGCTTAAAGCCGTCAGAACCCTTTCCGATGAAGGCATTAAAACCAATGTAACCCTCGTTTTTTCTGCGCTCCAGGCTCTGATGGCTGCCAAGGCCGGTGCCACCTATGCCAGCCCCTTTGTGGGACGTCTGGATGACCTTTCCCAGGACGGCATGAATCTGATTGAGGAGATTGTGGAGATCTACAGCAATTATGGATATCCCACAGAGATCATCGTGGCCAGTGTCAGAAATCCCCTTCATGTGTTGAACTCTGCCCTTCTGGGTGCTGATATTGCCACTATCCCCCATAAGGTCTTAAAAGCCCTTGCATCCCACCACATGACCGACAAGGGCATTGATGCTTTTATGGCGGACTGGGCGAAAAAAGACAATAAATAACCATCAATAATAAGAAATTAAGTCAATAATTTCTGGACTAATAATTCAGGGGGAGGGGCTTGCCTGTTTTTTTAAAACTGGCTGGTAGAGGGGGGAATGAGTTTGTCTGATTTTAAAAAATAAACTTATTCTAAAATTATGGTTGACATATGAATGGGAACCTTATATAAAACCTCTTGTCTTAACTGAGCGGGAATAACTCAGTGGTAGAGTGCGACCTTGCCAAGGTCGAAGTCGCGGGTTCAAATCCCGTTTCCCGCTCCATTTTAAAGTTAGTCAAGGCGGCTTGGCCAAGTGGTAAGGCGACGGCCTGCAAAGCCGTTATTCTCCAGTTCAAATCTGGAAGCCGCCTCCAAAATATTGTGTTTTAAAACAAGGGCTTAGGGAGAAATCTTTAAGCCCTTGTTGTTTTGGCTAAAAATGAATTCCAACCCTATTTCCAACCTCTGGATCAACTTTCACTTTTCCAACCACCAGAGAATCCATAAGTAAGAGATCATCCAATGGAATAACATCTGACTCACAGTCACCATACCCGTACCCACCACCACGTTTATAATTCACTGGCCATGGTCTGTTCCAGGCATCCCAGGTTCCAGGGGAAGGCACCAGCTCCCGGCTCGTGGGGTAGGCGGTTACCTTGGAAGGGCTCATCCAAAATGGATGGTGGAAAAGACGTCTCCCCTTTGGACTTATTACACCCCGGATGCAATAAGTCAGACATGAGGTTTTCGGAGGTTTTAACCGTCCTCTCCACTACCCCCAGATGTGGGGAATGCTGTTGACTCCTCCATTTTGTGGAGTCCATGGCATCCAGGAGGATAACGCTGCTGAATATTTAGATTTAAAATCCAAATATTCAACCACCCCAATTTGGGGGAGTGAATTTAATCTCGCTCCTGAAAAAT
Organism: uncultured Desulfocicer sp.; assembly: GCA_964433355.1. Classification (GTDB taxonomy): domain Bacteria; phylum Desulfobacterota; class Desulfobacteria; order Desulfobacterales; family Desulfobacteraceae; genus Desulfocicer. The sequence goes on from CAYSSE010000012.1 coordinate 4,466, forward strand.
AAGGAGTGAGATTTTAACCGCCTTAATTTTCAGCCCGTTGATTGAAGGGGGTATCCACACACGACACTCCCTTCACCTGGCAGGATGGAAACCGGCCCAGGGATTTGAATTATTGCATTATGTAGCAACCCAAATATTAGGTTTTCTTAGGTTTTACCCCGTGTCCAAATATGGAGTTTTCTGATATTTTGGGGTGAACAAAATATATGGTTTCCTAATGTTTTGACGTTAACAATTGTTAACATAAAATTATACTTCAACCTTAGCAATTCTTAGCATAGACCACCACTCCGCAAATCTTGCGAACCCCTATTTACAGGCATCCCAAAAGATTCAGCCCCAGGAAATAAAAAGGTCTGGCTGTCATTGGTGGGTGGTGCCGTGGTAGGCTATTTGGTATTGAACAGCTTCTTTAAATACGCCGTTGAGATCCGATCGCCCCTGAGCCTTTCCTTCTGCAATGATTTTATTTCTGAAGGAGTCAATGGAACCGAACTTGAGTATGTACCTTGCTTCTGATTCTGTGAGGGCTTGGAGTTCTCCTGCAATGTCAAATTCTCTAACGGTTTCCCGGAGTTCTTTTTCATTGAATTTATCCTTTAAGCTGAAAAATGTTTTTTGTTTGATAGCAAGCCCCAGGGCAATGTGATCCCCAGGGCAGGTTAATATTTTAAAGTCCATACTGGTTGCTATTTCTGCTATTTTTTTAACAAGTCACATTTCACCAATAGCTTGTTGGGCAAGCTGCCCCAGAGTAGACCCGGCAGGAAGAAAAAAAACAGACTCATTCCCATGTGCCTTATATGCTCTGACAAAATCCTTGGCCCACCATTTGAGTTCATCATCTTTCACATGACTTTACTGCATGGCCCCACCTTTCACATTGGCGGTGGCATATGTTATGGCTTCTTCCATTTCCAGAGCGGAGTATTCCTTTGCTGATTTGTTGACAAGGGATATCATCATGGGTTGACTGTGCTGTTCCGGGATGAGGTTCAAAAGAGAATTTATATCTTCTGTGGCTGGATACGACGACGACAGCAAGACTTCCACCTCAACCTCTGGTTCTGGGGCAGTAGTCGTTGTTTCCCTCAGTGTTTGTTCTATATAAGTATTTATTACTGGGACGGTTTCCGCACGACGGGTTTCCGAACTCTGGGTTTCATCCTTGATGTCGGTTTTAACCTGGCTGGTTGTGGCCTGTTCCGGTACCTCATTGTGTATCAGAGGTTGCCCCACATTTGGGGAGACCTTGGCGGTGGTGACACCATCCTTCCTGGCCCCCGCATCTTCATAAACATGATACTCTGTTCCGGTGATCCTTCCAGACTTTGTCCTGACCACCTGTTTGTGGATGTACCCACCTTTCTCCAGCTCCGCAATGGAGGATCTTATGGCGGTACGGCCTTGCTTGCCGGTCTTCACTATGTAGTTGATATTGAGATTCCAGTTGTCGGGCTTAGATAAGAGTCTGACCAAAGTTCCCAGGGCTTTGTCACTTAACTGGGGGTCATTGATAGCCTGGTTAGAAATTACCGTGAATGTTTCTCTGTTCTTATTTCTGATTATCATCTTTGCCCCCCCCATGTTAAAAAGCACTGATTCCCGGTAATTTTCCCTTGTGGGGATCGCATCCACTCAATTCTGATATGACCACTCTTTTCAAGCTCCTTTATGGCACTCCTGATGGCGCTTTCTCCGTCCCTACCTGTACAGGCAAATCTCTTAATGGTGCAGTCTTCACCATCGGGAACCATGGGCAAACGCATATAAAGCCCCCTGGCCTTGTCGCTTAATGCTGGATCTTCTGCCAGAGTCTTAAAAGTCGTGAGGTATTGGCGGCCGTGTATGATTTTTTTTCTTATAATCATTTTTCGGCACCTCCTACCACATGGCCCACCGGGCTTGCTGCATATGCACTACAAACCTTTAATTGAGCCTCAAGAGCATCTATCCTTTCCATCCCGGCATTGGTGATGGCCCAGAGCTCCATGGTTGCGTCGGCGATGATTTCCCCCATTGCCCGTGGGTTGTCCAGTTCGTTAAAGACATTGCGATTTTCACACAAGCCCTTAATGGCATCAGCAATAAATTCAAGCTTGCTTAATGGGTTACAGGCAAGTTCCAGGGGATCTTTTTCAGCTTTGAGTTCATCGGCGGTGATGGTGTCTTTATTTTCAATCTGCATGGTTATCCCCCTTTGTCCGGCTATATCTTCCTGACTGCCATTTTTTTTGCTCTATCTCAATCAAGGCTTCAATCTCTTGTGCGGCATCGGAGACAATAGCCCCCATGGTGCCCACTTCACTTGCTCTATATCCATCCATCACTGGGTGATTAATATTTACGCATCCTTCTTGGATAACACTGCCCACCATCTTTAACCTGGCTATGGCATGGCAGCAAAGAAACAAGACATCATCTTCCTGTGAAAGTTCTTCCGGCGTAAAGTCTGCTATGATCTGCATAACATGATCCTCCTATGGCATCCTAACCGGGCAGAATGATCCGCCCGGCAGATGAATATTATTTATCCTGCGATATCATCAGATGTGAGAACCAAGTCAAAATCCAAACTATCATCATCAGTGTCAAAGAAAAAATCATGATCAATGCCAATGTGCCGCAAAGCTTGCTGATATTCCTGCTGGTGATTGTCTGACAATTCCTGCATGGTTTCCATGGTGGCCTGCAAGGGGGTCTTTCCCAGGGCTTCTATGTGGAGTGAATTAACCTTCACAAGAATGTCCTCGATGACACCGGGGTTGAATCTGTTGATCTCTTCCAACTTGGAGGCGTAGACGGATCTTTCTTCATAGCTGGCAAGTGTAGGGTAGGCCATGGCAGGCCCGGCTCCGTCCATCAGGAGTTCTTCCAGGACATTAACCTTGTTTTGCAGATCTTGAATTATTTCATCTTTGGTGGGCTTTGCTGCCATCCAGTCGGAAAACTCTTTTGCTTTGGGATCATCTACTATGTGGATAAGCTTTTTTAACCCAGCTTCATTGACGACGGAATATAAAAGATCCGTGTAGTCATTGAGATCATGATTCCTAATGACCGTTCTTTCAGACCGGAGGGGGATATAATTCATCGCCTCTTGTGGATCATCAATGCCCAGGGCATGGCAGACGTCGTTAGTGACGTACCAAGTTTGGTCATATTTTTGAATTGATCTGATGGGATGGTTCTGAAATTTGGATGTGGTGGGTTTTGTGGTGTTTTCCATGGTTGGGCTCCTTTGTGTTGAGGTAAGCCCTTTTCGTCCTTCCAAAAACAAAAAGGGCAGCAATGAGGGTTGGAAGACCGGACAAAGGAACCGGCAAGCCCGAAGGCTTCCCCCATGCTGCCCAATATATCGGACGCATGGAACAAAAAAAAGCGTTCACATGGTAAATGTAGACGCTGTTTTGCGTCCTTTGTTTCCGGCTTCCAAACCGTCCCCCCTGATTTTGCAGAGAGTAAAATCAACATAGGGTTAAAATGATATTGCTGTCAAGGGATTTTTTGTGTTGACCTGTTTATAGGAAAAGATTATTTTCAAGTTATGAAGTAAAACCTTAATGAATGAGAAAGGATGGTGCAGTATGATCTCATGCTTTGATGTGGCGAAATATTTTCTTGCCCATGTAGATGAAGAAGCCGGTGACTTGATTTCTAATTTAAAATTGCAAAAATTGGCTTATTATGCCCAGGGTTTCCACTTGGCTATATATGACACCCCATTGTTTCCAGAACGGATAGAAGCATGGACGCACGGCCCTGTAGTGGTTGATTTGTACCACCATTACAAACCCCATGGTTCCGGCGCTATTCCTGTTCCTGGTGATGTGGATTTCTCCATCTATTCTGATGATGAAAAAAATCTTCTTGATGAAGTAAACACGGTTTACGGCCAGTTTTCGGCGTGGAAATTGCGAAATATGACCCATGAAGAACCTCCATGGCTGGATGTCAAAGACAGCGCTGGGATGATCTCCCATAAATCCATGCAGGAATATTTCAAGGGGCTGGTCAATGAACAATAAACGGATAAAGCGCCCCCAGGCTCAAAAAGGCAAAATATCCCCATCTACTTCCCACAAGAAACCGCCAGATCAATTACCACCCCTCTTTTCATTGCGGCACACCTCAACAAAATATTGTATTTCAAAATGCGACAAAACGGAAAAAGCCGCCTTTGCTGATAAGCTCCATCGCCTTAGCCAAGTGTCATGGGCTCAACTACGCCAACAACCCCGACATGGGCTCGGGTATGAAAAGATAACCCGTGATGCAATAACCCCCGGCATCCCCTCTCACATCAAAGAGGACGTACAGTTTATAGCCTTCAGATTCGATGGGATGAAGCCTATGGTAGGATACCGGGAAGGGGAAGTTTTCCATATCATATGGTTTGACAGAAACTTCAAGGTTTACCCGCACGGATAAGCACACCAGCTTTACCATTCAGGTAATGACTGGATACTATTTTATCCAGGGGTGTTCTCCGCAGTCTTACCTGACCACCCGGCATTAAGCTTTTTTGCTGCTTTGTCTCTGGCTTTGCCGTTTGGTTCTGGCTTTGCCGCTTGTGGCAAATTTTCCACCACCGGCACCTTCCCACCGGTGTGTTGATTTCCACGATCCCCACCAGCTTCAACTTGCCGTGATACAGCCAACCGGGCTTCAATCTCTTTAAGAACCTCAAACTCCATAACAATCTGAGCGTTTGTACGCTTTCGCTGGCCAATGTAAACAGCGTTTCAACTATAGCATAGACGTTATCAGCTTTTTTGAATCGCTTGAAAGGCACGTCAATAAGCGCTCTTGGCTTGCGGTAAAACGTGAACTTTTAGAAGGCGGTTGTTGGTGCATGGGTTGAGATGGTGGTTGCTGGCCATGTGCCACTGCAACGGAATGCAAAGTCACAATCTGTGACTTTAAACTTGTTGATATGGCAGTTGCTGGCAATGCTCCACTGAAACTCAGGATAAAATAGATGAAGGAAAAATTTCTTCATGTTGACATGGCAGTTGGTACAAAAAACCACTGCTGAAAACCTAAGCATATTTCAGCAAATAAAGTTCAAGTTAGCCCAAAATAGTTGTGATTGAGTTTTTCATTAGTGCCACAACGTGGGTAATTCATAGATTGAGATATTCATAAATGGTGGGTATGAACAGTTGGAGACGTAGGCGGGTAGCGGATTTCAGACGTTTTATATTAAAAAAGTTTACATAATCATTGTTATCAGACACCAAGGTGAAACCCCCGTCAATACTGACTATAACAAAATCCATGCCATTAAAAGCACATAACAGAATCTAACAGCCCATTGGTATTGCATTAAAACAGGGGCCTTTTTTTGATGTTTTCACAAGCCATTTTTTACCCGTGGCTTTTGTGGAATAGTTCTATACCATGCTTCCAGATCTTTGGGGAAAGCTGCAGGATTACCACCCGGCGTTCTGACCAATGGCAATCTTTTATCTTGGTGCCATCTCCTCACGGTGCTGGTGGAAACGTCAAAGTATTGGGCTATGCGCTTCCACCCAGTAAGAAGACCGATAGCACCCCGTTTCACGAAATAACCCCCATAACCTTTCTTTTGATGTGTACCGCCATCAATGCGGCGTCGGCCCGGCCGTCATGTTTTTCAAGACGGAAAAGAGGATCCTTAGGATATTTCCTACGGCATACCGTCAAGCCTCTTTTTTTCAGTTTGACGTGGTCTGAGGGTTTAATCAAGCCCTTCATCCAGGCTTGCGGAGTGACCAACTCAAAGGGCAAGCATTGGACGGTGAGTAAGGTTTTCCACATGGAAAAGTTCTCCGCAAAAGTCCAGACCGACTTGACCCCCTGCTTAGGCATGGCATGGACCTTTTCCAGACAACAACCAAGGATTGAGCCACCCAGGGAATATTTTATATTATCCAGGTGCCCGGAGTTCTCATCAATGGAGTCCTGACAGTCAAAACAATATTCATGCTGTATCCGTTCCAGACCATCAATGGTGACTACTGCACCAGTCTTGCCGGGATCAATGCCTATAAAGAAATTCATATATCAATATCCTCTGCTTCAGCCTTTTGGTTTTTTATAGCCTTAATGATAGTTGCCGTCTCGGGGTCCACTGTTTCAACGGTTTTGAAGATCCGATTGCAGGCACAACAAATTCTTACTCGGGAAATCTCAGCTTCAAACCATGACACGGTTTGCGTGACTCTGGTTTTTGAATTATCACAAAATGGGCAATTCATCGACACCTCAATAAAAGCGTTTTTTCAATACAAAATCCGGGTACGAATCCGTGACAAGACAACTCGGGCCTCCTTAGGTTGTTTCTTTATCGCAAGGCGCAAGAAATCCTCGCAAAGGTCACCGTGCCCCTGTCCGGATAGGGTTTTACTCTCGTCATTTTGCCTGTTTGTCTGCTGAATACTATTAAGGGCCTGAGTCATCCCCATCCAATCCTGCAATTGTGGTCTTCCCCATTGGTCTGTCATGTGTCTTCCTCCTATTAATATTGTTTTTCGATTTTATTTAAATCAGTCCTTGGCTTTGGCAGGCCCCGGGTAGCTCCGTCCACTTCATTGAGTAACCACTCAACAAACTGTTTTTCGCTATGAAACCCTTGTTTCCTCAAGTCCTGTTCCATAGTGGCCCACCTTTCTTCGGGAATGCCACACGTCTTGAAAATCTCATTGAACGGTTCATTTTCCTCGACAGTCCCGGCTCTTTCTTCTAATTTTTTTATCCTTGTTTCCACTTTCATCGTCCATCCTCCCCTATGATTTTTTCAAGTTCCCCGATCCTCAATTCAAGGTCTTCAATTTCAATGGCCTTGAGACTGCTGGAGAGGATTTCTTTCGCGGCTGCAACTCTGGCACTTGGAGGTGCATCCTTATCTCGGCATATTTCAGCCAAAGCCCTTGCAGCATCCCCCGTGACTTGTTGAAGCCGCAACATAGCCCGTCCCACCATCCGGCGTTTTGCCTTACGCAATTCGTCTTCAAAAATGGGCTCGGTAAGGTATCGGGTCATGGTAGTACGTCCAATACACGCTTGTGCGCAAGCCTCGCCAAGCGTCGCGCAAGAGATAAGCGCCTCCAATGCCTTTAACTTTTTGCCCTTCAAAACTCCTGTCTTTTCACTCTTTTTTGCCATTTTTTGTATCCTTTTCCGCGCTATGCGGCTTTAATTTACTCTTTTTTGTAAACCCCGGCCCTGATCCTGGCAGAATTCCCCAAGACGCCAACGCCAGAATCAATAAAATCAAAAATCATGGCGGTTTTCTTCCCAGGGGCTGGCCTCAAAATGCGCCCTACCATTTGAATCACGGCCCCCTTCCATGCCACCGGATATGTAAGGTAAAGATTCTGCAAAATCGGCAAATCAAATCCCTCCTTTAGAAGATTTGTGGTCGAAATAATGTGGGTGACATCTCCCTTGGCAATACGGTCAAAAATTTGTTCCCGCTCCTTTTTCGGGGTCTTACCAGTGAGCACAACGGCCTCGATGTCGCAACCTTCAAGCATGTCTCGCAACGCATGGCAATGGGCTACCCGGCCTGATAATATCAGGGAAAGGCCATTGATAGTGGTATCTGCTACGGTCTGACAAATAAGCTCATTCCGGGAGGTATCTGCTACCAGTTGTCCCATGACCTTGACGTATTCCGCGCTGGCATCCCATGTTGTAAAAAAGTCTGTTGGGATCTGCTGGTATTGTGCCTGGCAAAGATATCCATGATCCAAGAGCTCATCTTTCCCAATGGAGTACCGCACCGGCCCCAGGTAAAATTCAATGGCTTTTGTTAATCCACCATCCCGAAATGGAGTGGCAGTGCAACCTGCAATATACCGAGCAGGAAACTTGCCTATGGCCTCCCGGAATGATTGAGCACCGGCTTTGTGCACCTCATCCACAATGATGAATCCAAAGTGGTCCTTGAGCTCATCCACCCGTTTGGAAATAGTCTGAATGGTGCCGATGGTTAACCGATCTCCTAATGTGAATGTCCCGCCACCAATGATGCCGATCTCTTCAGTGTCCATGCCCAGGAATTGAACGGCCCTGTCTCTCCACTGGTACACGAGTTCTATTTTGTCCACGATGACAAGGCATGGTTGCCGCCGCCTGGCGATCAGCGAAAGCATAGCAACGGTTTTGCCGCCGCCGGTGGGAAAGACCATAGTTCCGTCACTCCGAGTAAGCATGGTTTGAATGCCCTGCTCCTGAAAGGGGCGGAGTTTTCCGGTAAAATCAAAATCAACGGCATCCAGTTCCAAGCGATCATCAATCACATTGACACTTTCTCCCCTGGCCAGACAAAGATTATAGATAGGTTCGGCAGCACCCCGAGGACAAATCAGGGCTCCACCCACTTCCTTATAGAATATGATGTGCTTCGGAAGGTTCCCGCACCACTTCCCCATCCGTTCCAGCTTTTCACGCTGTTTATTTTTCAGGGTGAGCATGGCCTTGATATCTCGCTGGGTCCCTGGATTCATGTCAGTCAGTTTTAAATTGTTTTTCAGTTCAAATTGCATTATCTTTCCTTTGTGCCTTCCAGGGTTGCCGCCCAATAGGAAGGCGCTGTTCATGTTCTCTCTGACCGGGGTTGCAACCCTGGTCGGGGATATGGGTTAACCCTCTGGATAATAATTCTTACTGCTCAAAATGGTTGCAGTATTCTTGGATATAAAATCAGTAACAAACTCGATTTTTCTCTTGTCCCATCCCAGGGCAAGTTTCATCCAGGGAGCAAGACCCTTTTTCCCTGTTATCTGCTGTGCCTTCAAAACGTCCTTTCCAATGTCAAGTATTGCCAACATTCCAAGACACCTAATGCCGCCGCCGGTAAAATTTAACCTCATAACCTCTCTGTCGCTCAATCCTATCTTTGAATAATTGCATGGTTCAGAGCTGTCTATCTCGCCAAGTGGGAAATCAAATTCAGGAAAAGATTTGATATATTTACTGTGAAGCTGATCAATGCCCATACCCTTTAAATCTTCATCCCCCGTATCCTTGAATGTGGAATAAGCATTCATACTGCCAGTTGCGGTGGGTCCATCCAAACAAGCAGCCTTCGCCGCCCATTCGATAAAAACAGATTCGTCATAACTCTCATAAATATCAATAATGTCTCGGCCTGCTTCAATGACAAGTTTACAGATTCTAAGTTCGATGGATTCTTTCAAGCTGTTGAGGTCTTTCTCATTCTGGACCTTCACCATTTCCTTGATGGTAGTGGACGTGACAGACTCCCCAGCATGAATCCTTTCAATGGCATCCTTCACCACATCGTCTGGGGTGGCATCTTCGGACAAGGCAAACAGAGTCTTTTGTGGAATGTCTTCCAGGGCTTCTAAGTGTCCAGCCGGTGGGACACTTGAAATTTGATCATTAGATTTTTCATAGAATTTGATCAACTGATACGCCTTGGATTTTGAGCCTTTAAATTCAAGACTCAGCCATCCCCTAAAACCTCCCCCTTTGTGCCTGTAAATATCCCGTGCCCTGGCCATTATCCCCCCGGCCTTGTATGTCATCTCCGCGGTTTTACGGCTCAAGTATCGCACTTCCTCGGCAATGTCTTGAAGTTCGATTACTTCCGCCGGGGTCAATCCTACATACACACTTTTTTCTTCTGTCATTTTTCCACATTCCTATGCTAATATTTTTTTGAACGTCATAATCCGATTTCCCAATCGGAGAGCAGTATTGACCCGGGCAGGCTCCGACACCTGACCCGGGTTCCCACTCTTCAGTTATGCCAGCAAGGCCACATACTGATTGTCATGGTCACACCAGACTCTTACATTCTGTCCACCAGAATACCCCCCGGAAAACTCAACCACTTCAATGGAATCATCGGCTTCTGCAATTGCCTTTGCATTTCTCAGGCACTCCAATTGATATGCAGCCGTCAAATATTTTTGATAAGATTCATTTAGGGCTTTCCCTCTCCAGGAGAAATAGTTTGCTCTGGCTACGCTCCACCCGTCTTCAAAATCAACGTCATCAATGAGGTTCCGCTGCTTATCAATGCCCGCTGTCAGGATGGCCTTGTGTTTTGCCATCTCTTCAAGGAAACCGTCTTCGCCGTCGATCTCAAAATTCATTACTTCATCCACATCTTGGTTCTGCATTTTTGCTGCTTCCATTTTGCTTTTCCTTTTCATATGTTTAAATTTCCGTCATAGCAGGAGTTCCATGAATGGTTCCCCCAGTTTCAAGGTGGTTGAGTTCGTAATAATCATCTATACTGTTTACGCCGGAACACTCATCAACCTCAGATTCACAAAACGGGCAGGATACCCGGATACTCAAATGCAAGGGGACAATGCCGTCCTGTTCTCGGTAGCTGATAAATACTTTGAAAGGTTTCCCGCAAAGTTCACATTTTTTGCCAATGGTTTCTACGATTGCCTTTTTGATTGCCTGTTCTTCTGTCATACTTTTTGTCTCCATGAATGATTGATTTTTTTAACCATGCTGTTCGTGTTGTAATTCACTCCAAAATCTACAGCTCGGTTAAGGTGTGTGAACCACCCACCTAAGGGGTGGTCACCTAACACTATAAAGGGGGGTGACCATGAGACCACCCCGTAAACACTGGCTCTAAAGGGGATCACCTGGTCCCTTGCAGGGTGACCACCCCTCCGGTTTTTCAAATAGCTGTTTTTATTTGATTTTTAATGGTCACTTGCAAAGGGTGACCACCATGTGACCACCCGTGACCACTTCAAGGGTGACCACCTCATGTGACCACCCTATTTGATACACTTTGATTGTCTGGTAATGAATATTTATAAGCCTGATTTCCCTTGCCAATCATTGAAAAACGGTCAACAAATTTGTGATCAACGGCGGTTCGAATATGTTTTTTCGCTGCGGTGTGACCGATACCGGCAAGCTCTTGATAAACCTTTGATAGTTCGTTTGTGCTGTTGGCTATTCCACCAAGATCGGTTAAGGCCTGTTTGACCATTTCCCCCTGTTCCGCCTTCTCTGGAGTAAGATTTTCCTCTATGGGTTTGAAAGTCTGATCCGGCATCATACGGAGCGTGAAAGATTCAAACATTTGAAAGTTGTTGCACTTCTCATGTCTGACATGGATACATGGAATTTTAACCTGTCTGGATAGACCATCACCAGTCAATCTGGTTTGAGCAACAAAGGTACGATTCAATTCAATAAGGTTCCGGGTCCAATCCCGAATAGCAGAACTTCCCCGATATCCACCCCCATCCTTTTTATTATGATGAATTACAACGGGGGTGATTTTACACATCTGCGAAACTTCGGTGATGCCATCAAGGTTCTTCCGCATCTCTGCAGCTGCATTTTCATCGCATGAGATAAAAGATATCAGGGGATCAATCCATATCAGGTCCAACTTGCTGCCCTGGTAATCCTCGATACTATGAACCAGATCAACAACCCATTGCCGGAACTTAGGATCATCAAAAGATTTTCCACATGTCAGCACGTCCCCATGAATAATCGGTGCATACAGACGTTTCAGGGCCTCCCTTGCTTCTGGATTATTGCCCACCATGTTGTTGAGTCTGGAATTTATCTGAATCTTTGAGTTCTCAGAATTCAAAAATAAGGATGTTCGGGGTTTTGGAATTGCGAATTGATCAAAAAGGAATTCTCTCGACATTGCCAGATAATGGGCGATATGAAAGGCAATGGTGCTTTTGCCTATACCGCCATCACCGGTGATAATAACCTGGTCACCCTCTGCTATGAGACCATCAATAATGAATTCCTGCCTCATCGGTTCTTGGCAGATGTCAAAACAACTTGTGAACGAAACTATAAGCCTTTGGGGTTCTGGGGTCGTTGGGTGCTGGCTGATAGTCGTCTCCTGCTGTCGCATGTATTGCCGCTGATTAAACTTGTTTATGGAAACGGTGTCACCCTTCACCGGGTCCTGAATCGTGTACTGTTCGCCAGCCTCTTTTAATGCTGCATCCAAATCGTTCCCATGTACCCGGTAGCAATAACAATCAAAGGGGTCTGCAATCGTTCCGCCTCCCTGTGCAGGTTTCCCGATAGCTGAATCAGAATCATGATGGGAATATCTTTTCCCCTCTATGATAGACACCCCGGCTATCCCTGATTGACTGTTTCGGGATAAAAATTTATTTCTACCTTTGGAAATATCCCCCATTAAAGTCATTTCATTTTCAATGGGATTGTTCTCATTGTATGCAGTGATCACGTTTTGTTGTTCTGTGTTATGAGCACCATGGGCCTGTTGTCTGGCCTGTTCTTTCCGTCGCTCATTCTCTCTTTCGCTTTTCTGCTCAAGATCATAGAGACGGCGTTTCTCCTGACTGACTTCTGGTGCCCACTCGATGAAATCAAAGGGCTGTGATGGCTCAATAGATGTGGAAGTCATAGAAAGCCCCCCGGTTCGGCAGATAAAACAGTTGTCCACATCGTTCTGTGGCCCGGTCCGGCTCAATCCCGGCAGCACTTAATTTATCGTTGAAAATCTTTTGATAAAGCTCATACTCTGCACCACTGACCGGAACAGCCAATGGAATAATGATTCGTGATTTATTGTTATCTGGGGTGGCTGATTTTGTGGAGTAAATAAGATGGCTGGTGCTTTTGGGAAAGACTATCTTTAAGGCGTTGCTGATATCCAGAGCGGTTAACGATCCTACTTCGTCCAGATCCGCAATTAAAGCATGGTATTTGCCGTTTTTGCGCTGGTATTTATGTTCTCTGGCATACTACTCACCCTTAGTACTGGAAAAGATTGCCCATGGGGCTTCTGGCTTTGGTACGTCCACTGGATTCTTAACCATGCTGATTAGAACATCCAGGGCAAGCCACACATAAGGTTTGGGGTTCTTCGCATCGGGTCGCGCTGTGTGAAAAGACCCATAACCGGAGACAACTTGCATTGAGTTATCCCCTTGATTTTTTACCGTAAAGTTGTTATCTTGATTGTACATCAAATTCGCTCCACCCCTCTTGCCCGTTGCCCTGGTCCGGCTTCGGGCATTTTTTTTCAATTCAACACCACGCGATTGTTGCTAATGAAAAGCTCAAGGGCTTCCATCTCGTATTTGGGGGCACCTCCAATCATCACGTAGTCAGGTCCTTTGCGGTTGTGCCGCCAGTTATACATAGTCTGGACTTTCAATCCGAGATACTCAGCAGCCTCTTTGACGGAAAGTAGTCTTTTGCCGACGCCGAAATAACCAGGCACTTTCTTATGATTCTCAGACATTGGAATTCCTTTCTTTTGGGGTTGTTTTCTTAAAATTACTTGTGTCTACCCTATTCCAGCGAAATTTCGGAAAAACAACGAAAAAAGGGTTGCCAAGAATGACAACCCTTTGATATTGAAAGAAATATTTTTTTAATTTTTTAGTTTTTTGTCTGCCGAAATTTCGAAATTTCGGAAAAAGTGCTATTTTGGATTTTTTATTTGAAAGGAAAACTTATAAGAATTGTCGCTTTTGTCCTGGGGACCGGGTCTCCGGAGATGTTTGGAAAAAGGGTTCTAAATTTTTTACGTAATGTTTGAGCAATCTTTTCAACTCTTACTCTTGTTTCAACTGTGTAAGGAATCTTCCTTTCCTCTTGCAAACATTTTGTTAGCACGGCCCAACAAGAGATTGGCTTCCCACTCCGCCCATCTTTAAAACCTAGTTGGTCATAGGGTCTAATAACCGCATGCCCTGTTTTTGGGTGAAAGCGTATTTCGGTTTCATTTATCACCGCAACCGTTATGTTCTGCCATTGTAACCCACTATCTTTTGTGATGGCTATATCAGGGACAACCTCTCTTTCTTCTGAGTTTGCACTTGAGTTTTCCATTGTCGCAGAGTTGTTTTTAATTGGAAATAATCTTTCGGGCAGATGTAGCTCAAGATATTTTTCGAGCCATGTCTTTAAATCGGGAAGCTTGATCAATATGGGGATGACAATGCGCCTTCCATTTGAATTGTCTATGTAACTATGGGCGTGTAGATTATTTCTTTTTTCTTTATCTGTTATCTGTTTGAGCCTACCGGTTATTGGATCGTCCCAATACGATGGAAGGAGCGAAGATGCACCAATGTCTTTAAGCGTGGAGTATTTTGAGCAGTTACGTTTTCTCGGGTCTTTTTCATCGCTATCTTCATCGAATTTCCAACCCTCATTCAGCCCTGTTATAAGCCGTAGCAGAATAAAATACCAATGCCCACGCCTTTGGGCATATCCTGCATCTTCAGGAATAAGGGGCTTGGTTCGGGTTATCCACCGGGTGTCGATTTTTATTTTTTTTAACAAGGTGAAAGTATCATAACCGGGATCTTCAGCTAAAATATAACAAGCTGAAAAAAAATCTACATACCCATACGCCTTTGCTTCATCAGCAAACCTTGTCAATTGTTGATTCCGGAGATCATTGATTTCTTCTGTAGATGGAGTTTCGCGTGGGTGTTCAAATCCTCCAGAACTATAGTCTCTTATTGTACCTATGATTGGTTTGTGCATGGTCACCTCTGTATGACCTCTGAAGAGAACCCCGGGAAAGGCGGTCAGAGTTCCGCCGATTCATCCCCAATGATCAGTCGAGGGCTATCCCAGGGAAACTATTACTTGTTAAATCTAACCACATTGTCTTTTGGTTCCAGTTTCAACGCTTTGTCCATAGCATCCCCCGCCATAGAAGACCCATTTTTAAACCGTTCATCACTCAAATGAGCATACCGGAAAAGCATTGCCGGTGTCTTATGTGTCGTCAATTTCTGCAAGGTGTGAAGGTCAACGCCATTGTTAAGCGCTCTGGTGGCGAACGTATGCCGCAATGAATGAATGGGCCTTGTTTCTTTGGGCAGATCCGCAGCCCGTTTTATTATATCAATCGGTTTTTGAATGGTCGTTCGTTGTGCTCCACCTTTTCCAGGGAAAACAAAATCACTGTCCATCCTGATATGGTTCTCCAACACAGCCCGGGCTTGATCATTCAAGGGGATAGTCTGATCTTTTCCGCCCTTTGGGGATCGAATAGTGATAAAACCCTGCAAAAAATCAATGTCATTCCATTTAAGCTTAAAGAGTTCCCCCCGGCGCATCCCGGTGAACAACGCCATCAACATAAAATCCCCGGCGTGCAGATGCTCATTTTCTTCAATGGCCTTGAAGAGTCTTTGCAGTTGTTCATCTGACAATGCGTCATCCTTTATATTATTCACCTCGGGCATTTCAATTACAAAGGTCAGGGCAGGGGATAAACCACGCTTAAATCCAAAATTAACAACTCTTTTCAGCAATGCTAAAACATGCTTAGTTGTTTGGGGACTATATTTTTTCAGGAGTTTTCTTTTCAGGCGGTCAACATCCAGGGGGATGATATCACCGGGTAACTTTTTCCCGAATGGCTTTTTAATGTGCTGGTCGTATCTGTTCATGTCTTTTTTGAGGTTTGGGGTTTCGTCTTTCTGTGAGAGGTACTCATCCCAAAGGGCATCAATGGTCCAAATTTTTCTTTCCCTTTCAAGCTTCATTTCTCTACTGGTTAACCGTTTACCCTCTATGAAATCACCTCTTATTTTTGAAGCTTTAGCTGCACTCATATCATCAGCATATTGCCTTCCACATTTCTCCTCAAATAGGGTGAGCTTACCTTTGAGTTTCTTTTTAAAAAGAGCATAGAATACCTTTTCGGAACCCTTCCCTCCAATTCGTTCAGACTCCCGGTAAAAGATACCTGGATATTTTGTTTTCACCCGTTTTGACATAACTTCCCCTGTATTTCCAACCTATAATTAAAAATCATAGTCTAACTATCAAATTTCCATATGTATTGTTCCAACCCTATTTCCAACCTATGGCTACAATATACAGGTATTTTGGGGTAAGTCAAGATAAGAGTAGAAGCGATAACTATTCGTTTTAAAAGGAATAAGTATGAATAGGTAATGTGGGGTAAATATGTACTAACGGCCTGCAAAGCCGTTATTCTCCAGTTCAAATCTGGAAGCCGCCTCCAAAAGATATGTAATAAATAAAAAGGCTTAGAAAATAATTTCTAAGCCTTTTTTATTTTGTAAAAAGTTTGCCCCCACACTATTCCCCATAAATTTATCTGTTTTGAGATCCCCCCCATTGATTCGACCAACAACCAGCAATTTAGATGTAAAAAATTATCCACAGATGATATTTTGGGTTTTTATTTACACACACATGCCTTATATTAGCAAGGTTAATTGATTTTTTTGAAAGCCATCGCATTGATAATTTTTGAGAGGGGTATATAAAACCTGCAATCACAGCAAAGGAAAAACAAATATGGTGGTAAAAAATAATAACGGATTTACGTTGATAGAGCTAATGGTGGTGGTGGTGATCCTGGGTATTCTGGCCGGAATGATTGTCCCCAAATTGATGGGCCGCACCGATGAGGCAAAACAGGTCAAGGTTCGCACTGACATCGTTGCCATCGAGACGGGTTTAAAATTGTACCGACTGGATAACGGCAATTATCCCACAACAGAACAGGGTCTTCTGGCCCTGGTGGAACGCCCCGAAAGTGAGCCAATCCCCACAAAATGGCCCACGGGCGGATATATTGAAAAAGGAAAGGTTCCCAAAGACCCCTGGGGCCGGGAATATCTTTATCTTTCCCCCGGGATGAACGGTGAGTTTGATATCATCTCCTATGGTGCCGATGGGGCCCCTGGCGGGGTGGACAAGGATATGGATATCAACAGTTGGGAAATTGAGTGAGCAGAAACAACCAGGGCTTCACCCTTATTGAATTGGTAACGGTGATGGCCGTGATGGGCATTGTCCTTTTTTTTACCCTGCCACGGTTTGATGCCTTTAATCCTTTTGGGGCATCCATCACCCCCACCGGAAAGCTGTTGCTGCTCATTGAACAACTTAAATCCCAGACCCTTGAGACTCAACAGGACTATTTGCTGAAAATTGATACTGCAACGGGGCAGGTGTGGGCCACGTCTCCTTCTCTTTTTTCCGGGGATGGGGATACCCTGGAAAAGGGGGCATCCCCAAAGCCTTTGATTTCATTTTCAGAGGATTTTTCCATTGATGATGTGAAGATTACATCAAGGATAATGGATGATGAGGATGACGGGGACGATATCACCATTCGGTTTAGTGGGAATGGCTATTCTGACCAAGCCTTTATTTATATCCAGGAAGATGATCGGGATCTCACCGTGGCCATAGCGCCTTTTTTACCCCGGGCACAGCTTTTGGAGGGACATGTTTCCTGTGGAGAGTAATTTGCCCTTCCAAAAAATTGGTGATTTTTCCCAGCAATTTTAATGATGGATTTTCAAACGGCACCAATGGTGCGTAACTTGCTGAATTTACGTTGAGCAAAACCGTAAATTTGCAGTTTGGAAAGCCATCAAGTGTCATAATTAAAATTGCTGGATTTTTCCCATCAAAGTGGCTGCCCTTAAAACAAACTCTAATTTATTTGCAGCACCATTGACAGGGTGATGAAAATATGGGAGATGGTGTTTAAAATTTATTTAAATCGGTTAGTTAAAAACAATGATGGTTTCACCCTGCTTGAAATCATGGTCAGTATTTCCATCATTGCCATTGTGCTGGTGTCCTTGTTTCGCATGCACGCCTCCACCATTCGATTGGCGGAAAAGGTGAATTTTAACGCCGTGGCCACCAGCCTTGCCCAAAAAAAAATTACTGAAATTTATATGGATATAGAGGATGCAGGTGATGCCAATGGAGATTTTGGAGATGAATTCCCCGGCTATTCATGGGAAAGCCACATGGATGAAATGTCGGTGTTTGATGAAAATATGATCTCTGAAAAACAGGCGAAAAATATGAAGCGTATTGATCTGAACATTTCCCTGGGAAATAGACAAGTTTTTACCCTGCGAACTTGGGTTTATGACGATAGTGACTCATGAGCCGGTATCCTTCCTGTGACCATAAAGGTAATATGCATTTTTTTTCCGTATCTCTTCGATGTGATGGAATGACAAAGAAGGGCTTCACCCTCATCGAAATTCTGGTGGCTGTGGTGATTTTTTCTATTTTAATGACCACCATTTTTTCCTCCTTTAAAGCCTTTGTCATGTCGTCTGACCATATTCAAACGGCCATTTCCCGGGATGAAACCATGGGGCCTCCCTTGAAAATTATCTCCCGGGATCTTATGATGGCTCATTTTTCCCTGCCCCCGGCATATGTCAAGCCCGATACGCGATCCACCCCCGATCCCTTCAGACTGGTGGGAACTCAAGAGAACGTGGGAGGAGAAGCGTTTTCTATGGTGCGGTTTGTTTCCCGGGGGCTTTTGACTGTTCAGGGGGATGCACATCAGCGCCTGGTTCAAATCATTTACTATGTGCGTGCCAATGACAATGGCGGGTTTGATCTGTGTCGTTCCGAATCCCTTCCTCCCTGGGAGGATGAGGTGGAAAATGATTGTGATCCGCTATTAATAAAAAATATATCCGCCTTTGAATTAAGTTTTTTTAATGGGGAAAATGAGATGTTCACCCAATGGGATTCTGATGCTGAGACGTTTGATCATGCCACACCCCATGCCATTGGGGTGATAATCCGACCCCAAGATGCCAACGCCAAGGATGATACTCTGACAGGTGATACGATTATGACCTCCATTATTTTACCAGTGCGCAGGGATGCCCTGGAATGATGAGCAATCCAATGAAAAATAATCGGGGGGTGGCTCTTTTTATGACCCTTGCGTTAATTTCTGTCCTGACGGCGGCGGCCCTGGAAGTGGGACGGCGGGCGGGTAAGGCGGCCTCCCGATCCGGTGTTGCTTTGGAGCTTTTCCAGGCCCGGCAGACGGCCTGGTCCGGTGTTCAACTGGCCATGGGGATACTGGCCGCAGATGCTGAAAAAAATGATATTGACTCCCTCCAAGAGGACTGGGCAAGCCCTGAAAAATTGGCAATGGCCGTGGCTGCCCTGGAGATGCCTTCTGGAGTCTTGACACTTTCCATCACCGATGAGCTGGGAAAAATCCAGATCAATGCCCTGCTGGATGCTTACCCCGGTAACGCCTTTAATGAAAACCAACGAAAATTATGGGAACGTATGTTGGAGCTGCTCATTTCCGGCGATAAATCCCAGGATGACCGGGATCCGGCTGAAGTTATTAATTCTTTGAAGGACTGGCTGGACAGCGGAGATGACGATGCCGTCACCGGAGTATCCGGTGCCGAAGCGGATTACTATGAAGCCCTGGATCCTCCGGTGTACTGTCCCAATGGGCCGTTGACCACTTTGGATGAACTTTATTTTGTCAAAGGTATTTCGGACAATTTTCTCCAATGGGGAAAGGTAGATATGGAATCTGAATTGGAATCTGGAGCAGATCTGGAACAAATGGACGCTTCCCTTGATTTAGGGCAGTTTTTTTCAGTCCATGGCATGGCGGACACCGACGAAAAAAAGGGGCGGTTTTCTTTTCCCGGGACTATTAATATCAATACCGCAGGGGAGGAAGTTCTCTCTTTTATGCTCCCCTCGGGCATGGAGGATGAGGCATCGGCCCTGGTGGAATTTCGGCTGGAACAGGAACCGGACAGCGATGGATTCATAAATGCCCTTGACAAGGGGTGGTATGCACAGGTTATACAGTTGTCTGGAAAAGAGAAACAGGCGTTTGAAAATATTGTCACCTATTCGAGCCATTTGTTCAGAGCAACCGCCGTTGCTGATGTGAATGGCCACATAGTTACATTGACTGGCATCATCAAAAGGAAAAAACAAGAAAAAACAGGGGTATGGTTCTGCAGGCTCCTGGAACTCTTGGACAAATAGAGATGAAAGGCTATCTGCTTGCACTGGAAATAAAGGATACCGGGGATCATGCTGACCCCATCTCAGACAAGGACGGGATCACTGATCCAGAAAAAGGGGATATCACACCGTTCCCCTGGTCGATGTCTGCCCTGGTTTTGAAACCTTCTGTAAAAGGTCCGATGGTCGTCAATGCCTTGACCATGGGGATGAATCCTTTTGTGGACAACGCTGCTGAAGATCCGGTACCCAGCCAATCATCCCTTGACGACGTCTTGGAAAGACTTGCACAAAAAGTGGATCTCAGTGCTTGTTCCCGGGCCGTTGTGGCCATTCCCGCCGCCATGGTCTTTTTTCGACACATGGATCTGCCCTTTAGATCTCGGTGGAAAATCGGACAGGTGCTTCCCATGGAGCTTGATGCCGTGCTTCCGCTGTCCGATGACCCCCCTGTTAGTGATTTTATTTTTACGGGCCTTTCTCAATGTGATATCCATACCTTTTTGACTGCCTCCGTTTCCACTAAAATGCTGGATACGCTGTGCAATTCCCTAAAAAAACGAAGCATCTCACCGATTCTGATTTCATCTGCCGGTTATCTGGCATCCCACCTTTTTCTGGATTCCCTGCCGGGGAAGGGCTTTTATCTCATGGTGGAGGTAACGCCCCATTGTCTGGTGATAAACGGAATCCTTGATGGAGTGATTGTGGGGCTAAGGTCCATTGTGAGGGGAGGGGATAACAATAATGTTGGGGTGGCCATGGAGATGGGGCGTACGCTCATGTTGTTTCGGCATCGCCTGGGAATCACCCATTCCCTTTTGGGGTGTCACATCATCTGGTCTGGTACCCGGGATAAAGATCTGGAAGTCCAGCTGGAAAAAACCCTTGTTGCTCCTGTTGTTTGTGAAGATTTAACCCCTGTTTCCCCCTCCCTTGCAAATGGGGAAATTATTTCTGACGCCAAGGCCCATGAATATATCAATGCCTTTGCTGCAGCCCGGTGCAGTGGAAAGCAGGGATGTCTTAATTTTTGTCAAAATAGTAATGGACAGGGTGCTTTTGTGGAAAAACACATGGCACAATTGGTAAGCATGAGCCTTTTGATATTCATTTGTTTTTTTCTGGTGGTTGCCGGGGAATATATGGAAATTCGTTCTCTTGAACGTCAGGCTATTGCCATGGATCAGCAGGCCACAGCCATTTTTAAAGAGACCTTCCCAGAAATTACCACCATCGTTAACCCCTATATGCAGATGAAAATTCAGGTGCGACAGTCGTCGGAACAATCTGGACGTTCCTTAAATATGGAAAACCGCTTTGCCGCTGGTAATAAAATTACGGATCTTCTTTTTGAACTGTCCAGCCGGATTCCAGATAGCATTGATATAGAAATTTCCCGTTTGGTGTTCAATGATGGTCGCATGATTCTTTCCGGGGACACGGATACGTATGACAGTGTGGACAAAATGAAAACGGCCATTGAATCCTCTCCGCTTTTTACCAATGTGAAAATCAGTAATGCCGCATCCGACAAAAATGAAAAACGCATTCGGTTTAAATTTATTTTCCAGACCATGGATGAGAAAGAAAATTTATCCACGCGTATAGAGGACAACTCATGAAACAGCTTTCCACACGGGAAAAAAGAATTCTCTGCCTGGGCGGATGCTTTTTGGTGATACTCTTTGCCCTTAAGGGCATATTGCTGCCAGCCATGGCGGAAAAAGAGCGATTGGAAAAAAGGGTGGTTTCCGCTGGAAAAATTTTACAGGAGATGACGTCCATGCAGGCGCAGTATCAACGTATGGGCTTAAACGTTTCCCGGGAGATGCACACCCGAAAAATCCGTGAAAAAGGATTTACACTGTTCTCCTTTCTGGATCGACTGGCTGTGAAAAGTGGAGTCAAAGAAAAAATTGTGCACATGAAACCAGATTCCCGAAAACAGGACAAAGACGCCTACACTATTTCCATTGTAAAGGTTAAACTGGAATCTCTTTATTTAAGGGAGTTCATGGATTTTCTCTATTTTATTGAGACCGCAGGCAAGGGCGTTCATATCTCCGGGGTGTCTCTGACAAAAACTGGAAAAGAGAACCAGCTAATGGATGCTGTGCTGGATGTCTGGATGCTGGTTCAGGGGGACGCGGCCTGATGGGTAAATTCGTTTTTTCCTATGTCGTTTATACTCTTGGGGCCTTTGTGGTTTTTTTATATCTGTTGTTTCCCGGTGAAAAATTGGCCACGCGGTTGTCCCAAGCCTTGAATCAATCCCTGGAGTCAGTGGAGATCTCAGTGGGTGATTTGCAATGGCACCCCCCCCTGGGCCTTGGGGGGGATGCCATTGTTGTTTCCTTCCCAGATAAAAGCAAGGTTGTTCTGGATCGTCTATGCTTGAAACCCGTATTGGCAACTTTTTTTAATAAACTTCCGGTACTTAAGTTTGATATGGAACTCTATAAGGGTACCGCGTCTGGCAGATTCAAGGCGCCCTTTTTTCCCTGGAACAGGGACTGGGGACAGATTTCAAATCTGTCCCCAAAGGCGCAGGGACTGGAGATAGATTTTAAATCTGTTCCCAAGATGCCATCAATTTATCTTGTGGATGCTCAGTTTGATGATATCTATATTGAGAATTTTCAGTATGCAACCGGCCAAGGAGATATTACGGTGTCATGCCTTGCCGGGGGCAGACTTACCCTTTCCAGAAGTCAGGACAGGGGGTTGGGGGGCACAGGAGAAATAATTATTTCCAATTGTGCCATTGATATTGCCAATGGGATTCTGTCGAGCATGGGCATCCCGGGAGTGAATTTTAAAACTATAAAAATAAAATATCGGCTGGAGGATAGCCGTCTGGAAATTCTTGGATGCCGGGCCATGGGGCCTGAGATGACCCTGACGATGTCCGGGAAAATTGAATTGAAATTTCCATGCTCAACAAGTAACCTTGACTTAAAAGGGCGCTTGCAACCCGATGCCGCTTATCTTTCAGGACTGTCAAATCTGCCGCCAATGGTATCTGATTTTCTTGGCCAGTTCAAGGGTAAGGGGTGCCCCTTTAAGATTAAAGGGACCTTGGACAGACCTGTGGTGACACTATGAAAAAAGGGTTTGTACTGATCCACCTCATGTTGTTGACCTTGCTGACGTTCCAGGGGGTAAGGATACTTTATGCTCAACTGGATGACAGGCACGTGGTTGTGACAGTTTCCAAGGATGCGGGTACACCCCTCCGTGATACCGGAAACGAGACAACGGAGAAGAAATTTTCCAGACAGCACTATGTCACCATAGAAAAGCGAAATCTTTTTAAGGCGGCCCTGGAAGAAAAAAAGGAGGTCTCTTCACCGGAGTCTGACATTCCTTTGGTGGAAACCCTTGAAAAAACCAGTCTTGACCTAAAGTTACTGGGGACAATTATCCTGGAGCCCCAGGGAGCCTTTGCCGTTATCCAGGAGGGCCGTAAAAAGGAACAAAAGCGTTTTCAAAAGGGGGACACGCTTCAGAGTGCCCTGATCAAGGCGGTGTTGCGGGGAAAGGTGATTCTTTTTTACAAAGGACGGGATGAAGTGCTTTTAATGGAACCTGCCAAAGGCTCTGCCGCACCGACGTCTCCCTTCCCCCCTTCTGCCAGTCTCACAATGCAGCCCAGTGAAAAAACCTCCCTGAGTCGTTCCCTTGTGGACGAGGCATTGGGTAATATCAATAAGCTCATGGGAGATGTCCGGGTAAGGCCTCACTTTTCCCGGGGCAAGCCCGACGGGTTATTGCTGTATGGCATTAAAAAAGAGTCTTTATTTCAAACAATGGGATTAAAAAACGGAGATATTATCATGGGGGTTGATGGCAAAAAAATTGAGAGTGTGGATGATGCCTTGACCTTTTATGAACAATTAAAAGAGTCATCGGATGTGAATGTTCAGATCAAACGACGGGGAAAGACAAAGGAGATTCAATATCATGTGGAGTAGAAAAAAATCAGTGCCCTGTTTGCTGATTATGCTGATGATCTGTCTGGGAGTGCTGACGTGTCAGATTCGGGATGCCTCTTGTGCCACTTCCGAGGCATTACAGGAGCAGGAGTCCACTAAAATGGTCTCCATTGATTTTAACGATGTGGATATCAATGTGTTCATAAAGTTTATCAGTGAACTCACCGGGAAAAATTTCATTGTGGATCGGCGGGTCAAGGGCAATATCACCATTATCTCTCCCTCAAAAATATCGGTGCAGGAGGCGTACATGGTGTTTGAATCGGTCCTGGACATCAATGGATTTTCAACGGTGCAGGCAGGCCGTGTGATTAAAATCATGCCATCCCCCGATGCAAAATCCCAAAATATTGATACCGGTGTTCGTAAATTCGGGGATAGTGCCAGGGACAGGCTGGTTACCCGCATTATTCCGTTAAAGTTTGCCGATGCCAGTGAAATAAAACGACTGCTGACCCCTCTGGTGTCCAAGGGCAGCATTATCCTTTCATACAATGATACCAACACCTTGATCATCACCGAGACCCTTTCCAACATAGAGCGGTTATTAAAGATTATTTCTGCCGTGGATGTCATGGGCATTGGAAAGCGAATTTCAGTGATCCCCGTGGAGCATGCCGATGCATCAAAACTTGTGAAAAATCTTACCGGTATTTTCACGGCCCGGAGCCGGCAGGAAAAGGGAAAAACAGATCTGGACATGGTGGTGAAGTTTGTTGCCGATGAAAGAACCAACTCAGTTGTAGTCCTTGCAAGTGAAGTGGAAACAGACCGGGTCAAGCAATTGGTGGCACTTCTGGATAAAAAGGTGCCCCGGGGGGATGAAAAAATTCGGGTGTATTACCTGGAGCATGCCAATGCCGAGGATCTTGCCAAGGTACTCCAGGAGATTCCATCGGACAGCGCCAAGAAGACCGAAGGTAAAAAGCTGGCTCCCCTTGTATCTAAATCGGCCAGAATTACGGCGGATCCCGCCACCAACAGCTT
This sequence comes from uncultured Desulfocicer sp., assembly GCA_964433355.1. Taxonomy (GTDB): domain Bacteria; phylum Desulfobacterota; class Desulfobacteria; order Desulfobacterales; family Desulfobacteraceae; genus Desulfocicer. The sequence goes on from CAYSSE010000012.1 coordinate 29,239, forward strand.
GATCATCATGGCGGAAAAAGAGGACTACCCCGTGCTGGAGGAGGTGATCGCCAAGTTGGATATCCCCCGATCCATGGTGTTCATTGAGTGCCTGATCATGGAGGTGAATGTAAACAGCGGGCTGAATCTGGGCACCGAATGGCGCGTGGGGGAGGGGATTGATGGTGATCAGGGGGTGATTTTTGGCGGCTCCAGTGGGAACAGTTATTCAAATTTCAATACCATTGCATCCACCGGTACGCTGCCAGCGGGATTTTCCGTGGGGGTAATGGGCGAGCAACTCTCCATTGGCGGGCTTACCTTCCCCTCCTTGGGGGCGGTGATCCAGGCCTACCAGAATGATTCCAACGTGCATATTCTTTCCACCCCCCAGGTGCTGACAACGGACAACGAAGAGGCTACCTTGACCATTGGCAAGAACGTGCCCTACCAGACCCGGTCGGCGGCGGACAATGCCACGGACACCTACAGCTCCTATGAATATAAGGATGTGGGCATCACCTTGAAAATCACTCCCCAGATCAGCAAGGACCGCCTGGTACGTCTGGATGTGTACCAGGAGGTGACCAAGCTTGACAATGCCAACGAGGAGAGCAATGACCGCCCCACCACCCTGAAGCGGCAGATTGAGACCACCCTTATTGTGGAGGATGGTCACACCGTTGTCATTGGGGGCCTCATTGATGAAACCCTTTCTCGATCGGAATACAGTGTCCCTTGTCTGGGGGGAATCCCCGGGCTGGGGTATCTGTTTAAATCGGTGTCAAGTGGAGAAGACCGAACCAATCTTTATGTGTTTCTCACCCCCCGGGTGGTGAAAAATCCCCTGGAGGCCAAGGAAATTTATGATGAGAAAAAAGAAGAGATTGATACCATCAAAAAAGGGGATGTGAAATTGTATAAGGGGGGGAACCTCTCCCCGTTGGAGTAACTTATGATCAACCGGTTTATTGAGGTGGTGTCGGAACAGACAACTCTTTGTGCCACTGACCATGAAAAAATCATGGCCATCCATGGGGAACATAAAGAGGATGTTGTCCATGCCCTGCTTGAATCAAAATTGATTGGGGAACAGGAGATCTTAAGGGCCATGGGGGAGGTTTATGCCATGCCCCTTGTGCAAAATCCGGTGCCTGCACGGATGCCCCAGAAATTTATCTCCCGGGTGCCCATACAGTTTTTAAAGGCCCATTGCATGGTACCCCTTAAGGCTGAAAAAGATACCATACACATTGTCATGAATGATCCGGTTCACCTGCCCATTGCCGATGATCTTGCGAAGATTCTGGGGAATGGGTCATACCAGGCTGGGCTTGCCATGAGAAACGAAATTTTGTCTGCCATCAACATCCTGTACGACCAGGAGACCAACAGCGCAAGCCAGTTGGTGGAAGACATGACAAGTAATGGCTCAAGCATTCTCCAGGAGATTGAAGAGACCACGGATCTGCTGGATGATACCAGTGACGCCCCGGTGATCAAGCTTGTGAACCATATGATCTCCCAGTCGGTAAAGGCAAGGGCCAGTGATATTCACATTGAACCCTTTCAGGACTGCATCAAGGTCAGATACCGCATTGACGGTATATTGTATGACATGCTTTCCCCCCCCCGGTGGATACAGTCTGCCCTTGTGTCCCGCATCAAGGTCATGGCGGACATGAATATTGCAGAAAAAAGGGTTCCCCAGGATGGGCGATTGGATGTTCGCATTGGAGATCAGGAAATTGATATCCGGGTATCCACGGTGCCCACCTCCTTTGGTGAACGATTAGTGCTGCGGCTTTTAAACAAATCCCGGGCATTATTGGAATTATCCCAGTTTGGTATTTCTCCTGAAAATTATGCCATTCTTAATAGATTAATTCGTTTAAATAACGGCATTGTATTGGTGACGGGTCCCACGGGTAGTGGTAAAACCACCACCCTTTATGCCGCGTTGAGTGTTATCAATTCACCGGATAAAAACATTATTACCATTGAAGATCCCGTGGAATATAAACTCAAAGGCATTGGGCAGATCCAAGTGAACCGTAAAATCGGCGTGACCTTTGCCAAAGGCTTAAGATCCATTGTACGCCAGGATCCCGATGTCATCCTTGTGGGAGAAATCCGGGATCTTGAAACCTCCCAGGTGGCTATTCAGTCTGCCCTCACCGGTCATCTTGTTTTTTCCACCCTGCACACCAATGATGCCCCCAGTGCTGTTACCCGCCTGGTGGATCTGGGGGTGGAACCTTATCTCATCACCTCCTCGGTGAAGGCCGTTATTGCCCAAAGACTGGTGAGAACCCTGTGCCCCAAATGCCGTGAGCCTTATTCCTTGGGAGAGGGGGATATCAAGGGGTTTCGCATCAACCAGACCGATCTGGTGGGTAAAACGGTTTATCGGGCCGTGGGGTGCCCGGATTGTTTTAATACCGGATATTCCGGACGTCAGGCCATATTTGAAATCATGGAAGTCAACGACGCCCTAAAACTGGTGATCTTATCGACCTCCGATGCCAATGCCATTAAAGCCAAGGCTTTGGAGCAGGGGATGACCCCCCTGCGGCATTGCGGCATAGAAAAACTCCTTGAGGGCGTAACCACGCTGGAAGAGGTGATGCGTGTCACCCAGGATTAGGCACTGCCATCAACATCCCATGAGCCACCCCGGATATCCAAAATTGGGAAAGGGATTGGTGTACAGAAACGTTAAATGCTTTTTTTTTGTTTTGCTGCTGCTCCTGACCGGCTCAGGGTTTGTTCGGGCATCAGACATAGTGGAATCAAGGGACTCCAAGGGTGGGGGGCAGTGGATTCATTTTTATAAAACCGTTGTTTCTGCCACAGATGGAGACCGCTGTGGTATGTCCCCTTCCTGTTCCTCCTATGCAGCCCAGGCCATTAAAAAACATGGATTTTTAGTGGGTTGGATCATCTCCTGTGATCGTTTGATCCGGTGTGGTCGGGATGAAACGCGTCTTTCTCCCTGCATTCAATCTGGCAACAAAACATTGACCAAAGATACCCTGGAAGATAATGATTTCTGGTGGTATCCTGGAAAATGAAATGGAATAATCCGTTTTCTTAGATGTTGTGCAGGGCGCATTCCCATTTTCCCGGTTGGAGATTCAATTCTTTGATTTATCAAAATATTTCGTTTTGTATTAATTAGTGGTGGTTTAATGAAATCAGTAAGTTATATGATGGGCCGGAAAAATGGGAATGCGCCCGTTGTGCAGGCAACCGGATAACAGGAAAATTTGTATGGGATTCAATAGATTGAGAGTGTTGATTGTTACCTGGGGGGTCATTACTGGCATGATGATCATTTCCCCCTGTTTTACCCATGGCTTGACCATCACCGCAGACATGCAATATGCGTATGCCCTTGCCAGTCAAAAAGAGGCATCCTATGAAACCGCCAAGGTGGAATGGAAGCGGTTTATTCACTTTTTCCCTTTGGACCCCCGGATTCCCACGGCTCAATTTAATCTTGGCATGTCCCTGTTTTATCTTAAAAAATGGGATCAGGCCCGGGCCATATTTCAATCCCAGCGGTTTCCCTATGTGGGCACTTCCCGGAACGTTGAATCCTTTTTTATGCTCAGTAAGACGTTGCTGGCCCAGGGACGGCCCGGTGGTGCCCAGCGGGTGTTGGAGGATCTTTTTTCTGTGAGTGACTCACTCGAAATAAAAGACCGTGCTCTGTGGACCCTGGCATGGATGTCTCTTGATCGGGCCAAAAACATGGAACCCAGCGCTTTGGAACGGGCAGATGCTTTTCTTTCAAGCATTTCCATGGCCGGAGAAAGGGTATTCCCTGCCAGGGAAGTGAGACAGGCCGTTGAAATCATCATGAACCAGGATCAGAAATCCCCTTTTGTGGCTGGGATGACGGCCCTTGTTCCCGGAGGAGGGTTTGCCTATTGCGAAAGATATCGGGATGCCCTTGCTGCCTTTGTTCTTAATGCCGGGCTTATTTTTGCGGCCCATGAATCCTTTGCTGGGGGAAATAATGTGCTTGGAGGGCTGATCAGCGTGGTGGAATCAGGATTCTATGGGGGCAGTATCTATGGCTCAATATCCAGTGCTCATAAATATAATCGTTCACAAACCAGAAAGGGTTTAAGCACGATCCGACATCTGAATTTGAGTTATGTCTCTGAGGTTCCCTTGGAAGCATCCTACGCACGGCCCTCAACATCCAGTATGCTTTTTTCCCTGAGAATACCATTTTAGGAACGGATTGCTTAAGTACCCACACATATATTTTTCGGTATTCCACAGGCATATACCATTGATATATATGGGTTTTGTTTTGAGGAATATATGCTCGGGTACTTATTACTCGACCATCATAACTTCTCTGCCTATTACATGCAGTAACCCAGGGGCAGCGGGGATCAAGATGAAGTCGTCCCACAAGTTGGTAAAAACGTGGGGCAGCAGATTTATGATTAATTCCTTTTTTTATTGGCAAACAAACTTATAGCGGCTATAGTTTATTCTATTCATCGGATTGAACTATCCATATTTAAAAAAAATATGTCCATATTGCTCCTTGAGTTACCTGTCTAATGCGGGACAATTTGCAGTCTTGATATATCCGAAATCATGCTCTTTGCAACTCCCTTATTTTACAAGGTGTCCCGGCTTAAGTGGGTAGCCGAATAAAGCTACTGCAGCCTCAAAGCTTACTTTTAGGATTGCCGATTTCCAAAAATGCCGTGGTGCAACACTCTTCGGACTTTATCATTCCAAATCTTAGCCTTGACCACGCACTATCTACTTTCAAACTTAATAGTCAGTATTTACATCATAATTTTAAGTGAAGACGGGTAGATTATTTGTCATCAAGTCCCTAACTCTTGAGTTTAAAATTTAAACCACTTTTGGGGTTAAGTACAGAATGGCCCCATTCTTTTAATAACTGCCACGGTCAGACCGTATTCTGGCCCCGGCCTACCCAAAACGAAGCATGAAAGAATATTAGATCTGTCTACTCTTTCATATAAATGTTTCAATCAAAAGGAGATGTATCCTGATGAAAAAAAACAACGAAAATATTCCTCGATGTGCATCCTTCTTCTTTTTTATGATCATGCCATTCGTCATAATGACACTTGTGGTGGTGCCAAAAATTGTGGCACAACCCTCAATTTCTTTAAGCCTGAGTTACCCCATGCCCGCTGGGGGGTTTCATGGTCAAGGCTACACTTTTTTTGCAAAAGCAGTGGCTGAGGAGAGTAACGGTGAAATCAAAATCAACACTTTTCCGGCCCGTTCTTTGGTGGGAGATCCCGAAGCACTTGACGCTGTGATGCGGGGAAACGTGGACATTGTTAATTTCATGGTGGCCTATGTCTCTCCCACCATAAAAGAATTAACCCCTTTTGAAATTCCTGGTGCCTACCCTGGGAACCGGTTCAAAGCCCTGGAAACAGAAACGCATCCAATTGTAGAAAAAATTTTTGCTAAGTACGATTTGAAATACCTGGGGGTGAACAACCAGGAAACCATCACCTTTGCCGCCTACAAAAAATTTGGCAGGCCCATTAAAACCCCATCCGACCTGGTGGGATTGACCGTCAGGACCCCTGGAAAATGGGGGGGTGAAAGTATTAAAATGTGGGGTGGCAGCCCGGTAACAGTTTCTTTGGGTGATCTGTCTTCCTCTCTGGATCGTGGCACTATCAAGGTCTGCTACACCGGATGGATTATCACCGGTCCCTTCAAATTGTATGAACCGGCCCCTTACATCACCATGACCAACCTTCAGGAAATGCTGTGTGGCCTGGTCATGAGCAAAAAGGCTTGGACCGGCCTTACGATTTCCCAACAAGCCGCAATTCAGCGGGCGACAAAACGATGGATGGCCTTCAGTAATCAACTGTCAGGGAAACTCAAACAGAAATTTCAAAAACAGGTAATACAGTCGGGTGGCACCATCTATCATCTGACACCATCGGAGAATGACGCATTTAAATCCATTACCCAACCGCTTCTTGATGAAGTGGCAAAAATATCTGGATCGGAAGGGAAAGAATTGCTGGATATTTTTGCTGAATTAAGAAAACAATAAAGCAATGAAATTATGAAATTATGAAATTTCCCAACGGGCTTAAAAATCTGAATCAGATCACTGCCTTTTTTGCCGGTGTCATCATTCTTGTTATCGCTATTTTAACCACCGCTGAAGGTATTGCACGGGGTATTTTAAATCACCCTACCACCTGGAGCCTTGACGTATGCCAATATCTGCTGATTTGGGCTATTTTCCTGGGATCAGGCCAGGCTTTTGAAAAAAAAAATCATGTGGCTGTGGATTTCATCCGTGAGGGACTGGGAAGAAAATTGGGCAGTGGGGTGCAACGAGGTTTTGCCATTATGGGGTATGTTTTGGCCTTGATTTATGTGGGTATTCTGAGCTGGAGCAGCATTGACATGCTGATCTATGGATTTAAATGGAATAAACTTACCCGGGGCATCATACAAATTCCCATTGTGTGGCTTTATCTGGCCATGCTGATCGGTTCTGTTGCCATGCTTATTAACATCGGATGCATCATCCTGGATCTCATGGATGGCAACAAAGATTATTATTGATCATCGTGTATTAACAACTCAACTTAAAAAATTAATCGCTGGAGAAATTATTAAGAATTGATTGCCCATACGTTCGTAATACTGGCAATTCTGCTGGGAACCATATTCATCGGTACACCTGTGGCTTTTGGGCTTGGATTTTCAGCAGTGATGTTGATCGTGGTGTTTCTGGATTCCAGCCAGCTAATGCAAATGGGCAGCATTGCCTTTTCCCAAGGCACCAGCATGAATCAACTGGTGGCACCCTTGTTTATACTCATGGCAGAAGCCTTGGCCCAGGGCAATATTGCCAGTGATATTTTCACAGTTCTGAGCAGATGGCTGCGACGTATTGACGGAGGACTGGCATTAAGCACTATGCTGGCATCCACATTATTTGCGGCATTATGCGGTTCCAGCCCGGCCACGGCTGCGGCCATGGGACGTGTCTCAGTTACAGAGATGAAACTGCGGGGATATCGTGAAGATTTTGCCGTGGGGGTGGTTGCTGCGGGCGGTACACTGGGAATCATGATTCCCCCCAGCATCAGTCTTGTTATTTTCGGTATTATTACGGAAAATTCCATAACAAGACTATTTATGGCTGGCTTTTTACCAGGTCTGTTGATCAGCGTTCTGCTTTGTTTTTTTATTTTGGTGAGGGTTAAATTGAATCCGGAGCTGATTGGAAAATACCAAAATAAAGACATTCTTTGGCGGGACGAAAAAAAGTCCCTTACGCAGAAAACAAATCAATCAACACAGATATGGTGTAAAAATAATTTCATAAAGGACATGCAGCGCATTGTCCCACCGATTCTCTTGATTTTCATTGTCATGGGATCACTCTATACCGGAATGACTACCCCCACAGAAGCTGCCGGTTTTGGTGCCATTGGCGCACTGCTCCTCGTAATTATTATGGGACGTATGACTAAAACGGGTTTCATTAATATAATGACTGCCAGCGCCAGAACCAGTTCCATGATTTTGTTTCTCATCATCGGTGGCATGGCACTAAGCTATGTGGTGTGCCACCTTGGGCTGGCGCAGACAATTTCCAATCTGATTATCTCCTCCGGTTTGAATAGATGGATAATTATGGTTCTCATCTACCTTTTATGGGTTTTTTTGGGATGCCTGATGGATCCCCTCAGCATGATTGTATTGACGGTACCATTTATTTACCCAACCCTTCTGGAACTGAAATTTGATCCCATCTGGCTGGGTATCGTCTCCACACTATGTGTTGAAATTGGTATGATTACACCACCGGTGGGATTAAATCTTTTTGTACTGAAAGCAACGTCCGACGTGTCCATGGAAAAAATAATGACCGGGGCTTTGCCCTTTGTGCTGGTGCTGCTCACAGGGCTGCTCATTGTCAGCATATTCCCGCAGACATGCCTCTATCTTCCGTCAATAATGTAAAAAATATTCATTGGTATCCGGCATTTTTCATCGGATCTTTACTCTGGGCTTTGGAATACCGGAACGACTGGACGCAAGAACCAAGGGAGTTGGCCGATTTCAAAATACCGTTTATATCCCAATCGTCCCAGGATTGGTGACATGAATACATTTATAACTGGTATATCAAGATAGGCTGACTCCCCAAGTATTTGAATGTGGATTGATGCACCTTTCCATATTATCTATGGTGGCCTGGTATCCATCTCCCTCTTAGATTATGATGCCCTGGTACCCATACTCTTTTTTTGAGAGGGGGAATTTTGCGATGAATCGTAAAAGGCATCTCCCCAGGATGAATTCCCAAAGCCCCAACCAGGACATTCTGAAGTAGAGGAACTCCGTCAACCTTCAAATCCAAGTATATGCTTGCTCCATCCCAGCTAAAATCAAATCCTTTTTCATCGTTTCGATTTTTTACCAAAAAACGAATCGCATTTCCTTCTTTATATACCTGATCTTTGACCATTGTTCTAATTTTTCCTACCAAAGACAGCCTTCTCCCTTTATCTACCCAAATCCTACCTGAAAAGATATGCCCATGTCCCTTTGAGGACCAGCGAAGATGCCAAACGTCACCAACTCTCCACAAACGATAAATATTTTTCTTGTCAGCATGAAATGGAGGGGCTCCATTGGCTTTACTCGCAGGCATTGCGTTAATAGGAAAAACAAAAAAGGGCAAAAAACATCCACATACTATAAAAAAAATTATTTTTTTGACAAAATACTTAGCAGACATAAACGCCTCCTTCTTGATTTATTCAAAATATGAGCCCTTCATTCTCCAGTTTATACTTGTTAGGGAGTTCAAAGGAAATAAGCTACCCAAAAATAATGAGTTTTCCTCCGACTATCAAATGTGGTGCATGCAAAAATGAAGAGTGCACATATCAATAAGTTAGTTATAAAATTAAAAAAGGGCGATGCTCCGGTACCCACATACCA
>CAYSSE010000013.1:0-38007 GCA_964433355.1 uncultured Desulfocicer sp.
CGTGAAATTCATGGTATGCTATGACGGCTCAAAGGAATCCAGAAAGGCCCTGGAAATTGCACGGGATCATGCAAAAGTCTGGGGGGCCTCATTGGAAGTGGCCACCTCAATTATGCGGGAACTGCCCCTGAAGCATTCCTATGTGGCTAAAAAAGAACAGGTGTTAGAAAATGAAGTTGAGGAAATTTTAGAAGGAAGTGGCGTTCCCTTTGAGATTGAGCTCCAGTTGAACACATTGAGCCCGGAAGTGCAGATGGTTCGGTTTGCAGAAAAAGAATCCATTGATATGATCTATGTAAACATCGGAAAAAAGTCCAAGGTTGGAAAACTGGTTTTTGGATCCATGGCGCAGTATCTGATTTTAAAAGCCCCATGCCCGGTGGTTACGGTAAAATAATACCCAAAAAAAAGCCAGGGCTTGGTCACAAAATCTGCCACTTTGCAGAGGTCTCAAGCCTGACACCGTTGCATCACCGATTGTTAAAAAGGGTCGATGGTGTCAGCCACACCCACACCACACCGGACGCATTCCCCTTTTTCCGGTTGAGATTCAACTCTCTGATTTATGAACTTAGCGCCCTTTGGGCGGACTTTTTACAACCCGCTGATTTAACAGTTCATAAAATGGAAATTCCTATACTATCAAGATATTTTATTTTGTATCAATGGATGATAGCTAAATAAAATTAATGGGTTATATGGTGGGTTGGAAAGATGGGAATGCGCCCCCCACACCTGGGATTCCCGGGGCCACAAGGCCCCTGATCTCCTTTATCTGTCATGCGTGAGGCCAATCCCTTTTTCTTTTCTAATTTTCAAAACGGTATCCAGCCAGTCCGGATCCATCTCAGGAACAGATGAAAGCAGTAGATCCGTGTATTCATGGTATGGGGGATCCAACACTTTCTTTTTGGGGCCCTGTTCAACAATCCTGCCCTGGAGCATCACCACGATTTCATCAGCTATGGCCTTCACCGTTGCCAGATCGTGGGTGATGAAAAGATAGGAGACCTGTAATTCATTTTGCAGATCTTGGAGCAATTTCAAAATCCCCTCAGCCACCAGTTGATCAAGGGCGGACGTCACCTCATCACAGATAATCAGCTCAGGTTTAGCCGCCAATGCACGGGCAATACAGATCCGCTGCTTTTCCCCCCCTGACATTTCACCGGGAAATCGATCAATATATTTTTTAGGGGATAACTCGATCATCTCCAGAAGCTCCCTGATTCTTTTCTCCTGGTCACTGCCATTCATCTGAAAATAAAAGGAAAGGGGACGTCCAATGATATCCCGGACTTTCTGCCGGGGGTTCAGTGCCGTATCCGGCATCTGATAAATCATCTGCATGATTCTGAGGTTTTCTCGTTCCCGTGCTTTCAAGGCCGGGGGCAACACCTTACCGTCATAGAGAATTTTTCCACTAAGGGGGGGCAGTAAACCGGTGATCACCCGGGCCAGAGTGCTCTTACCGCTGCCGGATTCGCCCACCAGCGCAACGGTTCTGGAGCGCCGGACAACCAGATTAATGTCTTCCAGCACCTTTTCACTGGCCTTTCCCGTGTAACTGGCGGATACATTGTCAATCTCAAGAACAACATCGTCCTCTGCGTCGGATAAGACGCGGTCTTCTGTGAGGGTTCGAACGGAAAGCAATTTGCGGGTATACGCTTCTTTGGGATTTGCCAGCATCTGCCTTGCATTGTTTTCCTCCACCAGATTCCCGTTCTTGAGCACCATAATACGATCGGCCAATTGGGCCACAACGGCAAGGTCATGGGTGATATAAATGGCGGCTGTGTTAAATTCCCGGGTAATTTTCTTGATGGCCGCAAGCACCTCAATCTGGGTGGTGACATCCAGGGCCGTTGTGGGTTCATCAAAAACAATGATATCCGGCGTACACGCCATGGCCATGGCCACCATGGCCCGCTGGAGTTGCCCCCCGGATACCTGATGGGGATAGCGATACCCAATGCCCTCGGGATCAGGCAGCAGCAGTCGCTTGTAAATATCCACCGCCTTTTCTTCCGCTTCGGCAAATTTCATCAGGCCGTGTTGAATGGGTGTTTCCACATACTGTTTTAGGAGTCGATAGGCCGGATTGAATGAGGCCGCAGCACTTTGTGCCACATAGGCGATGCGAACCCCCCTGATTTCCCGTAACACCGCATTGGGTTTGCCGAACAATTCCATCCCATCAAAAACAATGGATCCCGATGAAATTCGACATCCCCCCCGGGTGTAAGACATGGAGGCCAGCCCCAGGGTGGATTTTCCAGCCCCGGACTCCCCGATTAAACCGATAATCTCACCCTTGTCCAGGGTAAGATCCAGGCTTTTGATGATGGGCATCCATTTTTCTTCTTCGGAACTGAAGCCTTCGATTACAATATTTTTCATTTCAAGCAGATGTGTCATTGGTGGCGTATCTCTCAATAGCATTAACGTTAATCTTTTAATCCACTGGCAATTTTCAAAAACCAGTCAACAATCAAATTGACACCCACCGTCAGGAGGGCAATGGCACCGGCGGGCCACAACGGGGTCATGATACCAAAGGTGATGGCACCGGCATTCTCACGAACCATCCCCCCCCAATCCGCCGTGGGCGGTTGGATTCCAAGCCCCAAAAAGCTCAAGGAGGCAATAAATAAGAATACAAAGCAGAAACGAAGTCCAAATTCAGCCACCAGGGGCGGCATGGCATTGGGTAGAATTTCTTTTCGCATGACCCACAGGATACCTTCACCGCGAAGCCTGGCAGCCTCAACAAACTCCATCACCGTAATATCCATGGCCACGGCCCTGGAAAGACGAAATACCCGGGTGGAATCAAGCACCGCTATGACCCCTATCAATGACATCACGGACGTCCCCACCACAGACAAGGCCATCAAGGCAAAAATAAGGGTTGGAAAGGCCATCAAAATATCCACGATACGACTGATGATAAGATCCGCCCAGCCCCCCGTTGCCGCGGCCATAAACCCCATCATGGAACCGATAATGAACGAAAGCAGGGTGGTGACAAAGGCAATTGTAATGGTATTTCGTGCCCCGTACATCACTCGGGTGAACAGATCCCTTCCCAGATGATCCGTCCCCAGGGGGTGATCCCAACTGGCGGAGAGCCACACATCTGCCACGATTTCCGTTTCACCATAGGGGGCGATCACCGGTGCCAGTAACGCCGCTAAAAGGTTGAGCAAAACAATGGCAAGACCAATGCGGGCACTCAGGGGGGATTGTCTCATTAATTTTAAAAAGTCCATCAAATATATCCCCTTATTTTGATCTTGGATGCAGCAACCTGGGGTTGCTCAGAATTGACAGGATATCTGCCAGAAGGTTGAGAGAGATGTAAACGGTGGCAAAGATCAGGCCGCTTGCCTGAACCACGGGAATATCTCGTTTGGATACCGAGTCCACCAGCAACTGGCCCAATCCCGGATAAACAAATACCACTTCAACTATCACAACCCCCACAACCAGATAGGCAAGGTTCAGGGCCACCACATTGATCACCGGAGACAAGGCATTGGGAAAGGCATGCAAAACGATGATCCGAAATCGTTTTAAGCCCTTTAATCTGGCCATTTCAATATAGGAACTGGCAAGGACATTGATCACCGCAGCCCGGGTTTGTCGCATCATGTGGGCCGTGACAATAAAGGTCAGGGTCAGGCTTGGCAGAATAACGGCATAAATTTTCTGCCCGAATGTCAATTCATCATTGATATTGGACATACTGGGAAAAAGGGTCAGTTTCACCGAAAACAGCGCGATGAGAATGTAGGCAACGAAAAATTCAGGAAAGGAGATGGCCGTGAGAGTGGTGGTGGAAATGGCTTTATCAAACCAGGAGTCACGGTAAAGTGCTGCCAGAAGACCCAGGATAATGGCAATGGGTACGGAGATCACCGCTGCCGAGCTGGCCAGAAACATGGTATTGGCAAATCGCCAGCCGATCAATTCGCTGATGGGCCGACCATTGGAAAGGGAGTTTCCCAGATCTCCCTCAGCAACACTGGCAAGCCATGAGAAATAGCGAATATGGGGCGGCAGATCCAGTTTTAGTTCCTTTCTGAATGCCGCAACGGTTTCAACTGTGGCCTCCTGTCCGAGGATGGCTTCGGCCAGATCCCCGGGAAGTGCCTCCACCCCCACAAAAATGAGAATGGATATGACGATCATCGTCAAAAGGCCCAATCCAAGGCGCTTTGCTATCATTGTAATAATGTTTTTCATATTTTTACGGCTTTTATTATTTTTGCAAAACAGCTTATAATTTTGCATGCCTGCTTTTTCATAGAAAGCAGGCAAGTCGGCGGGTTTATTTAATAATTACGAAGTTAAAGTTCAAATGGGGTCAGGACTGGTTCAGGCGAACCACCATCGCTCACCCGTTCTCATGCCGTCCATAGCCATGTGGCCTGAGATAGGTCCATGGGCCAACTTCGCAGAACAGGCTGAAACCATTTGGTTGAACATGGGAATAATCGTTCCACCGTCATCTTTGCAGATTTCCTGCATATCCTCGTATAAATTTCTACGCTTATCTTCATCCAGCTCTGCTCTTGCACTTACCAGCAGTTGGTTAAAACGCTGATTTTTCCAGTGGGTATCATTCCAGGGAGCCCCATCTGAGTAGGCAACTGAGAACATCATATCCTCAGTGGGACGTCCGCCCCAGTAACACATACACCACTCTTTTTTGATCCAGACATTGCTCCAGTATCCGTCATCAGGCTCCCGGACAACATTTATGTTGATGCCAGCCTTTTTTGCCTGTTCCTTCATGATGACGGCCGCATCCACGGCTCCCGCAAATGCAGCATCAGCAGCATGTAAATTAAAAACATGATCCAACATACCCGCTTTTTTCATATAAAATTTAGCTTTGTCAGGATCACATGCTCTTTGCTCAAGATTCTTAGCATAATATTTATTTACAGGTGCAATGGGATGATCGTTGCCGGGTTCACCATAACCGCGCAATATTTTTTCCACCAATTCTTCACGATCCACAGCCAGTTTCAAGGCCATACGGACATTGTTGTCATTGTATGGTTTTTTATCAACAAGCATGGGGATGGTGTAATGAGCTGTTCCCGTTATTGCGTTGACATTTATCCCCGGCATCTTTTTCAGGAAATGAACGGTCTTAAGTTCAGCACGATCCATGTAGTTAATCTGGCCAGTCTTTAATGCACTTGTTCTGGCATTGGTATCAGTGATGGACAGGGTTTCGATCTCGTCAAAATGCGCCCTTCCCTCTTTCCAGTAATTGGGATTGCGTTTTGCAAAAGCCCTGACACCCGGCTCCCACTTTTCCAGAATATATCCACCCGTCCCGATGCCTTTTTCAAATTCTGCCCCGGTAGTCCCTGCAGGACACATGGACAAATGGTAGTCTCCCAGGATAAATGGAAAATCAGCACTGCCACCGGAAAGCGAAAAGACGACTTCATATTTGCCATCGGCTTTAATGGATTCAATACTCTTCAAATATCCTTTGGCGCCGGATTTTGATTTTTCGCCCAGATGGTGGTTTATGGAAAAAATGACATCTTCTGCGGTCATGGTTTTACCATTGTGAAACTCCACCCCTTTACGCAGCTTAAAGGTCCACACTTTTGCATCAGGTGTGGAACCCCAGGACTCGGCAAGTTCTGGAATGGCATTAAAATTGTGATCAATTTCCACAAGATTATTTCGTATCTGCCAGTTGAGATTCTGGTTCATGTTGGATGTCAGGGATCCAGGATCCATGGAGTCTGTGGTTGATCCACCGGTGGCCCCCATGATCAAACGGCCTCCTTTTTTGGGCCCTGCGGCATGTGCTGTCCCACCCATTAACGCCGGGGATACCGCCGCTGCAAGTCCTAATGCAGATACATGGGTTAAAAATTCGCGACGGGTAATTTTGCCCATCGTCAGTAACGCTTCCAGTTTTTTAAAACTTGACATATATGTCTCCTTAATTTGGGTGCAAGTGCATCTTTTTTCGTCAAAGACGAATTTTATTTTCCAACCGTCATACCGGTCAGATATGCACAACCAGGATTGAAAGCGCTATAAATCAAAGATTACTGCCTGATATGCCCATTGACAAAACAAGCTTTATCGTCAACAGATCAGGACAAATTCAGGCAACACTTAGCGCGTTTCATTATCATTCAAAGATGAATGGGTTCGTCAAACCGTAGATAAAATATTACGATCGACTTTAATCAGGCGTATCAAGATAGGATTTTTAGATAAAAACATAAAAATCCATGCCTGTCCCCAATCATCAAAGGGGGATGTTCGAACATTGAAAAACTGATAACGGCGAACACCTCTGCATGCTTAATTATGACCGCTTGCAGATATTCGTCCGGTGTACTAACAAGATAGTTTTAGCAGGAAATCGCCAAAAAACACTTAATACATTACGCTGGACAAAACCATTAAGAACACTACAACATCCCAACCAGAGTTGCAAACATAAAATAAAATTTATTTATCAATTAGCCCCTGCACCAATCTTGTTTCAACCCATATCCAAGTCTATATGTTGAAGTTTTAACCTTTTTTCAAAATACAAAATATGCATTGATCTGGGCTGATTTTAAACCCATTTTAAACTTGGCGGAGAGGGGGTTAATCGGTTCCATTTTTATCTCCGATTAATTTCACCCATATGGGATTTGTCCAGGCCATATTCCCCCTTATATCGGACATAACAAGGGCATACCAAGCGTTCTTTAAAAGGGGGGACACAAATGAAATTTTTTTTTCAACCTCTCCATATTCTAAACCCACCGTTTCAACAACCACGCTGTCCTTGAGTAGCTGAACTTCCTTGAGTCCTTCAACGGCCCTTACGGTTACATTCAACTCAAAAACAGCGCCTTTATCAAGCACCACCTCCCGGCCAAACATAATATCGCTTTCCACCACAGGCCCCAATGAGGCATAGGAATTTCCTGCCATAAGGGCTGAAATAAATTTCTCCGGCGTGGGCTTTCCTTCAATTTTAGCAAACATCCGTATTTTGCCTGAAATATCTTTCCTCACATTGTGGTTATCGGTTCCGGCACTTAAATAATAGTGCCGGCCCTGACTCCACAACTGCCGAATCTGCTCCAGGGTTTTTTCATTATTGCGACCGGAATTGAGTTCCACCAGATCATAGCCCTCATTATAGCCTCCGGGAACCATTTCCCTTTCAAGACTGTAAAAATATCCATAGGAGATATAAGGATGGTTGGCACAGATGGCCATTGCCCCCATCTGTCTTGCCGCAGCAAAAATTTCATGGACAGTGGCCGTTCCAGAATCAATCTGCAATGTTTTGCCAGGGAGCACCGGAAATACATTAAAATGGCCCCAGGATGACGATATTTCCATGGAGGGGATAAAGGGAACATCCCGGAGGTGGGACAAATGCGCCATGGTGGGGGTGTTTGTGGCAAGGTCGTGATCACTGATCAAGGTAAAATCAAGGGAGGCGGCCAGTTGGGAACTGACCACATCTTCAGGTGAACTCTGCCCATCCAGCAGGTTTGAATGATGATGCATATCACAGGCGTACCACCCGCTGTCCCTGGGATTGGGACCTCTTTCCAGGGCAACCGTAAGGGTCTTTATCTGATTGGCCATCACACGAATTTCTACACTGACTGATTTTGAAATAAAGGACTCACCATGGGAAATTTTGAAACGGTAACTACCGGGCGCGACAGGTATTTCAATAACCCCTTTTTTTTCCAGAGCTGTAAAAAAAACCTGCTGCCCCAGAAATCCCACCACTGGAATGTGCCCCTCTTCAATGGAAATCCTTGCATCCAGGGGGGTAAAATCTTCCTGATCAAAAATGTTAAAAATCAATTTCCCCGGATAATCCACATCGGTAAAATTGAGTGTAACGACCTGCGAACTCTCAACGCAGACCTTTTGTTTACTACTGTTGCCATGGTTTTTCCCGGTACAATGGATCTCATAGTGGCCCAGGGGAAGTGTTAGCGCATAATAGCCCTCATTTCCAAAGATCCAGGTAAAGGGCCGTCCGTTTTTTTCCACCACAACCACCGGATGGGACACTGGCCTGCCATCCACCGTAAAAACCTTTCCTGCCACAGTACCGGTATATTGCCTTGTGCGCGCCATTTGAAATGCGCCCATGGCACAGATTTCACCCTTGTCGACGATGTGAAGCCACCCTTCAAACAAACGGCTCTCACCCGGCTTTAGGATATGCTGCCGGTACATATCTCCTGTCTGGGAATCAAAATAATTGATATCAGGGGCATGAATCCCCACGGCCCAGGTCTCATCGTAGCTGGCCATCCAGTCCATCAATTTTGTGTTTGCATTTCCCTTCCTGTTACTCTCCCCGGGCACCTCCGGCGGAATAAATAGGTGCCCCCCATGGGTACGAAGGACATACCCTGAAAGGAGTCCATTATAATCAGAGTTTCCCTGATGGGTCATGGTGGTCATCAGGTGTACCCGATTATCTTCCTTTTTCAGGGTATACACCGTTTTGAGTTCACAGTCTTCCCAGTCATGGGTGGTTTGGACCACCCCTTTTTCCGGTGTATCAAGTATGATGTCAACCTGTTGAAACGTTGTATGCCCGCTGGACCAGCCATTGGGAAGAAAATCCAGCAAGGTCATTCTGTCCATTTCAAGACACCCATCCCGGACCACACAGGCATCAATAATTCCCCCCCTGGCAACGCCCCAGGGAGGAGATGTCTCCACGGCAAAAGAAATTGCCAGATGACTGTTTAAAAGGGTGATATCCCTTTTCCCCACAGCATTGCCACCGGGAATGGGGCTAACACCTGTGAGCAGGTGAACCGACTTTTTTTTATCGTGGCAGTAAATCCAAGAATTATCCATACGCAATCGGCATCCTTCATATCATTCCAAAAGTGCTTTACATTTTTTTAAAACATTCCCCATGTACAAAAGCTTTTCCCCAAAAGAGTGTAAAGTATTTCTATGGTCATATTAGTGATGCCAAAGAACTTTTAAGATTTAATCCATTCCAGTCTCCCAGTCGTAACGACGTTTAACATACTTTAGAATCAGAGACGTTTCAGTGGTCACCACCCCATCAATTTTATAAATTTGTTGGGAAATCAGCGTATTGAGGTCTTCTATGGAGTGAGCGTTGAATTCTGCGTAGATATCAGAGCCGCCTGTGGTATGAACAATATACCAGATCTGCTTTATCTTGCTTAACTCCGCACTGACATGATCCATCTTTTTTACATCTGCATTAATTTTAAGTATCCCGACAATTTCAAACCCAAGTTTCAGGGGATTACTCACTGCCACGATTTGAATGTACTCGTCCTTGATAAGACGGGCAAGGCGAGTTCTGACGGTGGCCTCGGAAACCCCAAGGGTTTTGGCAATGAGAGTATTGGCCATTCTGCCGTCTTTCTGCAATAACTCAATGATTTTACAATCGGTGTGATCTATATGTGGTTCCACTGCACTCCCTTCAAAAACAAACGACAATTATAGTCTTTATCTTTGACACCACTTTTTAAGTTGACTTGATTGGGAGAAGGCAGGCACAATAAAGTCAAAAAGTTACGCCATTGATCAAAAGCAGTATCCAGAAAACAACAAGGTGTCAATTGGTTTTTATTAAAACAGAAAAAAAGCCCATGCCACCTTAAAAAATCAGGAGACATGGGGGCATCCTTCATATGACACAAAAAGTAGTTTACAGTCTTTTGGAAAGAGTTCCTGCAAATGTGGAATGATTAAAGAAAAGTGTAAAGGACTTTTGAAGGATGCCGACATGGGCTTCAATGATTTTCAACCAGACATTACAGCGAATAATCATTTATTAAAATTATCCCGGAACATTAATTTTTGCCCCGGGCAATGATCAGGTTCCAGCAATTCTAAGTATCCGAGCATATATTCCTCAAAATAAAATCTATAAATATCAATGCAATATGTCTGTGTAATACCGAAAAACATATGTGTGGGTACTTAATTATGACACTTGATGGCTTTCCAAACTGCAAATTTACGGTTTTTCTCAACGTAAATTCAGCACTTTATGCACCATGGGTGCCGTTTGGAAATCCATAATTATAATTGCTGATCAGGGTCTTATTTATGCTTGTCCGGCATGGATGTAATCGTACCGTCCCAGGTGTCGACTTTGCCGTCAATATCGCCATCTTCCGGGAACCAGGTCTGGGTAACACATTTGGACTCAGTAAAAAACTTAAAACCGTCTTGACCCATGACATGCAGGTCTCCAAAGAAGGAATTCTTGTGCCCGGTGAACCCAAAGACGCCAAGGGGTACGGGGATACCCACATTGACACCCACCATCCCCGCATCACTTCTAAAGGCAAACTCCCGGGCATAGTGACCATTCTGAGTATAGATAACCGAACCATTAGCAAATTCATTAGCGTTCATCAGGGCAAGACCTTCTTCGAAATCTTTAACCCGTTTGACGCAGAGAACAGGACCAAAGACCTCCTGGTCACCAATGGTCATCTCCGGTGTCACATGATCGAATATGGTGGGTCCGACCCAGAAGCCATTTTCATACCCTTCAACAACAGGATTACGACCGTCAACAATGAGTTGGGCCCCTTCTTCAACGCCCTTGTCAATCCAGTCGTTGATGAACTTCTTATGACCCGCATTCATAACAGGACCCATGCCTGTATGGGGATCATAGGCAGGACCAAGTTTCATCTCTGCAACAAATTTTTTCAAGAGTTCAATGAGCTCGTCGGCAATGGCATCTTCAACAACAATGACGGGGCAGGCCATGCAGCGAGCGCCAGCACACCCACAGTAAGCATTGATGATGCCTCTGGCAGTTCTTTCTATCTTAGCATCCCGAAGAACCAAGGCATGATTTTTAGCTTCTGTGAGGGCCTGGACGCGTTTGCCGTTGGCTGCTGCTGTTTTATAGATGTGTCTGCCAACAGAGGTGGAGCCTACAAAGGAGACCCCTTTGATGTCTTCATGGCTGAGAAAAATTTCCGCTTCGTTCCGGCCTGCGGTAACAACATTGAGAACCCCTGCGGGAAGACCTGCTTCTCTCCAGAGTTCAGCAAGACGCAGGGCTGATTGGGGAACAGTGGAGGCCGCTTTCAGTACCATGCAGTTTCCGGTGGCTATACAGATGGGGGACATCCAGCCATGGGGAATCATGGCAGGAAAATTCCAAGGTGCAATGCCAGCGAATACACCCATGGGCTCATGATAAAGTACGGTATCGTACCCGGAACTGGCGTTCATCAAAGATTCACCCTTCATGAGGTGGGGGGCACCACAGGCAAATTCAACAACTTCGTTGACCTTAAGCACGTCGCCCATGGACTCACGCCAGTTTTTTCCCTCTTCCTCACACAGAAGATGGGTGAGTTCTTCCAGGTGTTCTTCCACCAGGGCTTTAAATTTGTAGAGTACCTGTACACGTTTGGGAACCGGTGTAGCTGCCCATGCAGGGTACGCAGCTTTTGCTGCTGCAATGGCTTCTTCCACTTCATCCTGGCTGCATTGGGGTGCATGGGCTATAACATCGCCAGTTGAGGGATTAAAAAGATCAATATATTTCTCCGATTGGGAGAGGCGGAATTCTCCGCCTGCAAAATACTTCAGGCGCTTTACCGGTTTGTCTGCTGAGGGATCTTTGATGTCAAAATATCTATTTTTCTGTGTCATGTTGAGTGTCCTTGATGGTTAATGATAGCTGTAAGGGATCTCATAATAATAAAACTACCCATTTTAAAATTTAATGGTCTGTATTTACAACATATTTTAAGTTAAGACGGGTAGATTAAGTACCCGAGTATATATTCCTCAAAATAAAATTCATAAATATCAACGGTATATCTCTGTGGAATACCGAAAAACATATGCATGGGTACTTATTTGTCATGAACTCCCTAATTAATTTTTTTGGCATCCTTCAAAAGTAATTTACACTTTCGTAGAGCAATTCCCATTTGCGGGGCTTTTTCTCAAAAGACTGTAAATTACTTTTGGGGTCATATGAAGGATGCCATTTTTTTTATAGAAAACCGGCAAAAAAGCCCCTGGGTCTTTAATTCAGAGGGTGTTGATTTTTACATGGCTCTTAAAATGTTTTTTTAATGGCCTTTTCCACGGCAGAGACAATGATGTCAATATCTTCATCGGTAGCCGTGAGACAGGGAACAAAGTAAAGGGTGGTGTTCAGCCCTGGAAGACTTGAGTTGGTACGGCCCACAATCACCTTTTCTGCCATGATGTTACCCATGAGTTGAGCCATCTGGGCTTCGGTAACCGGTGTTTTCTTCTCTTTGTCCTGGACCAGTTCAAGACCGCAGAAGAGTCCCACACCCCTGACATCACCCACCGCTGGCAGGGATGTCAAAGCCTTTAGTTTCTCAAGAAGAACACCCCCTTTGTTGCGGCTATTTTCAACCAATTGCTCATCTTCAATGATTCTGGTGCTTTCCAGAGCAGCTGCCATGGGGGCCGTGCAGCCACCATAGGTACTGATGTCACGGAAATAATTGGTCTGCTCCTGGGGATTGGAAGGATCATTTAGAAAAATATCATAAATCTCCTGCTTCACCGCTGTGGCGGACAACGCCTCATAGGAGCTGGCAAGCCCTTTGGCCATGGTGACAATGTCCGGATCCACATCAAAATGTTCATGGCCCCAGAACTTGCCGGTTCTGCCAAAACCGCATACCACCTCGTCCATGATAATCCATACACCGTATTTTTTACAAATTTCCTGGACAATGGGGAAATACTCTTTCACCGGCATAATAATGCCGCCACCTGCGGTGATCGGTTCCACGATAAAGCCACCCACAGTATCAGGGCCTTCCTTTAAAATAACATCTTCAATGGCCCGGGCACAGTCGATGTTGCACTCTGGATAAGTCTTGTCATAGGGGCAACGGTAGCAAAGACAATGGGGCACCTCGGTAAACCCCTCCACAAAGGGGCCAAATCCCTGTTTCCGCTCAAGTTGCCCGCCAGCGCTCATGGTGGCAATGGTGGTGCCGTGGTAATCCCGATCTCGATAAAGTATTTTATATTTTCCCTTGCGGGAGGGGGCAATATTGGCGGCCAGGCGAACCATCTTAAAAGCCTTTTCATTGGCCTCGGAACCAGAATTGGAAAAATAGACTTTGTCCAGCCGGGGAAGAAGTTCCATCAATTTCGCAGCAAATTTTATGGAAGGGATGTTACCGTAGGCACCCGCAAAATAGGGCATCACCTTGAGTTGCTCATACACAGCCCGGGCGATGGACTCCCGCCCATATCCCACCATGACACTCCAGACACCGCCGGAGGTGGCATCCAGGTACTCGTTACCCCGAATATCTTTGATTCTCAAGCCCTCTCCACTCACCACGATCATCTGTTCCCCAGTTGCAAAACAACTATGGGATTTCAGGTGGTGCCACAGAGTGTTCTTATCCTGGGCCACCATATCTTCAACATCATATTCAAGCCAATCTTTTGGTGATTCCATTTTGTTTTTCCTTATATTTTAATTTCCGATTGTCTTGCCCAGGCCGTGTCAGGAAACATGCTTAACAAGACCTACTCTATAACTGCCACGGGCAGACCGTATTCTGGCCCCGGCCTACCCACAACGAAGCATGAAAGAATGTTAGACGCGTTTACTCTTTCATATAAACGCTTCATTATTTATTAGCAGTTTACATGCCAATCCACATAAAATAAAACAACTACTTGAATTATAAATACACTCCATTTTAACGCCTTAACAAAACCCGTAGGCGGATAGCATTCCCAGTGGCTGAGTCATAATAGAAAAGGATTTATATCGATAACTCTTTTAAATTTAAGCGTTTTTTGCAAACCCTCATTCATATTCAACAATGACTATTTTAACTATTTGTAATAAATAATTTTTTTATCATTCATATCAATCTTGAATCACGCTCAGCAACAAGAAGTAAAGGCCGTGGTGAGTCAAAAATGAGCTGGGGTGTCATGGCTTTAAACTCCTGCGATTAACCTGGCACCACTGTTTATATAAAATTTATTTTGATGAAATACAACATGATAAATAAAAAATCAACAGCAAATAAACGATTTATAAAATAAATTTATAAAATTTATTCGATATCCGTAGCGCCCCTAATCATAAATTCCTCGGGGTTATTCGTGAAAACACCCTTTGAATATCAGGTGGATTTCAGCTACGGTTATCCCCCGATAAGTTTAAGATTTGGTGTAATAGGGTGACATAAGTTGTGAGTATATGGTCAACTGTGCCGTCATGTGGGGCGGGCGCATTCCCATTTTCCAGGTTGGAGATTCAACTCTCTGATTTATTAAAATATTAAGAGAAGAAAAAAAGGTCATTTAAGCACCCAGGTACAGAGCGATGAGCATTATTATGCTTTTTAATTATATTCTTGACAAAATCATCAAAAACCTAAATATATATAATGTATTTTGAGTTTTTACTAATTTTAGAAGAATATTTAGTTGACAGAAAAGGGGATGGATCACAATAGACTCAAAATACCAAATTAATTTTGTTAGAAAAATATCAATTTTCAGGGTTAATTTTAGGCATCCTCCATTCCTGCTTTACACTTTCATGAAGTAAATGCCCATTTTGCGCTGCTCGTCCTTAAAGAGTGTAGAGTACTTTTGATGTGATATGAATGATGCCTAATTTTACAGAATTTAAACCCAATATTGAAGAATTTATGTTCGGGCATTTAAGGAGACAACCATGTCCAATATATAGGCATATTCATAGAAACAGTGGATCAGGAGATCAAACAAAGCGTATTCGGCGTCATCTCCGCCGTTGCCAGGGCTGGGGAGGTGGTGGGATTTCTCCTGAACGGCCAGACAGACACATATAAGGATCAGCTTGCAGCTTACGGAGTCACGGAAATTGTGACCCTTGCAGCCAGAGAGATTGTTTTTTCAAAGTCTCCCCAGGCAGCAGGGGAAGCAGCCGATTCCAGCAAAAAAGACCTCACCGAACCCACCGTGATCATCTCCGGCGGACGGCCCATGGCATCCAGTGAAAATTTTAAAATACTTGACGACTGCGCAAAAAAATTGGAAGCTGTGGTGGGTGCGTCCAGAGCAGCAGTGGACGCGGGCTTTGCCCCCCACTCCATGCAGGTGGGACAAACAGGTAAAATTGTCAGTCCCAAACTTTACATAGGATGTGGTCTTTCAGGCTCGGTGCAGCACTTTGCCGGCATGAAGACCTCAAAGGTCATTGTGGCCATAAACACGGACAAGGATGCCCCCATCTTCAGCAAATCCGATTACGGCATCATCGGAGATCTGTTTGAAGTGGTGCCGGCATTGACCAAGGAACTTGAAAAACAGGAATAATTAAATCATGACAATGTATCTTGTTCTCAAATCAGCGATTATGGCGATCTTGCTCGCTGCGGCCTTTTACCTTTTTAGAAACAAGGTAAAACGGCTTTTTCTCATCATGCAATCCGTGGACGGAGAAGGTCCCGGCGAGCCAGACAGCATCCCACAACGCATTGTCGTGTTGTTTAAGGATGTACTAGGACAGAGTAATGTACGGCGTAAAAAAATGGCAGGCTGGGCACATACCCTTATCTTTTTTGGGTTCCTGGCAGTCCAGCCCCATTCCCTGGAGCTGATGATCCGGGGCGTCATTCCTGGCTTCAGCGTGGGACACCTTGTGCCGGGGCTTTACAACTTTTATCTCTTTGTGGCTGACATTCTTGGGTTCCTGGTTCTTGCAGGATTTGCCTATGCGGCCTACCGCAGGTTCGTTGAAAAACCAAAATACCTCACCATGGGTAGGGATGCCAATCTCATCATCCTTTTCACCTCGGTGATTATTGTCACCTTTCACCTGATCAATGCCTGCCAGGTGGTCTCCCCCTATGCGGCCCATGGCTATGACTACACCGGCGTCTTTCCCATTTCCGGCATGATTGTCAGCATTTTTGGCATGGAGACCCTGTCCGCTGGCACCCAGACCTTTTTGTTTGAGACCTTTTATTTTATACACATGCTGACCATTATGGGATTTCTGGTCTATATCCCCGGCTCCAAGCACCTGCACCTGCTGGCGGCAGCTCCCAATGTGTTTTTAAAACCCCTGAAACGAGAAAAAGCAGTCAAAAAAACAGACATTGAGGACGAAGATGCAGAAAGCTTTGGCCTTGGCAAAATCAACGAACTCAACTGGTACAATGTACTAAACCTCTATGCCTGCACCGAGTGCGGCAGGTGCGAGGAGCAGTGTCCTGCCGATCATACGGGAAAACCATTGTCTCCCAAGGCCATTGTCCATGACCTTAAAACCAATCTGTTTCAATGGTCTGGGAACATCCTGGACGGCAACAAAGAAGAAATTGAGCCTTTTGTGGGTGAAACCTCTGGCGTCACGTCCGATGTGCTCTGGTCTTGCACCACCTGCCGGGCCTGCGAAGATATCTGTCCTGTGAACATCCAGCACCTGGATTTTATTCTGGAGGCCAGGAAATACCAGGTACTCATGGAGGCAAATTTCCCCACGGAAATGCAGGACACCTTCACCAATCTTGAAAACCAGGGCAATCCCTGGGGATTCAGTGCGGACACCCGGGGCAACTGGGCCAAAGGGTTGGGGATTCCCACCATCCAGGAAAATCCCCAGCCGGATATCCTCTGGTTTGTGGGATCTGCCTCTTCCTTTGACGATCGTGCCATTAAAATTTCCAAGGCCCTGGCTGAGCTGTTGAAAATTGCCGGTGTCAATGTGGCCATTTTAGGTGAACAAGAATGCGGTGTTGGCGACACGGCCCGCAGGGCTGGCAATGAATACCTGGCCCAGATGATGATCACGCAGAACGTGGAGGCCCTCAACGAATGCAAGCCCAAAAGAATCCTCACCGCCTGCCCCCACAGCTACAACATGTTGAAAAACGAATACCCGGACTTTGGCGCTGACTTTCCCGTGGTGCATCACTCCCAGTTTCTCCTGGAACTTGTCCAGCAGAACAGACTGATCCTGGACGAAAGAACCCTTGGTTCCATCACCTTCCATGACTCCTGCTACCTGGGGCGATGGAACGGCATTTTTGATGAACCAAGGGAGCTCATCTCCCGGATGAATCAGGGACAGGCCCCCATTGAAATGGAACGCTCAAGGGAGAAAGGGTTCTGCTGTGGCGCCGGTGGGGCAAGAATGTTCATGGAAGAGACCTTGGGCAGCTATATCAACGTGGATCGGGCAAAGGAGATCATGGAAACAGGTGCAGACATGGTGGCATCGGCCTGCCCCTATTGCATCACCATGCTCCAGGACGGTCTTAAAGAGTGTGAAAGTGACATAAAAGTCCTTGATCTGGCGGAACTGTTGCATCGAAAAATAGTAAAATCCGATTAAACAAAATTTTCAGGACTATAAGCTAATCTGAACATGACTCACCCCTGGGAAGCAGGGTCAAAACCAGCGGAGTTGATCACAGCACGGGCCTGGCATATTCATCTTTCAAAAGGAGTATGCCAGGCCTTTTTTTTGGAATCCTGCCCTTTCCCTGCTTGAGCATAATCCTCGCATTGACTGGATCGGTCGGTATCAGCCAGTTTCCTGATTTTGATTGGACATAAACTTGGGCTACCCACTTAAGGCGGGATAGCCTTTAAAATCAAGCGTCTTACCATCCTTGATTTTAGGGGTTAAAAGCAATTACCCACATAAAAAATCTTGAAAATATCCCGCCTTAAGTGGGTAGCCTAAACTTGCATAAAAATAGTGATTATATTGTCAAATATCAGGATTTTCAGGTATGATGCAAGTCTTGATTAGCCGCCGATAAAAAACAATTTGTCCAATTATCCTAATTTTTAACCTCAAGAGGAACGACCATGAATGCAGATAATTTAATTTTGGTTGTGAATGACGACGTCCTTATCTTGTCTGGTACAGTAAGATTGTTAAAACAGGCAGGGTATAAGGTAATAGAGGCTCAAACGGGTGAACAAGCCCTTAAATCTGCAAGAGAGAATCGTCCCAACTTGATATTGCTTGACAATGTGCTGCCGGATATAGTCGGTCTTGAAATTTGCCACAGGCTAAAAAACGAAGAAAAAACATCTGGAATATTTATATGCATTGTCTCCGGGAAACTGACAAAATCCTCGGATCATTCTGAAGAGCTTGGGATTGGAGCTGATGAATATATTGTCCGGCCCATCGGAAATCAAGAATTGCTCGCTCGTGTTAAAGCAATACTAAGACTTAAAAATACTGAAAAAGAACTTGAAAAGCAACGAAAGCATTTAGATTTGTTGGTTGAACAGCGAACTGCTAACCTGCAGCATGAAATAGCCAAGCATAAGGTGACAGAGCAGCATCTGCGTGAAAATGAAGAACGATACAAATTCCTTTTTGAGAACATCAACGACGCTGTCTATGTCCATCAGGTATTGCCGAATGGTGAACCAGGTAAATTTCATCAGGTTAATAAGGCGGCTCGAGAAATGTTGGGGTATACGGATGACGAATTTAAGTCCATGACTCCTTGGGAATTGGTTGATCCGAAAATTTCAGCTCAAATCATCCCGTTAACCATGGAGCAGTTACAACAAAACGGCCAGACAAAATTTGAAAGTATTCACAAGGCCAGGAACGGTCGACAGGTGTTTGTTGAAACAAATACGGTGCTAAGAAATTTCCAGGGCCAAAAAACCATTATCTCGGTGTGTAGAAATATCACTGAGGTTAAGCAGATGAAGGATGCGCTGCAAGAGAGCGAGAATCAGTATCGGAGCGTTGTAGAGAGCGCAAATGAAGGTATTACGGTAACCCAAGATGGGATGCTAAAGTTCATAAATCGAAAAACTGTGGAAATTTCAGGTTATTCCGAAGCTGAGTTGATGTCGCGACCTTTCATAGAGTTTGTTCATGCGGATGATCGGCAGATGGTTATGCAGCACCATATTAAAAGGTTAGAAGGCGAAGAGATACCTGGAGTATATTCGTTAAGATTCATTACCAAATATGGCGATTGCAAATGGATTGAAAACAATGGGGTGGTCATTACATGGGAGGGCAAGCCTGCCACGTTGAATTTTTTAAGCGACATTACAGCTCGCAAGCGGGCTGAGGAGGCACTGCAGGAGAGTGAAGAACGTTTCCGCCAGGTGTATAATCATATGTCCGTTGGGGTGGCAAAGGTTTCGTTAGAATTCAAAATTAAGGCAGCAAATCCTGCGTACTGCAAAATGCTTGGTTACCGTGAAGAGGAACTGACAGGTAAGCATTTGAGGGACATCACCCATCCAGAATCCCTTGAAAAGAACATCCTCAAACAATCCCAGTTGGCAGCAGGAAAAATTGACCATTTCCGCATGGAAAAGCGGTTCATCCATAAAAACAGTAAAATTGTTCATGGCATTCTCGATGCCAGTCTTGTTCGCGACTGTGATGGCAAACCAATTTATTTTTTGGGAAGTGTTGCTGACATTACCGATCGCAAACATGCCGAGGGATTGTTGCGGGAGAGCGAAAAAAAATACCGTTCCATGTTGGATTCCATGAAAGATGCCGTATATATTTGCAGCCCTGAACTCCTCATTGAATACATGAATCCGAGAATGATCAGTACCATCGGTGGAGATGCAACCGGAGACTATTGCTACAAAGCTATTTATGGCTGTGATGAAAAATGCTCCTGGTGCGTACTGAACAATATTCTGCAAGGTGAGCATATCGACTATGAGCTGGCAAACCCAAAGAATAACCGCTTCTATTCCGTTACAAGCTCCCCGATTCATCATTCCTGTGGAACGATCTCCAAATTAACGATATTCCGTGATATTACGGATAGCAAATCCATTGAAGCACAGCTCTACCAGGCACGGAAAATGGAATCCATTGGAACAATGGCAGGCGGCATCGCCCATGATTTTAACAACATACTCTATATGATAACCGGAAACGCAGAACTGGCAATGGAAGACGTACCTGCGTGGAACCCGGCACATAAAAACCTTAAAGAGATTAAATCCGCTGGTTTGCGGGCTGCCGGCGTTGTCAAACAGCTGCTCAACTTCAGCCGTCAAACCGATCAGGAATTCAAGCCCATCGGTGCCGTTATGGTTATAAAAGATGCCCTCAAATTCATGCGTTCAACAATTCCAACCTCCATTGAAATCCAGCAGACTTTTCCAGAAAAAGAGGTGACAATCCTTGGCGACTCAATCCAGATCAACCAGGTAATGATGAACCTGTGCATCAATGCGTCCCAGGTAATGGAGAAGACCGGCGGCGTTCTGGATATTCTCGTCGAAACGACAACCATAAATGAAAAAGCGAATGCTCCTCATGATCCTGACCTGGCTCCCGGGGGGTGGCTTAGGATCACGGTAAGCGACTCAGGCCCGGGAATTCATCCTGATATCAGCGATCGTATATTTGACCCCTATTTCACGACAAAGAGTGTGGGAAAGGGTTCGGGGATGGGCCTTGCCGTTGTTCATGGTATCGTCAAAAATCATCATGGAACCATTTCTGTTGAAAGCAAGCCTGGTGAAGGTGCCACCTTCACAATATTTTTCCCGTTGGTGACTGAACAACCAGTAACTGGTGTAAAAACATCAGGTGTAATTCCCCGAGGAGCTGGTGAAAGAGTTCTTTTTGTCGATGATGAAGCCTCCATTACTAATATGATTGGTTTGATGCTGGAACGACTTGGTTACAACGTTCAGACAAAAACAAGCCCTGTCGATGCACTGGAATTGTTCCGCTCCAAACCTGATGCCTTTGATTTGGTGCTAACCGACATGACCATGCCGAAAATGACTGGTGTCAGATTGTCGGAAAAACTCAAAGAGATTTGTCCAGATATTCCGGTTGTCATCTGCACTGGCTATAGTGCTGTTATTGATGAAGAAAAAGCTGAATCGATTGGTATCGACGGTTTTGTAATGAAGCCGATTATGATGAGCGATATTGCTAAAACCATCCGGAATATTCTGGATGCAACCAAAGGTGTCGTTCAAGGACAAATATCCAATGCTTGACCTTCACCATGACCAAAATTCTCAACAATATCTGTTGTAAGTTTGATCCAACATTTTGTGGAGGGGAGCTGTGGAGACACTGGACATGCGGGATCTTTATTTAAAGGACCTGACACTGGTGGGTTGTACCGCGTGGGATGAACCTGTGTTTCCAAACCTTATCTCTTACATTGAACGTGATATCGAATTGACTCTGTTAACATAGCCCTTGATATCACATTTTCTTTCAAGGCCGGATGCGGCCATATAGCGAACCTTACCGAATATAGGCCTTTCAAACCATGCCCGGTCATGCAGGCCGAAAATCCAGCCAACCCCTGCATAGGAATTTGGATCTCTGCCATCTATAAAATAGGCATTATTCAGGTCCATCATTGTTTCATACGCCCGTTCTGGTGTGGGGCTCCATTCTAAAATCTTTTTACCCCAATACATTCTCATATAATTATGCATGAAGCCTGTAACGATCATTTCCTTCATAGCTGCATTCCAATATTCATCATGGGTGTGGCATGTGATAAGCTGTGATTTTGAATAGACCGGTTCGCGTGCATCATTTTCATGCTCTGCCAGCGTTTTGGTTGGCCATGCGGGAAGACAGGCCAAAGAATCATAATGCGCATTAAAATAAACAAAATTTGCTGCCAGCTCTCTTCTGACAATCAGTTCTTCCAGGTATACTGCCGCGGCTTCCTGGTTTTCATTTTTACATGCTTTTATTTTAAGCGCCAGATACAAAGGTGAAATCTGGCCAAAATGAAGATACGGACTCATGCATGAGACCGCCAGGTATTTAGGCTCATTTCGATGAGCGGCATAACTTGAAAAATGCTGATCTAAAAACACCTCAAACCGGGTCTTTGCTTCAGATGTTCCCCCCCTGAAAATATGGGAAACCGGTGGAATGCTGTCATCAACATTCAAATCCCCCAAGACGGTTTTTATACTATCCAATTCTGTATTTTTTAAAAAAATATCAAGAGACGAATTTCGTAATTCAATACGTTCAATTGGTATGAGATATTGATCAAGCTGTCGATTGATTTTAGGTCGTATGGTATATGCAGCATACTCTGCCTTATCTGATACCTGCTCAACAGGAATCACAACATCTGTTTCGACCTGAACAACAGGACAATTTGATTTTTCTGCCACGGCCTTGCGCCAGGCTCTTTGATGACGTAAATACCCACGGTCACAAACGATCATGAACGCCTTCAGTCCAATATCCAGAACCTCTTCAACCGGATGCCCGATCCTGAAAATCATCCGGATGCCCCTTTTTTCAAGGATTTTTTTCGTTTCAATCAATCCTTCAAGCATAAATGTGTAGTGCCTCAAATTGACGTCCGGATAGTCCGCAGTTAAACTGAAAACCACCACCACCGTTTTATTTTGCTGATTGGCTTCATATATTGCGTATTCCAAGGCATGGTTTTCTTCAGCCCGCTGGGACTGCTGCATCCAGTACAAAACATATTCACCGTTAATCGCTTCGAGACGATTAAGTTTTTTTATCCGGTTTTTTAACCAATTTTCCATCTGGGATTCCTGGGCATTCTTTTTGTTTAAAAGTGTCATAAAACCTCATAAAACAAATCTGTCAAGACGCGCATTTATAGACAAATTAAACCTGTTTCAATACATCTATTTTTTCCAGTTCGCTTTGAACTTGAATGCTGCCATCCATTTTTTAGTATCCTTCATATGACCCAAAAAGCAGTTTACACTTTTTTGAAAACTTATCCTCAAAATAGGGACATTCCTCTGAAAAATGTAAAACGGAAATGAAGCATGCCAAATGGTGGAGATGGTCTTTGGGGAGGATTATCTCAAAAACAACTATTGTGTGGGGGTAAGCACCAACCCCTTAAGTCCCTTAAAGTATGCCACAGAGACCCTGGACACCGTCATTGCCTATGCCAAAAAGAATCAGCCGGTGTATCTATTACCCTGTGCCCTCAATGGTATCACCTCGCCCATGTCGCTGTTTGGCGCCATTGTCCAGCAGAACACCGAAGTACTGGCCGGCAACGCCCTGGTCCAGCTGATCAACCCCGGCGGCCCCATGGTTTACTGCCCTGCCTCCACCATGGCGGATATGCGAACGGCCATCTGCATCTATGCCCCGCCGGAACAGTTTCTCATCAACTCCACCTGTCTTCAGATGGCCATTGATTTTTACAAGGTACCCACCCGAATCATGGCTGGCATGACCGATTCCAAAGAGGTGGACATCCAGGCAGGATACGACACCATGCAAAACATGATGATGGGACTTATGTCCGGCGGTCACATGATCGAGCAGGTGTTTGGGGTGCTGGATGCTATCATGACCATCTCCTACGAGAAATTCATCATAGATGAAGAGATGATGCGCCGGGTGATCCGTATTTGCGAAGGCGTGGACACCTCAGACAGTGAGATGTCCCTTGATGTGATGAAAGAGGTGGGACCGGGCGGCAGTTACCTAGCCCACCCCGACACCTTCAAGCGATTCAGAAATCAATGGCTACCCACGATCTCCTGCTGGACTTCCTACGACAAATGGGAATCCACGGGCAAAGAGAGTATCATGACAAAGGCCAACCGCAAATACAAAGAGATACTTGCAAGCCGTCCTGAGATGATGATTTCAAAGGATCTGGACAAAGATTTGAAAATTTTCCTTGAACGAGTAAGGGGCGAGTAACCCAGGGCTTTCCCGGTGCCTGTTTAAAAAGCACCGGGAAATGTCTGCCCTCCCCTGCCTCATGAATAGACATTCATACTGATTCCTGCTAAATCATTGATCTGGGGGTGAGAAGACAACTTAACTTTTAGTGCAACGGGGAACCCAAGATGACCATACCGCCTGAAACCATATTAAATCAAGCCTGCCTCGGTGTCATTGGACTGGATAATCAAGGTGTAATCAATTATGCCAACGTCCGTGCCCAGGAGATGCTGGGCTGTGAACTCACAGATGGCACAGCCCTTAACACCATTGATGCCATGATGTGGCGACAGATAGAGTCCCTGATAAAACAAGGTAAAAATGGCCAGTCCGTTCATATTCCAAACCCCGAAGGCGCTGGGGGCGGTATTGAAATTGTGGTCTCTTTAATTTTCCATGTTCCCCCCGCCGAAATGTCCCCAGCCTCCCCCATGGAAGGGGCCATCTGCTTCATGCGAAGTCTTGAAATGGTTGAAGCCTCGGCCTGGGAACATCCCACCATCAAAACGATGCACCTGCAGTTCCAGTCCCTTCTGGATCACAGTTATTACGGCATTTATATCATTGATGGACAGGGGATTGTTCTAAAGGTCAATGATGTGGCCGCAGGCCTCATTGGCATGACCAAGAAGGAGATGCTGGGCATGCCCATTGGCGATCTTGCGGAAAAAGGCATTGAGCCCTTCCATCCTGAAATCCAAAAAGCCCCTGACCCGCCCCCTGTACGTTGTGAAGCGCAACAAGTATATCATGGCATCGGGCACACCCATCTTTGACGAAAACGGCGACATTCTTTTTGTGGTGGTCATCGAACATGACATGACCATTGTCAAGGAGTTGCGGGATCAACTGGAACAGGCCAAACAGGTGGTGGACACCATCAAAAGCGAACTGTCCGACCGCAATCTTTTGGAACTAAAAAGCAGTGAAATCATAGCAGATTCCCCGGCCATGAAACAGGTTCTGACAGTGCTTTTAAAGCTTGCCAAAATGGATGCCTCCAACATTCTCATCACCGGCGAATCCGGGACAGGCAAGGGATTTCTTTCTAAATTTGTACACCACAACGGCAGTCGAAAGGCCAAGCCCTTTATCTCCATCAACTGCGCGGCTCTGCCAGAAATGCTGTTGGAAGCAGAGCTGTTCGGATACGAAAAGGGGGGCTTCACTGGGGCCGCAGATACGGGAAAGGCAGGGCTTTTTGAGCTGGCCAATCAGGGCACCATTCTCCTGGATGAAATCGGAGACCTGCCCTTTTCTGTCCAGGCAAAACTGCTCAAGTGTCTGGATGATGGAGAAATCTGACGACTGGGGGGAACAAAGGCCATCTGAAAACGATACACCAACTTCTATATTAGAGCATGTGGGAATGAACAAAGCAGGTTTCATGGCCTTGATGGTCCTTGCCATTCTCCCCCTGATCCCTCCGTTCAACCAGGAGTATCTGGTGCGTTGGCTGATCGTGGGACTTTTCATGGCAGCCCAGACTGTTGCCTTTAACTTTACCAACGGATACATCAGCATCGTCAACTTCGGTTTTGCCGCTTTTGTGGGACTCGGGGCCTATACCTCGGGGATATTATCCACAAAGCTGGGAATTTCCCCCTGGCTTACTATTTTTATGGGAGCCATTCCACCAGCCCTGGTGGGATTTTTAACCGGGATTTTAACCCTTCGGTTAAGGGGCATCTATGCGGCCATCATGGCCTGGTTTGTGGGACTTGCACTCATGGGGCTTAATGCCTGACTACAAAACAATTCGCATTATAGCAATTTATCTCATTTCGATCTTGTCATAACAGACATGACCATGCCACAGATGACGGGTGTTAAATTGTCTGAAAAAATGATGGAAATTCGCCCTGATATTCCCATCATCATATGCACCGGTCACAGTGCCCTTGTCTATGAAGAAAGGGCAAAAGAATTGGGATTGGCAGCCTATGTCATGAAACCAATCGACATGCTGAAAACCGCACAGACCATTCGAAAGGTATTGGATAAATAATATTGATTTTAATGTTTTGAGATATAAATAATGATCAGAGGACTCACTTGTCAAGGCTTTAAAAAATTATTGAATAGCAGAAGCATTCTTCTGAATGATTATTTAACATATGTGATCTTCTCTATCCAACACTACCCTGATTGTCTTAGCTAATTCTTTTTTGTCAACCGGCTTCATCATGAAAGCACTTATGCCAATAGAATTAGCTTTTTCTGCGTCAATTTTGGAACTGTACCCGGTACAAAGAATAACTGGAAGACCCGGCTTAATTTCTATTAACTTCTTTGCCAACTCATCCCCTGTCAATTCCGGCATTGTCTGATCAGTAATCACTAAATCAAAGGCATCCGGCTGAGAGCCAAATAATTCAAGCGCTTCCATGCTATTTGTTTTCGTTGTCACCTGATAGCCAAGGCGTTCTATACTTAGCTTCATCATGTCAACAATGCTCAATTCATCATCAACAACCAAAATTTTTCCATTACCCATAGGGAGGGTCGTGTTATCTTTAATTATTTCTTGAATTTGCGCTTCAATTTTTGGGAAATAAACTTTAAAAATCGTTCCTTCACCCAATTTGCTATCAACTGAAATTATCCCATCATGGCTCTTGATAATTCCAGCTACTACTGCTAAACCCATGCCGGAGCCTTTACCAACTTCTTTAGTAGTAAAGTATGGGTCAAAAATCCTATCAATATATTTTTTATTTATGCCTATACCACTATCACTAACCATAAATTGCACATAACAACCTGGTTTAAGGTGCGACTTATTTACCAGATTCTCAGCACTCAGTTGCACTGAAGTCAGCCCAACTGCTAAAACGCCCCCATTCTCATCCATGGCCTGGGCGGCATTTGTACACAGATTCATCATCACTTGATGAATTTGTGTGGGGTCTGCAAGGATATTACCGCATTGGGGATCTATATTCTGCTTAATTTCTATAGTCGTAGGGATTGAGGCTCGAAGGAGTTTAAGGGTGTCGTTAGCTATCTGGTTAATTTGTACCGATACCTGTTGATAAGTCTCTTTGCGACTAAAGGATAAAATGTGTTTTACAAGTTCTTTTGCACGGTTGCCGGCCTTTAAAACCTGCTCAATTTGATCTTTAGCGGGACTATGTTCAGGGATGTCATCCACGGCCATCTCCGCGTAT
Organism: uncultured Desulfocicer sp.; assembly: GCA_964433355.1. Lineage (GTDB taxonomy): Bacteria > Desulfobacterota > Desulfobacteria > Desulfobacterales > Desulfobacteraceae > Desulfocicer. The sequence goes on from CAYSSE010000013.1 coordinate 26,941, forward strand.
CCAAGAATGGCTGCAAGAATATTATTGAAATCATGTGCGATCCCACCGGCCAACGTACCGATCGCCTCCATTTTATGGGATTGCCTAAGTTGTATTTCAAGAGTTGTTCTTTCCTGTTCAGCTTGTTTACGCTTGGTCAAATCAAGTCCACAAGCCCAGCTCTGTTGTCCAATTATAATAAAATCCCATGATATATTCTTCTTCGACCCATCTTTGCAAGTTACAACAACTTCCATAGGTTCAATCTCTGATCGTGTTTCAATCGCGTACTCCACTTTTTTTTGCCATTCATTTGTGAGTTGATTACGATAATTCACATCGGGGTAGGCCAAAGGCCACCAATGATTTATGGCTGGTACTTCATCTATCGTGTAACCAAATAATTTAATAAAGGTAGGATTAATATATACAGCTTTTTGTTCAACCCCTTCCGTCATGTAAATGGCAAGTGGAGAGGTGTCTGCCAACGCCCTGAACTTTTTTTCACTATCCTTCAGAGCTTCCTGTGTTCGCTTGCGCTCATTAATTTCTTTTATAAGATCTTTAGTTTTGAGATTTACCACACGTTTCAATTGACGATTCCAAAGCAAAAAACCCACAATAACCAGAGAAATGAAACTGACAATGTACCCCATCAATTTTTTTAATTCTCGCATAGTTATACCAGATTCCGCCGCCAGATGAATCCACTTGTTGGAAATGAATTTTCGCTCTTCTTCTGTCAGCAAGGACACTCCCTTTTCCAGGATGCTGCTGAGTTCAGGCCAATCAGAGCGCACAGCAAATCCAGAAATATTCGGGGGTTCAGATTCCCCTGCCAGTTTCAAATTAGTGATCCCTTCTGATTCGATATAGAAACTGGCTGTTGCCAAATCACCCACAAAGGCGTCGGCCATACCAAAAGATACTTTTCGTAAGGCAGTTTTTAAATCAGATACCAATTTGATTTTTATTTCAGGGTGCTTATTGCGGATCAATTCCACATAGCCGTAACCGGAGACCATTACAATATTCATGCCCTTTAGAGTGTCCAAGCTTAGATCACTGGTTACATTCTTTTGCACTATAATGACAGAAGGAATTTTCAAGTAAGGTGGGGGGAAGTTCAAATATTTTTCCCGTTCAGGGGTTTTGACAACTGCATTTAAAACATCGACTTCACGCCGTTTCATTCGAGCCAGTACATCATCCCAATTTGAGCATTTTACAACTTTAAACTTGATGCCGAGCTTTTTTGTAATTAGCCTCACATAGTCAGCACCGATACCCTCATAATTGCCATTTTTGTCAAAAAATTCAATCGGCTGAAACTCAGGATCCGGTGCCAAACGAATGATTGGATGGGCATCAAGCCATGATCTTTCGACGTCAGTGAGATGAGCTAAATTGATTACAGTTTCTCCAAACGCAACCGAGAAATCAAGAAGTGTATATTGAAAAAGCACAATACAGAGCATTAACTTCATCACATGAATACAAACGATTTTAGGATTAATACTTTTCATTTTTTTTAAATTTCACTTCTACTTGAATTTGATTTCTCTCAGTTAGTTTTACCTGAAGTTTTCTGAAGATAACCGCCATATATCTCAAACTTCACATTCTTAAATCAGTATATCGAACATCTGCAATCAAATCAAATTAATATAAACTGACTTATAATTTCTTTAAGTTCCTTTTTGGTGTATGGTTTGAGACGTCTTCCATCAAACCCATATTTTTTAAAGTCCAAAATGGCAGGACAATTTGCAGTCGTGAGGTATCCGAAATAATGCTCTTTGCAAGTCCCCGATTTTACAAAGTGTCCCGGCTTAGGTGGGTAGCCTTTCTTCCGAATCACTCTGAAATAGAGAGATTCAGGGGAAATATCAAACCCACATTCCCATGCCAGCGTGGGCCAGATGGCACAGGGGGATCTCTGAGATAGGATAATTAAGGAATGAGTCCGCAATAACATCCCCATTTAAAAATTGGGGAACACTATTCCTTCAACGGTAGTGTGCTCTAAAAAGGGCAAGTTATTTAAGACTGATTCCTAAGCATGAGCGGGGTCTTTTGCCCCATCCAACACTTTTCTTATTTTTCTGGATAGTTCGGAAATGGTGAAAGGCTTTTGAATAAACCCGTTGCAACCCTGTTGAAGGAGATTTTTTACTTTGCCGTTTATCGAATACCCGCTGGACAGAATTACCGGCATCCCAGGCCTTACTTCACGGATGCGTTGGAACGTTTTTTCTCCATCCATCCCCGGCATGATCAGGTCAAGAATAACAAGATCAATTTTGTCCCCAAGATCATTTACCTTTTTTAATGCCTCCGAACCGCCTCCGGCTGCAACTACACTATAACCCAGCCTCTCAAGCATATTTTGGCCCACATCCAGAATCATCTCTTCATCATCAACCAATAGAATAGTTTCCGTTCCTTCGATTATCCCATTGTCCTGACCTACTTTTTGTTCCTCCTCTTTGTCGGATAACGGAAGGTAGATATTAAAGGTAGTTCCGTGTCCGATTTCACTGTAGACAGTTATTATGCCGTCATGATTCTGAATGATCCCGTATGCAGAAGCCAGGCCCAAACCGGTGCCCTGGCTCATTTCCTTTGTTGTAAAAAACGGATCAAAAACGCGCTTCCGTGTGCCTTCATCCATACCAATTCCGTTATCCGTTACCGATATCCTTGCAAACCGACCAGGTTCTATCCCGTAAGGCTTACAGTAGTTCTCGTCAAGGGTAACGGATTTTGTTTCCAGAATAAGCTCTCCGCCGTCGGGCATGGCCTGCCACGCATTGACATACATGTTCAACATCACCTGCTCCATTTGACTGCGGTCAGTGTCAACAATAAGGGATGATGGCTCAAAGTTGGTATGGATCTCTATTTCTTTGCGGGTCCGGCCGAACAGGGTTGCACTGGTTTGAACCAGTTCATTGATATTGATGGGCTTTACCACGTATTTGCCGCCCCGTGCAAAACCCAGAAGCTGGCGGGTAAGTTCCGCAGCGCTCTGGGTATATTTCTCGATGGCATTGATGTGCTCCCAATAGTCATGGGAAGGGGCCATATCTGCCAACATCAGTGAAGCACGGCCCTGAATGCCCATTAAAAGGTTGTTGAAATCATGGGCAACTCCCCCGGCAAGGGTTCCGATGGATTCTATTTTCTGGGCCTGAATCAGTTTACCTTCAAATTGTCTTTTTTCCACTTCGAGATTTTTTATTTCGGTTATATCCGTTGAAACTTGAAGGCGGACAAGCCGATTGTCAATCCATTGAATGGCCCGGTCATAATTGACGTACCATTTTCCGACAATCGGATTTTTGCCTTGCCATACGCACAGACCCGTCGAGTTTCCCCTATCATCAATCAACTGATCATTGGTGCAATAGGAGCAGGGGGCTGATTCACCTCTGAGGATCTCCCAGCATCTCTCACCTGTGGCATTTTTGCCAAGGGTCTCAATCAAATTTTTGTTCATAAAAAGTATTTCGTATGTGGTCATGTCAGCCACATATATTGTCGCATCTATTCCGTCCAACACCGTCAAAAACCTTTTGTGGGATTCCCTGAGAGCATCTTCAACTTTCTTTCTCTCTGTTAAATCCCGAACAATACTCAAAATTACTTTTTGATCATCATATTCAATCGGCCGACTGCTGATCTCAACCGGAACTAAATCCCCTGTTTTTGTCACATGTACAGCTTCAAAAATCAATTGTTTATCTTGTTTAATTTTATCAATCCGACCCTGGGCCAACTCCGCGGTTTCAGGGGCATCAATATCCATAATTTTCATATTTAGCAGCTCAATGCGTTCATATCCTGTATAGTCACTTGCTTTTTGGTTGGCTTCAAGAAGGTTGCCCTCAAAATCATGTATATAAACGGCATCACTGGCATTATTAAAAAGTGTTCGAAATTTAGTCTCTGACCTGCGAGTCATTTCACTCGATTGATACAATTCACTATATAATCTGCTGTATTCAACTGCCAGTTGCCCTATTTCATCTTTAGGATACCCTGAGACAATATCAATAGCACCGGACTTGATGTGCTTAACCAGTTTAGATAAAGGATGAAGGGCATTTTGAACGACAATTGCCGCAATAATCAGGCCGGTGCACAAGCAACTGAGGATAATAAAAATAATGAACCTTGCTTCTGCCTTGGCAGCCAGAATAATCGCTTCAAGGGGTTGATGAACGATTAATCCCCAGTTTGTAACACCAATGGGGTAAAAAGCGGCAAGCCATGGTTTGCCTTCATAGAGATAAGTGACCGTACCTTTTTGGCCCTTCAGCACCTTTCTTACCGGTTCATATTGCATCATACTGTATGAATTGAACTCACCGTAATTCAGTTTTTGGCTGCTGCGAGCAATGAGCCAGCCGTTGGATGAAACCAGGTAGGACTCATATCCTTTAACGGTCATGGTTTTCTCAATGGATTGCACAAGAACATTATTTTCAGAAACCACAAATACACCCCTTAAAATGGCGATGACTTTGCCGTTTTTGCTTCTTACAGGGGTTGAAAATCCACTGACCAGGATTCCAATGTTTGACTTGACTACATCCAGAAAAATGGTACGTTCGGTTTTAAATGTCTGGTTGACCCAGTCCATATTTTCTTTTGGGATTTTTTTACCGACCAGTTCCGGGTGGGTAGGATAGGACAACCATCTGCCTTGCGCATCCATCACAAAATAATAATTAAAGAAATGATTGGAGCTGTTAATGGTAGAAATTGCCTCATCTACAACTTCTTTTTCCATGGAAGTAATAGATTTTAATGCGGCCATTTTTTCAATTTCCATCACAGCCCTGTCTAACCTATCACCTATCTCTCCTGCAAGAAATTCGGCAAACCCATTTTGTGATTTTCTTATATCTTCGATTTTCCTTTTTTGGAGTGTCGGAGCAATATAAACTACCTGAAATAACAGGGCTATGACCAAAAGTACAAAAAATGAAAGAAGTAACTTACCTTTGATGCTACAGAACAGGAATTTGGTAATACTTAACATTGTAGTGTCCTTTGCAAGTATGAGAGCAATTTCAACATTGTAAGTTTCCTATAATATAAACCCTTCTCTTTGCCAGCATACCATGTCAATGGTCCAGGATTTGTCTTACTTTGCATACCAGGTCTTTAGTGGAAAAGGGTTTCTGGATAAAATTTAATTCTTCATCAACACTCCGCGGGTCTGAATAATCTGGGATGTGTAACCGGACATGAACAGCACACGGATGTTCGGTTGCATTGCTTCAATTCGGTCTTTAAGTTCCTTGCCGTTCATTTCGGGCATCACAACATCGGTGATCAAAAGATCAATCGGGTCAAAAGCCAAATGAATCAACCACGGGGGATAGTAGGGCACTGAATTGCTTGAAAGCATTTTCCCAGAAGCTCAGGCCGATCAGATCAATGGCATCAAGCTTTGAAAGCAATATCTGACCGGCCTCGCCGTCGAGCATGGCGCCAAAGCATGGTGGCGCAGGCCATAACGAGTATGATGACGGCCACCAGCCAAAGAAGCCTGTAAGATGAACTCCCGTCTGAACGTGATATACCAGCGAACACGGATAGCTGTATTTTCATTGTAATCACCTGTATTTTAAGCCCAACTTTTTTATTATAAGACCCATATTTCGCTTATCTCTATACCAGGGTTAGTCACAACATCAGACAGTTGTCTTTGTCAGTCATTGTCCTTGTTGTCCACTGGAATGCCCTTCCTCGGCCTGTTCAGCAATATCCTGGGATTTTTGATTTCGAATTTCCTATTCAATCGGCAATCAACAATCGCAAGCGGGCAGGTAGATGGTTACGGTTGTTCCCACGCCAATTGAGGACTCTACCATGATATGGCCGTCATGTTTTTGAACTATAGCAGAAGCAACGGCCAGGCCTAACCCCATTCCTTTTTGAGTCCCTCTGTCTTTTGTGGAAAAATAGGGATCAAAAACCCTGTGCAGGTGTTTTTCTGAAATACCTCGCCCTTTATCTTTGATGGAAATCCTCACGTACTTCCCATCCTTAAGAGGGAGTGTAGAATTTTTGCCGTTGTTTTCGATGACTCGGTTTACCGCCTGAATGTCAATGCACCCCCCCTGAGGCATTGCCTCAATGGCGTTTAAAAACAGATTACTTATGACGCAATGCATCTGTCTTGAATCATATTCAACTGGCCAGAGATCATCCTGGATGGAAAAAATATATTCGATGCTTTCACGCGCCTCGACCTGTGCCGGAATCTCTTTTAGCAAACTCTCGATGGAACCCAGTAATTTCATTGGATGCCCTCCCTGTGAGAGGATAAGAAATTGATGAGTCAAATCCCTTGCTTTGAGCGATGCCTTTTCAGCCTCACGGAGGAATTCAGCCATATCCGAACGGGGCTCTGTTTCCATCTGAGCCATGGAAAGATTACCCATAATAGCCGCGAGGAGATTGTTGTAATCATGGGCAATTCCTCCTGCCAATGTACCGACAAGCTCCATGTTTTTGGCCTGCTTGAGCTGCTCTTCTGTCTTCTTGCGCTCTGTGATGTCACGCGCTATCCCTAAAATCTCAATCGAATTTCCTCGCTCATCAGCTATAAAATTTGCGTGAATCTCAACCGGTAGAATGTGTCCGTCCTTATGAACCACTTCAACTTCTATAATCTCGGGATTTTTTCTGCCATCTACAAGCGCATTTATCAATTGTTCCCGTTGTTTCCCATATGATTCGGCGGTCAGTGTGTCATTCACTTTCAAAGAAAGCACCTCTTCTGGAGTATAGCCAAATAATTTTTCTATAGAAGGACTCGCATAAGTGTACAGTTCGCTTTCTAAATTTACTTTATAGATAGTATCAGCAGAATGCTCAGCAAGGAATCTGAATTTCTCTTCGCTCTTTCTTAACTTCTTCTCCATTTTGTGTTTATAGAGTGCAATCTGGATAGCTATGTTTAATGCTCTCTCATTAAAAGGTTTGGTTATATAGCCGTAAGATTCGGTTATTTTAGCTTTTTCAAGTGTTTTTTCATCAGCATGTGCAGTGAGATACACAATCGGAATTTTAAATTGAGACTGTATTTGCCTGGCAGCTTCAATCCCATCAATTGCACCCTTTAATATGATGTCCATCAGCACTAAATCGGGTTTTTCCTTTTCAGTTGTTGCAATTGCCTCCTCGCCGGATGAAACAATACCGCAGACCCTATATCCCATATTTTCCAAGCTTGTCTCAATGTCTTTGGCAATAATAAATTCATCCTCAACAACAAGAATATTCGAAGCGTTCATATGCTATATCCTTTCCTTTGCGCTTACATCCTTAAACCGAATTCGAAATTCGGTTCCTGCATTCCGGTTGATCTGAATTTCTCCCGCAAGCTGATGTTCCACAAGACCGGTTATGAGTTGCAACCCAAATGTTTTTGTATTTCTGAAATCAATGGTTTCAGGGAAACCAATGCCGTCATCACCGATGACCAGGGTAATTTCATTTTTGTTAACGCATTGGACAGTTATTGAAATAACGCCTTCTTCAGCTTCAGGAAATGCATACTTTAAGGAATTGGAAACCAGTTCATTGATAATCAACCCGCAGGGAATTGCCACATCAATTCCCAGGAAAACATTTTTAGATTTAATATCCGTTCGTATTTTTATGGATCCCTTTCGATAAGAATGCATCAGGCTGTTTACTAAATTTTTGAGATAGAGTTCAAAATAAATATTAGACAGATCTTTAGATTGATAAAGCTGCTCGTGAATAAGCGCCATGGATGATATCCGATCCTGGCTGTCTTTAAACAATGCGGCTGATTGTACATCTTGGGTCTGGTTTGCCTGAAGCTTCAACAGGCTTGAAATGATTTGAAGGTTGTTTTTGACACGATGATGGATCTCTTTAAGGAGACTGTCTTTTTCTTTTAAAGAGGTTGTCAGCAGGGTATTGGAAATGGTCAAATCAGATGTACGAGCTTCCACTTTTTTCTCAAGCTGTTCCCGGTGACCTTTTAATTCTTTTTCATTGGAAGCAAGCTCCAAAACCTTTTTTTCAAGTTTGTTTTGATAGCTGAGCAGTTTCTCATTATTTGCTTGAATCGTGTCCAGCATGTCATTGAAGGCGAATCCAAGATGCACGATCTCATCTTTTTTATTCCCATGGCATTCAAACCGAGAGGTGTTTTTTTTATTCTCAACGTCTTTCATGACTTTGGCCATGGATCTTATTGGGTGAATAATTTTCCTTGCTATCAGGGAAAGAATCAACAAAAGAATCGCAATACTGATGGCGGTTGAAATAAAAAAAATTTTATTCAATTGTTTTCTGCTTTTATCAGTTTCCAGGAATTTTAGTCTCAGTAGACCTTCTGCTTCCTTAGAAATATTTTCCATCAAGCTCATCAGCTGCGTACTAATCACATCAAACCGATGATTGACTAAGTGTATTTCTTTTTCCAATTTAAAGTCTTTGATTAATAAAACTCTGAAGTTCTGTACATACCCTTGCATTCGATTATCTATAAGCTGAGCCTGCAAGAGCTTGCTCTCAAGATAATCTACAACGAGCAACAGTGCCCGGTATTCGGATTCCCTTTTATCAATGCGGTAATTTGTTAAAAAACGGGTTAAATTGAACAAGGGTTTTAACAGAGAAGTCTGGTTGCTTCTCAGGACATTGGAAGCCAGGGATTGGTATGCTGTGTCCATTCGGGTTCTATTCAATCTTTGATCCGTCATATATTGGCCAAGTTGATTGAAATCTACTTCATATTGACCAAGGCTATGTAAAATCATACCGGTTTTTTCGGTTGCAGATATACCAAGTTGCATACTGGATTGCATAGTGGATATTTTTGATATGCGTTTTCTAAACTGCTCTATAACAGCACCAAATTTTTTTTCGGCATCATGGATTTGCTGAAAAAAAACAGATCTTTCCCAAAAACGCACTTCATAAAACATATCATGAAGCGTTCGGATTTCTTTCTCAAAGGCAACAGATTCCTGAACCAGTAGTGCGGTTTGAGTCTGATCATGCAAAAAGATGGCCAATATACAGTACCCAAGGCTAAACAAAAAGATCAGCACCGCTGCAAGGGTATAAAACTTACTGTTAATCGTATGAAACAAAATAAAAAACTCCTAAGTACCCACACATATGTTTTTCAGCATTCAATGCATATATCATCCTTGATATCTCTGGATTTTATCTTGAAGAATATATGCTCAGGTACTTATTTGGTAATTACTGAAAGATCAACAAAGATCGTCGGTTTTATTTCTTGTCCACGAAAATATTGAACAGCAGTTTCAATCGCTAATTTCCCCATGGTGTCGGGTTTTTGAGCAATGGTGGCTGTAAGCCGGCCTTGCTGAACCGCCTCTTTTGCCTCACGTATGGCATCAAAACCAATGAGGATTGGCTGTCGTTGATCTTTAGATTTTTTAAGAGCATCAATTACGCCCAGAATCATCTCGTCGTTATGGGCAAAAACCGCATCAAAGTTTTTAAAGTTCAGCAGAATGTGCTGCATAATCTCCTGGGCTTCTTTCCGATCAAAATTGGCAACATCGCGGGCGATCACCTTTATTCTTGGGTATTTCTGAAGTTCCTGATTGAATCCTATCCCCCTTTCATAACAGGCAGAGGTTCCTGGAATGCCTTCAATCTCGACCACCTTCACCTCTTTTTTAAAATGCTGCACTAATATCCTGGCGGCCATGTGGCCTCCCTCCACATTATCAGATTCAATATGGCAAAGAATGTTTCCTCCTGAAGATTTTCTGTCAACTGTGATAACGGGAATATTCTTTTTGTTCGCCATTTCTATCCCCGGCATTACCGATTCTGTATTTGTTGGATTAATCATCAGGATATCAATGTTTTTTGTTAATAAATCCGCAATATCAGTGAGTTGTTTAGAGTCACTATTTTGGGCATCCTCAAAAAAAAGCGTTGCTCCGTATAAATCTGCGGTTTCCTGTGCCTCCTTCAGGAGGATTGCAAAAAAGGAACTTTTTAAATTAGAGACAGACAAAGCAATAATTTTATTAAAAGACTCCTGTGTTATCAAATCCAGGGGGGTTGACTTGTATGAGGGGATTTTTTGACCATTTAGGGCTTTCCATGCCAATTCTACACCATACGCCCCCATTAGTTCCGGGTGTTGCTCCACTGTAGCTTGAATGCGGCCATTGCGCATCTCATTCCGTGCGGATTCGATATTATCATATCCGGCTAAAAGCACTGTTCCGGAAAGGCCCATCATATCTATGGCCTGTAAAGCACCCAGTGCCATTTGGTCATTGGCACAGAAAATGGCGTCAACGGTTTTGTGCTTCTTGAGCAATTCGGCTGTAATAGATAGTGCTTCATCGGTATGCCAGTTTGCGCTTTCAGAGGCTATAATTTGGATGGTGCTGCCCTGGGTGACCGTTTCTATAAAACCATTTTTACGCAATTCCGCATTTTCAACACCCCGAATCCCTTCAATTACAATAATTTTCCCTTTTCCGGTCAATTTGTCTTTGATATATTGTCCAACCATTCCAGCCCCTATACGATTGTCAGATCCTACGAATGGGATGGAAATACCCAGCTGTTTCATTGTCTCTTGATGCAGTGGGTTATCAATATTGATAACAATGATGTTTTTTTTCATGGCTTTTTTACAAATCGGAACCAATCTTTTTGAGTCGGTTGGAGCGATTACAATGGCTCCGTATCCCCGAGAGATAAGATTCTCGCAAATACCGATTTGTCGTTCAACGTCGGTTTCTCGCTCTACGCCAAAGACTTCTAAAGGAATATTTTCTTCTATAGCATATTTTTTTGCACCCTCTTCCATTTTTAAAAAGAACGGATTGGAAAGCGCCTTCATAACAAGAGCGATTGTTTTTTCATTCCCGGCATCCGCACAGGGCATGAAAAAAAGAAACTGAAGAATAGATAGAAAAAAAATGAATGTCATCACAAAAGAAAAATTTATTCCTTTTGTATATTTATTATTTTTCATATGTTTTTGTGGCAAGGAAACCCCTATCCCTTTAGGGTAGGGGAGGA